>CAVICI010000004.1:0-65112 GCA_963640995.1 Dialister hominis | reverse complement strand
TCTGAACAGGACTTAACGCCGTTCACTTTCGACGAAATCTTAAAATCCCCTGATTCCGAGGCGCATGGCATGATATTCGTCTACTCCGGAACAGGCAACTCCTACTCCGTCGCCAGGCGCATAGGGGATGCCGCAGGCATCCCCCTGACCGACCTCGCCGCGGCCGTCCGCTACGGGAGGTTCTCCTACGACGCCAAGGGCGAGGACGTGGGCTTCGTGTTCCCGACGTTCTTCCTGGGCCTCCCGGACAAGGTTAGGGCCTTCGCGGAGAAGGTTAGCATAAAGAACCCGGGCCACGTCTTCGCCGTGTCCACCTGCGGAGGGCACTCCGGAGGGGCATGCGACATGCTGGCGGAGCTCCTGGACGGCCGCCTGAAGATCGATGCGATGTATGATGTGAAGATGCCGGACAGTGCAATATTCGCCTTCGAGCCGCCTTCCCCGGAAGAGGAGGCGGAGATCCTGAGAGCCTCAGATGCCGAGGCCGAGGAGATAGCCCAATCGGTGAAGTCTCGGGCATGCGGCGACTTCCGCAGGCACCGCGGGGACCTGGACTGGAGGGCGGTCTATCCGAAGTACGACGAGGCCAGGGTCACGGAGCCCTTTGCGGTCACAGACAAGTGCATTGAGTGCAGGATCTGCGAGGACATCTGCCCTGACCAGGCCATCAGGGTGTACCACAGGAAGCCGGTCTGGGACGAGGAGAAGTGCGGGCTGTGCATGTCATGCCTTCAGATCTGCCCCAAGCAGGCCATAGAGTACGGTGAGTCCACCGTGGGAAGGAGGAGGTCCTTCAACAAGGCCTACTACGAGAGGAGCATCGGGATACCGTTGAGGTACGGATGATCGGAGAAGGGTGAGCAGCGACCTGCACATGCACCGCGAGGGTACAGCGGTGCAGGTATGCTCGGGCCATCCCTCTTGTTTACGAGGGCGTAGATGAAAGGACAGGCCGAAACGGGCCGGTTCTGTAACTGCAGGGCCCGCTGGATGCCGATCGGGAGGGCATCCCGATCAGGCTCATGCCTCTTCGCGCCCGAGCAGCCAATCCACGAGGTTCACTATCATTATCCCGCTGTCGTTTCCCAGCCCGAACCTGTCCAGGGTGAGCACCGTCTTCCTGTAGTTGTCGTTCACCGCCTTCAGCGTCCGGACCTCCCTGTCGTAGGTGTCCTCGCCCATGACGGTCTGCGATACCTGGTAGTACCTCACATCGTCGCCTTTCACGGCGGTGAAGTCGATCTCCTTGTCACGGAAGCTCCCCACGAACACGGAGTACCCTCTGCGGAGCAGCTCGAAGTAGACTATGTTCTCCAGCGGGGCGCTGATGTCCCTGAGCTCGTTGGCGCTCACCAGGATGTTCCTGGCCCCCAGGTCGGTGGCGTAGTATTTGCCCTTGGACTTGAGCACCTTCTTCCCCACGATGTCGTACCTCTCCGCGTGGTAGAACAGGTGCGCCTCGGTCAGCGCCTCCAGGTACCTGCGGACGGTGTCGTCGGACAGCCCCAGCTCCGCAGATATCCTGTCGGCGTTGGTGACGTTCCTTATGTTGGAGAACAGGAACCTGCACACGGCCGTCAGCTTCTCCGGCTTCCCGGGCGCGCGAGAGAGCACGTCCTTCATCATCACGGTGCTGTAGACGCCCTCGGATTGGGCGCGGCACACCCTGTCGCCCCTCTCCGGCTCGATGGACGGGAGGGCGCCGTAGCGGATGTACTCCCGAAGCCTCGCATCCTCGTCCCCTCCGTGCAGCTCCATGAACTCCCTGAACGAGAACGGCAGGACCTCAACCTCCATGTACCGTCCGGAGAGCTTCGTGGAGAGCTCCGACGACAGCATCCTTGAGCTGGAGCCCGTGATGTATATGTCGCAGTCCCTGCGGGCGACCATCATGGCCACCACTCTCTCCCATCCTTCCGCGTCCTGGATCTCGTCGATCAGGATGCGGTGGAGCCCTTCGCGGTCCAGGCAGGGCTGGAGGATGGCTTTCAGCTCTTCCGTCCCGATCTCCTTCCCGAGCAGGTCCAGGTCCACATAGCAGATGAGCTCTTCAGGGACACCGGTGGAGCGGAGATGCTCCAGGTGCTGGAGCATGACCGTGGTCTTGCCGGTCCTGCGCATCCCGGTCAGAACCTTCACCAGGTCGGTCTTCCCGGAGGAGTCTTTCAGGATCTGCAGGTAGTCGAGGCGTTTTATCTCCATGTGATTAGGGATTATTTGGTAAAATATAATATTTACCTAATAAATTAGGAATAATCTATTGTTATTTGGTTTAACCCTAATAATCAAGGTTTGTGTGCAAGCCCCATATTAGGGGTGTTGAGGTTAGAGGTACAGGGCTACAAAGCAACAATTCCTAGAGGATCTGGTGAAGCCGGTCTGGGACGAGGAGAAGTGCGGGCTGTGCATGTCATGCCTTCAGATCTGCCCCAAGCAGGCCATAGAGTACGGGGAGTCCACCGTCGGAAGGAGGAGGTCCTTCAACCGGGCCTATTACGAGAGGCGCATCGGGATGCCTCTGAGGTACGGATGAACGGAGAAGAGGAGGTTGAGCAGTGACCTGCACATACACCGCGAGGGTACAGAGGTGCAGGTATACTCGGGTCGCAACCTATATCGGGGGCGCAGCGGATATAGGTTCCGTCCGGAGGTCTGAAGGCCCGTTCACGACCTGGTTCATAACTGCACGGTCTTCAAGAACTCCCGCGGACTTCTGTGAGCGATACCATGTGGTTCAAGCAAGACGAGCATACGGTACACGTGGAGGCGTTCCGCACGGACACAGGCGCCGATATGGAGGTCGCGGTCCGTTTCGGCTCCCTTCGGAACGGTTGCGGACCTCAGTAGCATAACGGGAAGCGCGGGTGGTTCTGCGCCTACGTGGCGATGAAGGATGCCGATTTCGACAGGATCAGAGGGAAGCTGCCGGTCAGCCCGCAAGGGTATCCGGAGATCGGGGCCCACGGCGGGACGTCGTATTTCAACAGGGCGCCTCCGTTCGAGAAGGACCATGATTCCGATGTCACGGTCATCGGGTGGGACTACAACCACTTTGAGCCTTCCGAGAACGGAGTGACGTTCGACGATGTGCTGAGGGATGCGGAGGCCGTCGCAAGGTTCCTGTCCGGGCTGTTCTGAGCCGGTTCGCACTGTCCCGCGTCCGAGCAGTCAGTCGATCGGGATGCGGCGAAGGCCTTCGCGGTCCAGGCAAGGCTGGAGAATCGCCCCCAGTCTATAGGCTCCGGTCTCCTCTCCCGGCAGGTCCGGGTCCACGTGGCAGACGAGCTCCTCAGAGATGCCTGTGTAACGGAGGCATTCCGGGTCCGGGAGCATGACTGTGGCCTTGCCGGCCCTGCGCATCCTCGTCTGCACATTCGCCAGGCCTGTCTTCCGGCAGGTTCTTGAAGATTTGCAGATAGCCGAGGCACTTCATCACCATGATATTAGGAATCAGCCTGACTGATACGATATTTCCCTGATTGAACAGGGACAATCTATCGTAACCTGGGTTATGACGGGCTGTACTAGTCCTATGCTATAGGCAGTCTCATCGACACTGTAAGACTGCCTCTCAAGAACAGTCATGTTGAACTAGTATCAGCGATGGTCAGAACGTCTTTAGCCTGAGCTCCGGGTCGTACTTCAGGTCGAGCTTCTCGCCCAGAGACAGGTACCAATAATCCAGGGACGCGCCCCTCTGGTCGGCGAACTCCTCTGGAATCAGGAACACGACGGTGTAACCCCATGTCCTGCCCTCGTCGATCTTCATGTCCCAGTAGTCCGGATGCAGGACGGTGTTTGTCAGGCTGACATTGAAGGTCATGCTGTCAAGCTTCAGCTCCCAGTACATAAAGGCGGGTTTAGTGGATATCCCCTTCTCGTAGGACACGTTCTTCACGACCACATCGACAATGGCGAAGGTCTCGCCCTTAGGGGCGGTGATTGTCATCGACCAGCTTTCGAATGAGTCCGAGTACGAGATGTCGTAGTCGTAGTACCCGTCCGCGTCCTTGTGGGCATTGTCCCAGGTGACGACCACGCCGACGCCCACTGCCAGGAGGCCGACGACGATGAGGGCGAGGTACTTCTTCGGCAACATCGGACAGATGTATCTTGTTCCCCAATAAATATGCGTCACATGTCGCTTCGTGCGATGCGGCCTGGATGCCGACAGGCCCCCGGGGAAGATCCCGGTATGTCGATGCCATGGCGGCCGTCTCCCCGGTCACCGGCAGGAAGTGCCGGTCTTCCCGAACAGAGCGGCTTCAGGCTTTCCTTTCTGGGCACCCTTCGCGTCCCAGGGCCCGTTTTTCTCATCACTATCATATATCTGGCGCGCCTAATCACCAGTGTGAGAAGCATCCTCGTCGATGCGGTCATGGACCGCTGGAAGATCATCCTTGCAGTATGGGTAGTGGCTACTCTTGTCCTTGTGCCTCCGGCCGTTAAGATGCTGGAGCAGACTGGCGGGAGCATAGAATCGCTTGCAGACAGGGACAGCGAGTCGGCGAGGGCTTCGGAAGTCATATGGGCCTATTTTGACGATCCTTGCGTGGACGAGTCCCGCATTCCCCTGCTCGTGGTGGAGTACCACATCCGCGACGGGTACAGGCAGCTGATGGGCGATGAGGAGATCGGGCTACCGGCATACTCCGACTACATCCAGTCCAGGTTCGTCGAGTCCAAGGACTGGAACCCGAAGCTCGACCTGGACAGGGGCGGGGTCGCCGTCTTGGCCGAGGACATGGGGACGTCGTCAGGGGCCATGGTCCTGGGGATGCTGTACAGCGGAGAGTACTCCGGCTACGACCTGATGGACGACACCTGGGCCCTCAGGGATGCCGTGGCATCGTTCACATCCGACTACATGCACAAGCTGCACGAGCCCGAGGCTTTTTTCAGCGTTTACGTGACCGGCAATCCAGCATTGGCTGACGACCTGAACTACGAACTCTCGGACACGTTTTTGTCTGCGGTCATCCTGGCGTTCGCCCTGACGCTGATCCTCACCGGGCTGTTCTTCGGATCCGGCGTGTCCACACTCATAATGTTCGCATCGATCGTGTCCCCCCTCATAGCGACCATGGCCACGATGTTCGGTGTGAGCTCCATGACCAGCGTCTTCGTGGTCTCGGCGATCCTCGTGCTGATATCCACGATGGTCATCAGCTTCGTCAACTGCCTCTATGTGATCTCGCTGTACAGGAGGGAGCTAGCCAAGTTCGGAGACGCGGACCGGGCGATGAAGAGCACCGTGGAATGGTCCTTTGCGCCGATCGCGTCGACTTCTGTGTGCCTGTTCATCTGCGCGGTGACGCTGTCTATCGTCGGGAACGGGGAGTTCGAGTCTATCGGGGCATGCCTGGCGTTCTCGTCGATGATCACTTTGGCCTCTTCTCTTACGATACCCGCATCGCTGATACGCCTGACGAGGAAGGAGCTGTTCTGGACCGCGGGCGCCGGCAGCAGGAGGATGCCCAAGGCCATCGGCCGCGCGTGCTCCCGCATCGGGAACGCTTTCAGAAGGTTCGTCGCCGGGACGTCGAGGGCGACTTCCCGTCATGGCATGGCGGTCATCGCGGTCGCTGCATGCTTGGCGGTGTGCTGCGCCGGGTACCTCGCCGATCAGGAAAGGTACGAAGACGAGTTCCCTTACGACATGGCCGATTCCCTTGCGACCGGAGACTCCCGGATGGGGCTGGAGGTCATGGAAAGCTATGGGCTCGGAGGGATCCTGAATCCCTACAGAGTAGTTCTTGGATACGGGCATCTCCTGGGAACCATGTCGTGGGACGGCTCCATGGCGATGCTGGAATGGAATGATGTGGCATCCGTCGCCGAGGCTTCGGCTCTCGCCGAAGCGCTGGCAGCCTCCGATCCGGACAACATTGCCTCCGTGACCTCTGTCGTCACATGGCAGGATCTTCTGGATAAGGCGGGATATTCCGCAGGCGATGATCCAGAGGAGGCGCTGTCGAAGGTGCGCTCCGTCGTCGAGGGGATCCATCCGACCCTGGCGGGCGAGTACGACAGGACCATCGATGAGCTGGTCGCCGCCGGGAGCACCAGTCAGGACATCCTGGATTCCGGCGGGCCGTACATGGATTATGCATTGAACACGGCCCTTGGGACGGTCGGGTACGAGATGCTCTCGGACAAGAGCGTGGCCGTGACCCATCTCATGGTGAGGGTGGCCACCAAGGAATCGTCCGTCTCGGGAAGGTCTCTGGAGACGACCGAGAAGATATCGTCCGTCGTCAATGACTTCAAGGAGGGCTCTGCCGCCGATGAGGTCCTCATCGCTGGCACCGGGATGGTCTATAGCGAGTTCTTGGGCTTTGCAGAGTCGGGAATCATCAAGTCCGTGCCTCCGGTGCTGCTGATGCTCCTTATCGTCATGTCCATCTCGAGCTCCGCAGGCACTGCGGCGAGAGGTGTGGTGACGACGGTCCTGAGCGGATTGATCTCGCTGTGCCTCGCCAGCATCCTGATGGCGATGATATGGGGCGGCGTCTCGATGGCGGTGCAGGCGTTCATGATTTCCGTGTGCTTCTTCATGGGGATCTGGTTCAACGCGGTGCAGGAGAACAGGATGGCGCACTGCAGGAAGGAGGGCATGGATCGGAGGGAGGCCTCGTCTGCGATGCTCCTCGAACTTCAGCCGGTGCTGGTAGTGGCAGCTCTGGTCCTGTCGGGATGCTTCGCGGCGTTCTGCTTCTCTGACAACCAGATGCTCTCGCAGCTCGGGTTCGCCGTGGTGTTGTGCATCCTGGTCGATATATTCTTCGTCCGCACTTTCGTCTCCCCGGCCATCTGGAGCCTCAAATGGCGCGGAAAGGCATGAGCCTCCGCCGCAGTCTTCGTCGGTGACGAATTCCGGTGCTCCGAGGTCCTTGCGGCCGACGCAAAAGTAGCAGACGATTAGGACAGAAAGGACTGCGATGCCGGCAGCCCCGCAGCACTGCCTGATGGTGGATTCGAAGACCGTCACGAGGCCCTGGATGTCCTTCGCGATGTCCTGGATGTTCTGGAGATGGTAAGTCAAGTAGGCCAGGATCGTGTCCAGATCGTCTATCGTCACTCCATTGCTCCTGGCGTATTCGTGGATGGCGTTGGATACGATCGCCTTGTAGACGCTTATCCCCAGGATGATCCCGGTGAAACGGAAGGACATGAGGATGCCGGTCATTGCGCCCTGGTGCTTCTGGTTGGCGATAGCCTGCAGGCTCGTCAGCATCTCGGTGATGATCAGCCCGAAGCCGAGGCCCACGCCGAACAGCGAGACGCCTATTCCGGCCATGCCTCTGGGCAGGAGGAAAGCGCCTATAAACGCGATGGCGATCAGGACGGACCCGGTCAGGACCAGGGGGCGTATCCCGTCTTTGTAGACCAGCTTCATTCCCAGGAGGGATGTGACCACTCCGCCTGCGAGGAGGCACAGCAGCATCCTGCTCGCCGCATACAGGGTCACCCCGTATGACACTATCATGTACATCACCAGGAACTGGAGCAGTCCCAGCCCGCAGAACCCAGCGAGGAACATCCCCGCCATGAGGCCGACCTCGTGCTTCCCGATGCCGCGGGGGATTATCGGGTCCTCGGCTTTCCTTTCCACCCGGATGAGGAGGCCTGCGAGTATTATGCACACCTCGGCGAAGGCCAGGCTCTCGTAGCTGAACAGCTTGAACTTGTCGTTGACCAGCTGGGTGTAGCTCATGACCGCCGCTATCGTGAGAAGGGTGAGGACCATCCCGGGCACGTCGCGGACGAACTGGCGGGGCATGTCCGGAAGGTTCCTGTAGGCGACGGTCCCGGAGACGAGGACGATGAGCGCGCTGATGATGACCATGGCCTTCCAGCTCTGGACCTCCATGGTGAAGAAGTACCCGACGGCGGTGCCGAACAGGGATCCCAGGCTGAACGCCAGCGTCATCACCTTGTGGGGGTCCAGCCGCTTGCTCTTCGGCAGCTTACCCACGAACCCCAGTGCGACGGTGAAAAGGAACCCTGCGCCACATCCCTGGACTATGCGGAAGGCGATCATCATCTCCACGGACTCGGCCATGCACAGGCCGATCGCGCCTCCGAAGAACAGCGTGGCGCCGATGATGATATCGTCCTTCGGACCGAGCCTGTCCATAAGGGCTCCGGCGATGATGACGACGGAGACTTCAGCGATGATGTACGCGGAGAGCAGCCAGCTGGCGATGTCGGAGCCGGTCTGGATCATGATGTAGTAGTGCGGTATGCGCATGTACATCCAGTTGAGGCTGCTCATGAGCATGCAAAAGCCCAGGGCGGCGGTAGCTGCAAGGTTGCTCTTCTTCCCCATCGGCAATTGCTATGTTGGCTGCTGTATTTTATTGATGCGGATGCAGGATAGGCCGGGGACAGGGGAAGGGGCAGGGTATGCGCCCCTGCTGCGGGACTTGCGTTGATCTCCGCATATCGGGCATCGCCGGAGACGGAGCATCCAATCGTCACTATTATGACTGACAACGGGATAGGCTGTCTCGGTCGATACCATCGGATGGAAGGACGCAGCCCTGTCGGCGGGCATTATCGCGGTTATAGCATGCGTGTTCGCGGTCACGATGATCAGCGAGGACGTCTACAACAGGGGCCCCTTCGACATCACATACGAGCTCGACGGAGGGGTGAACGATCCATCCAATCCCGACGTCTACTGCAAGGGGGACGGGATCGTCCTGGAGCCCGCTACGAGAGAGGGCATGATCTTCACCGGATGGTACACCGACGAGGCCCGCACGCACATGTTCAGGGGATTCACCTCTGCGACGACGGGAGACATAGTCCTGTACGCCGGATGGGGGACCGATTCCAGCCCTTCGGGCGCGATCTACGATGCAGAAGGCTACTGGGAGGACGGGACCCATACAGTGAAGTTCTCCGGGTCTGTGACCGTGTCCAGCCTCTACTACAGCCCTTACGAGCTGTCGTACTTCGTGCAGATCGATTACGACCTGGAGCTGACCGAGTACAGGTTCGGGAAGGTCGTGAAGACCTGGACTCTGGACAAGACCGATTCCGGATGGGGGTCCGACTTGGCCGGGTACCTGGACTTCATAGGGACAGGCTCCGTTGCCGGGAAGTCCGGCGACGTGGAGTGCAACGTGTACAAGACTGAGTCTCCCGACGGGAACGGCCTGAAGCTCTGGTACGGCATCGACGACGGCAAGCTGTACAGGGCCGAATGCAACGGGTCCCAGCTGCACATGGCCTTGGCTTACGCCGAAGACATCGATGTCCCGCCGGTCCAGGATGTCTCCGTGACCGTGAAAGGAAGCTACGGGGTCCTTGCCGGCTGCGACGGCGTCCGCACCCCGGGGATGGTCCTGACCGCTACTGCTGTCTTGGCGGACGGCGTCGCGTTCGACGGGTGGTACGATGCCGACGGCAATCTCCTGTCGAAGGACCCGGAGCTGAGATACGAGCTCGGAACGTCCGATCTCGTGCTTGAGGCCAGGGCCGCAGGCGCGACGATCGGCGTGTCCGTCGGGGACACCGTGACGCTGGGGACAGGATTCCCGCTGGCCGATGCGACCTGGGCGATCTCCTGCGACCTCGACAGCTCCGTCGCGGAGGTCCTGAGCGGGGCATCGCCCCTGTATGCGTTCCCGGTCGCGGGAACGTACAGCGTGGACGTCGCAGGGAAGGGCTTGGACGGCACCGAACGCAACTGGATCCTGACCTATGTATGCGACGGGAACGTCAAGGTCGATTATTCCTGGACATTCGACGAGAAGGAGTACTCCCTGAGCCGGGTGTTCCGTTACTCCGACTATCTGGCGTACAGGGGCATGGATGCCGACGACAAGAGATGCTACACCGGGGCCGAGTCGGCCAGGTTCATGACGCCCGGCGACAAGTACGTGATGTCGCTGGCTTCGGAGCTGCACAAGATGGCTTCGGGCATGGACGATGCCGCCGAGGCGGACTTCATCCTGAAGTTCGTCCAGTCCCTCGGCGCGGACGGCAGCGGGCTGTGGAGATATCCCGTGGAGGTCCTGTTCTCCAAGGCCTCCGACGATGCGAGCGGGGCGATCCTGTACAGCTCGATCATGGCGGCATTGGGGCACAAGGCCTGCCTCCTCCTGTTCCCGGGCCATACCGCCTCCGGAGCCGAGATCGACGGCGCGACAGGCATCTACTATGCTTACTACGGGGTGAAGTACCGCTACTGCGAGTGCTCTCCCGGCTCCGGATCGTCCGTCGGAGAGAAGCCCGAAGGCGTGGCGAACCGCGTCTCCGTGATGCTGGAGTGCCCATCTCCTGCTCTGCTGGACTCACAGGCGCATGCGGACAATCTTGATGGGAAGTATAATATACTTAAGACCTCGTAGTTAATTTCATGAGCTTCATTCAACGTAATGCTTCTGCTCTGGCCTTGGTGGCAGTCATGCTGCTATCGGTGCCCTTCGTGGTATCGATTTGCGATTATGACTCGGATGCTGCCAATGCCACCGATGTCGCATGGAACGACAAGGAAAGCGTAATCTCCGACACATTCCTGATCGACGGACAGAACACCGTCGGTTACGGCCAAGAGGATGTGACTATCACTTTCCAAACTGGCGATGGTCCGAAGGTTGATTCGATTTCCATAAAGGCAGGCACTGCCCCGACGACGCTTCCAGAGCCTACATGGTCTGGGCACGAGTTCGAAGGATGGTTTTTAGCAGATCTCGAGACCCCTTATGATGGTAGTCCGCTATACTACGACATCACTCTTTATGCGAGCTGGGTGACCGTCGAATCACATTCGTACGGGTTCCATATCGACGGCATCTACTGGGCGATAATCGTTATTGCCGCGATTCTGATTATCGGATTCGTGGTCGTGAAGCGCCACAGATGAGTAAACCGGGGGAGAATTCCCCCGCCTTTCCATATGCATGCCATAGCAGGCAGACGGCCTGGCTGTCGGAATTTTCTGGATGGTTAGCTTCGGAACCAGGCGCGCGCATGCCTCGAATCCCTCTTCTATTGTTCTTAAGCGACCCGATTGGAGATCAGACCCTTCTAATGCGATATGGCGTGGGCAGTCGCTGACATGCACATAACGTCATCGCCATCTCGCAGAGAATGAGATTATCGCTGATAGCGAGAGCACGGACAAAGCCTTTGGATACGACGGGCTCGGAGCCGAGTTCGGATACGTTTTGGGCTTCTTGCCCCCGTCTTTGATCGAATCCAGGATGTTTGCCGACCTCTCTTTCTCCACTTTGCAACAGATTCTGCGGACTGCTTCTTTCGCATCGCGCGAATACGTGATATTGATGTCGTTTCACGTTCTCGATCTCAGTTAGTTTTATATATTATTCAGATATCCCACGTTTTGGTATGACGGCCATAGCGGCGGGGTCACACCCGGTCCCATTCCGAACCCGGCAGTAAAGTCCGCCCGCGTATCTGTCTGTACTGTATTGCGCAAGCGTACGGGAACTCAGACACGCTGTCAGCCACTTTTCCCACATCATTCCGAAGAGCGACAGCTCCCGATTGCCAACCTCCGGCAGCCTCATCCATGGACGGTCTGAAATACCAGCAACAGATTCCTGTTCCACAGAGGAATCGCAATGGGATTCAGAGAAGAAGAGAACATTCCGAAAAGCCCGCTCAACGCCCAGGGTCAGAGATTCGAGACCGTCATGCTCCACGCGGGCCAGGAGCAGGCCGACCCTGCCACGGACTCCCGCGCCGTGCCGATATACCTGACGACGTCCTACGTCTTCAAGGACTGCGACGATGCCGCCGACAGGTTCGCTCTCAGGAAGAACGGGAACATCTACAGCCGCCTGACCAACAGCACCACTGAGGTGTTCGAGACGAGGATCGCGGCGCTCGAGGGAGGCTCCGCCGCTCTTGCTGTCGCATCCGGCGCCGCCGCCATCACCTACACGATCAACAACCTGGCCTTCGCCGGCGACCATATCGTATCATCCATTTCGATCTACGGGGGGACCATCAACTTCTTCGGCCACACCCTGAAGTCCTATGGAGTGGACTGCACTTTCGTGGACCCCACTCAGCCGAACCCGGTCCAGAACTTCGAGAAGGCTATCAAGGCTAACACCAAGGCCGTCTTCGTCGAGACCATCGGCAACCCCAACGCCAACCTGATCGACATCGACGCCCTGGCAGAGATGTGCCACCGCCACGGCATCCCGCTGGTCGTGGACAACACCTTCGCCACGCCCTACCTGTTCAGGCCCCTGGACCACGGGGCCGACATCGTCGTGGAGTCTGCCACCAAGTTCATCGGCGGCCACGGCACTGTCCTCGGAGGGGCGGTCATCGAGTCCGGAAGGTTCGACTGGGCCGGCTCCGGCAGGTTCCCCCACATGGTGGATCCCGACCCCAGCTACCACGGGGTCAGCTTCGCCAAGGACGTTCCCGGCGCGCCGTTCTGCACCAGGATAAGGGCAATCATCCTCAGGGACATGGGCGCCTGCATCTCCCCGGTGAACAGCTTCGTGCTGCTCCAGGGACTGGAGACCCTTTCCCTCAGGGTGGAGAGGCACGTCTACAACACCCAGAAGGTCGTGGAGTTCCTTTCCAAGCACCCCAAGGTCGCCAAGGTCAACCACCCCATGCTCCCGGACCACCCGGACCACGCCCTGTACGAGAAGTACTTCCCCAACGGCGCCGGCTCGATCTTCACCTTCGAGACCGTCGGTGGAAGGGACGGGGCCAAGCGCTTCGCCGATTCCATGAAGCTCTTCTCCCTGCTCGCCAACGTGGCGGACATGAAGTCGCTGGTGATCCATCCGGCGAGCACCACCCACTCCCAGCTCTCCGAGGAGCAGCTCGTGGAGTCCGGCATCATGCCGACCACCATCAGGCTATCCATCGGATGCGAGAACATCGACGACATCATCGCCGACCTCTCGCAGGCGCTGGACAAGATCTGATTTCCAAACTTCCAGGGTCCCCTTCCGACGGGGGCCCCGTCTCTGTCATGTGATTCGGCGAGGCCGGACGCTGCGACCGACATTATTTCATATCCCTGCGCATACGAACGGCCCGGAGAGTATGCCTTTGGAAGCCGTCCGCATGTCGCCTTTGCTCCTGTCGCCGGGAAACCGTCTCGTCGTGATATTCGGGGGAGGCGGAGTGGCGCTGAGGAAGTGCCGCCACTTCGACGGCTTCAGGATCAGGGTCGTGTCCCCGGAGGTCCTCCCGGAGCTCGAAGAGCTTGCCGGAGAGGTCGTCAGGGAGGCGGTGTCGCCGGAGACCGCGTCCGGGTTCATGGACGGCGCCGATATTGTGGTCGCCGCCACTTCGAGCCATGAGCTGAACGACAGCATCCGCGACGTTTCCATGGCCCGGGGGATAATGACCAATTCCGCCCACGGAGGCGGCGATGTCCTGATACCGTCCACGCTCCGCCGCGAGGGCTTCACGGTCACGGTCTCCTCGGAAGGCCGTGTCCCCGCGTTCCCTCCTTACGTTGCTTCTAAGATCGATGAGCTCCTCGACCCGTCTTACGATGCCATGCTGGAGCTCTTGATAGACCTGAGGGCGTACATCCGCGGCAGGATCCCCACCCAGCCCGGCAGGGCAGAATACCTTGCGGGGATCCTCGCCGACGAGGGCATCTGGAAGATGCTGGCGGCCGGCGACCGCGATTCCGCCTACGAGAAAGCCATAAGCGAGGTGCCCGAATGATCGTCAGCCTCCATGTCACCCACTCCTCCGCCGGAGGTACCGAGGGCCTGAACGACGTGGTGCCCCTTCTGGAGGAGGAGGTCAGCAAGAGGATCCCGGCGGTCCAGAGCATCACGGAGCACGTGATCGTCAGGACCTGCAACCGCTTCGAGGTCTATGCCGCATGCACGGACGACCGCGCGGCGATCGAGTATTTCCAGTCCACCATCAAGACGGTCGTCCCCTCGTCCAACATCTCCTACGTCCTGGAGGACAGGGAGTGCATACGCCACCTGTTCAGGGTGGTATGCGGCCTGGACTCCCTCATCGTGGGGGAGGACCAGATCCAGCACCAGGTCAGGGAGTCCTATGCCAAGGCGAAGGGCGAGGGCCACGTGGGCCCGATGCTGTCCCGCCTTTTCGACAAAGCGATGATCGTCGGCAAGAGGGTCCGTTCCGAGACCGCGCTGAACAAAGGCGCCGTCTCCGTCGGATCCGCGTCCGTCGAGCTGGCCGAGGAGCGCCTGGGAGGGCTCTCGGGGAAAGCGGTGACCATCCTCGGCGCAGGGGACATCGCTTCGGTGATATCCAAGAACCTTGTCGGCAAGAACGTCGGGACGGTGATCGTGTCCAACAGGACCTACAGCCGCGCCATCGAGCTCGCGGACGAGCTGGGGGGCAAAGCGGTGAGCATGGCCCGCCTCGCCGAGGCCGTCACGGCCTCCGACCTGGTCCTCGTCGCGACAGGCGCGCCCCATCACGTGCTCAAGATGGAGCACGTCGCCGCGGCGATGTCGCAGCGCCCGGACCGCAAGCTTCTGATTATAGACGTCTCCGTCCCGAGGAACACGGATTCGGATGTCGTCAGCATCCCCAACGTGGAGCTGGACAGCATGGACTCGCTCCGTTCCATAGCGATGCGCAACGTGGAGCGCAGGAAGAACGAGATCGTCGGAGCGGAGAAGATCATAGGCGAGGAGCTGGCCCGCCTCGCTACCGAGCAGAAGGAGCAGTACGCCAACGATGTGATCCGGAAGCTGGGGATGAAGCTGGCCGAGACCAGGGAGCGCGAGCTGGCCACAGCCCTTTCCAGGGCGGGGCCGGAGTGCTCCGGGGTCCTGGAGGACTTCTCCAGGGCATTGATGAACAAGTTCACGGCCGACCTCTACAAGAACATGAGGGAGGCCTCCCGCGAGGGCCGCACCGACGTGTGCGAGGCCATCGTGGAGCTTTTCGGTTTGAGGGATGAAGAATGATGATGTATCCAGACATGCGCATGAGAAGGCTCAGGCAGAGCGAGAGGATGAGGAACCTTGTGGCCGAGACCCGGCTGCACCCGGACCAGTTCGTGCTCCCGGTGTTCTTCGACGCCAATATTTCGCAGGCCAAGACGACCGCGTCCATGCCTGGGGTGCCGACGCACCCCCTGAAAGGCTACGACAAGATCGCCTCGGACATCCAGGACAGCGGAGTGAGCTCCGTCCTGGTGTTCGGGATCCCTTCGCATAAGGACGCGGCCGGCACCGGCGCCTACGAGAAGGACGGGGTGGTCCAGAAGGCCATCGCCGGATTGAAGGAGAGCTCCGACCTGATGGTCATCGCCGACCTCTGCTTATGCGAGTACACCGACCACGGCCACTGCGGCGTGCTGGACGATGACGGCTGCGTCGTCAACGACGACACCATCGAACTGTACGGGAAGACCGCCGTGTCCCAGGCGGAGGCGGGAGCGGACATCATCGCCCCCAGCGGGATGATGGACGGCCAGATCGCTGCCATCAGGATCGCTCTGGACGATGCCGGGTTCCAGAACGTCCCCATAATGGCGTACAGCGCCAAATTCTACAGCGCCTACTACGGTCCCTTCAGAGATGTCGCCGAGTCCGCTCCGGGCAAGGGCAACCGCGCCGGCTACCAGATGCCCTGCGGCAACAGGCTGGAGGCCATGAGGGAGATCGAGCTCGACGTGGCCGAAGGCGCGGACATGATAATGGTCAAGCCCGCCGGACCTTATCTTGACATCATCCGCGAGGCGAGGGACAGGTTCGACCTTCCGCTTGCCGCGTACCAGGTGTCCGGGGAGTACGCCATGATCAAGGCCGGCGCCGCCAACGGGTGGATCAACGGCGACAGGGTCATGATGGAGTCTCTCCTCGGGATAAAGAGGGCCGGTGCCGACATCATAATCACGTACTTCGCGGAGGAAGCCGCGAGGATGCTCTGATACCATGGACCGTTCCCAGAAGCTGTACTCCGAATCGTCCAGGCTGTCGCCCGGAGGGGTGTCCAGCCCCGTGAGGGCGTTCAAGCCCTATCCGCTGTTCATGAAGGAGGCTTCCGGTTGCCGCATCACCGACGCAGACGGGAAGAGCTACATCGACCTGTGCATGGCCTACGGGCCCCTGATCGCGGGCCATGCCAATCCTGCTGTATTAGATGCCGCCAGGAATCAGCTTGCAAGAGGCACGGTGTTCGGGGCCCCTTCCGAGCAGGAGCTGGCGCTCATCGAGAGGATCCACTCCGAGGTCCCGTCCGCTGAGATGGTCAGGCTGGCCTGTTCCGGCACGGAGGCGACCATGCACGCGATCCGCACCGCCAGGGGCTTCGCCGGGAAGGACGGGATCGTGAAGATGCGCGGAGGCTTCCACGGAGCCCATGACTCTGTCCTGGTGAATGCGGGGAGCGGCTCCGCGGAGGGCGTCCCTTCATCCAAAGGCGTCCCGGCGGACACCGCCAGGCACACCCATGTGGTGGAGTACAACGACGCGCAGGCCATGTCCGGCCTGCTGGAGAAGCAGAAGGATATCGCGTGCGTCATCATGGAGCCCGTCCTGGGGAACGTCGGGCTGGTCCCGCCGTCCAAAGGGTACCTGGACGAGGTCAGGAAGATCGCGTCGGAGAACGATGCCATCCTCATATTCGACGAGGTCATAATGGGCTTCAGGGCCTCCGGCGGAGGGGCCCAGAAGCTGTTCCGCGTCACCCCCGACATGACCACCATGGGCAAGATCATCGGCGGAGGGTTCGCTGCCGGCGCGTTTATGGGGAAAGAGGAGATAATGTCCAACGTGGCCCCCCAGGGGCCCGTGTACGCCGCCGGGACCTTCGCAGGGAACCCGGTGTCTGCGGCAGCAGGCCTGGCGCAGATCGACCTGATGCGCAAAGACGGAAACTATTCCAAGATCGAGAAGAGGACGCAGGAGCTCGTGTCGTCCATCAGGGAGAGCATGGCAGATTCTAAGATCCCTGGATGCGTCAACTCGCTCGCATCCATGTTCGCCGTCTATTTCGGCCCGTCCGAGGTAACGAACGGCACGCAGGCGGAGACTGCCGACCGTGTCATGTTCGACAGGATGTTCAGATACATGCTCGCCCACGGGGTCTACCTGCCGCCGTCCGCATTGGAAGTGGACTTCATGTCCCTGGCCCACGACGGCGATGCCGTCGCAGAGCTGTCCGAGGCGTTCAAAGGGTTCTTCTCGGAGGTGAAGAAGGGATGAAGGTAGGCACCCGCGAGAGCAGGCTGGCCATGCGCCAGACCGAGATCTTCTGCGAAAGGATGGCCAAGGCCAACCCGGACGTGGAATGCGAGGTCGTCGGGATCAAGGCCCTGGGGGACATCGACCTCAAGTCCCCCCTGGACCAGATGTCCGCCACCGGCGCGTTCGTCAGGGAGCTGGACGAAGCGATCATCGGCGGCGGCATCGACTGCTCCGTGAACTCGCTCAAGGACATCCCGATCGACATGGACAGGAGGCTGAGGATCGCCGCGATGTTCCCCAGGGACTCGCCGGAGGACGTCATCCTCCCTTGCCCGCTGGAGGACCTGCCGAAGGGGGCCAGGGTCGGGACCTCGTCGGTCAGGAGGGTGGAGATGCTCAAGGAGGCCCGCCCGGACCTGGAGATCGTCCCCCTGAGGGGGAACATCCACACCCGTCTGGACCGCCTTGACAAGGGCGACTTCGATGCCATCGTGCTGGCGAAGGCCGGGCTGGACCGCATGGGGATAGACAGGCCCATGGCCGTCCTGGACAAGGAGAGGTTCATCCCCGCTCCGGCCCAGGGCGTGATAGCGGTGGAGTGCAGGGCGGACGACGATGCCACTGCTGACGCCATCCGCAAGCTGGACGACAGGACCGCCAGGATCGCGGTCGGCGCGGAAAGGGGGATAATGAAGCTCATGGGAGCCGGATGCTCGTCGCCCGTGGGGATACATGCCGAAGTCGAGGACATGGAGGTCCATGTCATGGCGGTGTCCTACGGGTACTCGGACGCTCCGAGACGGGTCGACGCGATGCTCCCGATAGATTACGTGATGGACGACCTGCTGGACATCGCGGAGTACCTTACAGGGAAGAGGGACAGGATATGACAGGGAAAGTCTACTTGGTAGGCGCCGGGCCGGGAGACCCGGGGCTGTTCACCATCAGGGGATTGGAGCTCCTGAGGTCTGCGGACGTCGTCATGTACGACGCGCTGGCCAACCCGGAGCTGCTGAAGGAATGCAAAGAGGGCGCGGAGCTCATCGACGCCGGGAAGAGGGCGAGGGACCACCACCTCAGCCAGTGGCAGACCAACGAGCTGCTTGTGGAGAAGGCGAAAGAGGGGAAGCTGGTCGTGCGCCTCAAGGGCGGAGACCCGTTCCTCTTCGGACGCGGCGCCGAGGAAGCGGAGGAGCTGAGGAAGGCGGGCGCGGAAGTGCACGTCGTGCCCGGAGTCTCGTCTTCCATCTCGGTCCCGGAGCTGGCGGGGATCCCCGTCACGCACAGGGACCATGCATCGCTGGTGACGTTCATAACCGGCCACGAGAAGGCCGACAGGGAGACGGACAGGATCGACTGGAGGTCCCTGGTCTCCGGGCACGGGACCCTGGTCATCATGATGGGCCTCGGCAACGCAGGGACGATCTCGAAGGAGCTGATCGCAGGCGGGATGTCCCCTGACATGCCCGCGGCGGTGATCTCCAAAGGCTCCACACCGGACCAGAAGGTGGTCGTGACCAAGGTCTCGGACCTGGAACCGGCCATCAGAGAGAACTCGATCGAGCCTCCGGGGATAATCGTCGTCGGCGAGGTCGCCAAGATGCGCGACGTCCTGGGGGACATGGCATGACCGTCTTAGGGTTCACCCGCCCCATCGACAGGATAAAGGACTCCGTCAAGGAGGCGGAGGACATGGGGTTCTCCGTCATGGCGGCCCCGTCCCTCGAGATCTTCCCAGGGGACGACTCGGAGTTCGAGAAGCTGTCCTCCTCCCTCAGCGAGGGGTGCATAGCTGTGTTCGGATCCGCCACAGCGGTGGACCAATGCCAGAAGCGCTACGGAGACGCCCTGAAAGGGATGTTCGAGAAAGTACGCATCGTGTCCATCGGCCCGGCCACAACTAAGAAGCTGGAGTCCGCCGGATTGAAGGCGGATTCCGTTCCGGAAGACTACTCGTCCTACGGGCTGGTGGACCTGCTGAAAGCCGATGTCTCGGGCAGGAGGGTCGTCCTGATCAGGTCGGACAGCGGCTCCGACGTGCTGGCCGACGGCTTGAAGGAAGCAGGGGCGGACCTGGTGACCGTCGCCGTGTACAAGCTGAAGGAAGTGGGGATGTGCCCCGCGATCCTGCATATGTACATCTCTGTCAAGAGGGGGCGCATGGATGTCATGGCCTTCACTTCCCCCAAGTCGGCATCCACGTTCATCGAGGGGCTGGAGAAGCACTTCGGGAAGGAGCAGGGAGACGCCTACCTCAGGCAGGTGCGCATCGCCGCCATCGGCAGGCCCACCGCGGAGAGGCTTGAGTCGCTCGGTTTCAAGCCCGACATCGTGCCTGCGGAGACCACTTTCCACGACATGCTCCAGGCGATAAAGGACGCCTGCTGAGCATAGGCCTCTGGCCTGCACTTCCGTCCGATGCGCCGGGCCTCAGGCGTCGTACTCTTCTATGATGACAGTAGGCTGCTTTCCTCTGAAGCTCAGTCCGTAGAGGATGCACTTGCCATCCATCTCGCTGTAGTATCCCTTCTCATGGATCTGCCGAAGAGCCGCTTTCGCTAGGTCTTCCATGCTCATCCCCGCGTTCTGCGTAGACACGTCTCGGGCACGGCAGATGCGCATGAATTCGAGACAGTGTATCAGAATGCAATCCCTGGCCGCGAATCCGCGGCCGAGGGCCAGGAAAATGGTTCAGAGCAGTTTCGAGCAGGTCGGTATCTGCCGGCAGGCCACTGAGAAGCAGTAGACCTGCGCGTTCCTGCCCTTCATGACCTGGACAGCGGACTGCCAATTGACGACGGGCAGCTCGTCGGACATCAGGAACCTGACCTTGGTCCCGTCAGAGGTCATCCTGTCGAAGTAGGATCTCAGCTCTCTGGGCATGTCTATCCGGTTGTCGCTGAGGACTTCGCGGTCCAGGACGACGACCTTCGCGTCGGGCTCTTCTTTCCTTATCGTCGATTCCACCATCTCCACAAGGGCCATCAGGCCGTCCGTGCGCAGCCCCGTGATGATGTTCAATCCGGGGTCGGTGACGAACTGCTGGAGCTTGTCTCTGGGGTCGCTCTCCATCGGGCATGCATAGGCCATGTCTCTGACTCTCCTGCAGGATATATGATTGTCTCAGCCTGTTCACGGCTTCTCAGGGGAGACGTCCAGGAATGCGCTCTGCTCGCTGTCGATGACAGTCTCCTCTGCCTTGCCGCCGTCTCCCATCAGGATCTGTCCTTCGGTTGCCTCGGACGCTGTAGGCACAACGGCCTCGCCCGTCGAGGGCAGCTCTGCAGGGCTGATGCCAGAGAGCGCCTGGCCGTTGCATGTGGCGGAGACGCATTCGGAAGATGCAGCATCGGACAGGTGGCCTTCACCAAACCATATGGCGTAGAGTTTGATTGATGTGCCGTCCTCATAGTCTATGTCATATCCGGGCAGGTAGGTGTCTCCGGATCCGTCAGCCATCGTGTTCCATGAGTCGAAAAGCGCTCCATCCTTGGAGAAGCGGTTCGCGGCGACGATGTGCGATTCCTTCACTCCGAAGACGGCCTTTCCAGAATCTGTCACTCCGCCGTTTCCGTAATAGTTGATTCCGTCGGTGACCTCGTCAGGATTGTCTTTGTGCATGAAGCCGTAGCCGATTGCTATGGCCGCGATGACCACAACCGCCACGACACCGACAATCGCAAGCGATCTAGTGTCCATGGTGATGCATCGGTTTCCAGGATATAACCGTGATGGCAGGATTGTCATGGTCTGAACATGCAATGTGTTGCGCGAGTTGAGCATGAAATATCCGATGAATGTCCATAAATGTACAGGAAACAGCAATGCCTTCCGGGATTTGCCCAGTCGGAGGAAACAGGGCCAAAGGCGGGTTCAAGCAGGAAGCGGGATGCCGTCGGGCAGACGACACTTGCTCCGCTGCGATCTGCAACCATCTCTTGAGCATTCACATAGGGTGGCGGTCAGAAGGAAGACAGTCAAGTTCCAGTTCGTGTCGAATCCGATTCCATGGTGGTAGACGCAAAACATAGGATAAGGGCCCCGAGCCCTCTCCCTGAAGTCTCAGGGCGGGGGCTCAGAGGATTGTCGAATCAAGCCCACTGGGCGTAGAGTATGACGTATCCGTAATAGTCGATCGTGTCGCCGGGCATGTATGTCTTGCCGGAGCCGTCCTTCGCTGTGTTCCAGGAAACGAAGGTCTTTCCAGTATCGGTGAACATGTTCTCTGCGACCGTGCTGCTCTTGATGGTTTCGTGGCCGCTCACCCCGCTGATGTTAATCATATAACTGACTCCAGCCGGAAGGGTTGTTCCAGCGTTGAAATTCGCGTTCAGAGTGATGTCTCCTGAACCTGTGCAGGTTATGGTGATCGTCCCTGTCGATCCGTCTGTGGCCAGCTTCAAACCGGCGTTCCCTTTGAGATCGAATGTGACGCATGGGTGGCTGACTTTCTCTCCGTTAATCGTCCTGTACTCGAATTTCCCGTCCCCCATCGCAACCATCTTCCCGCCAGTAGAGGTGCTGGTCACGGTGAGCGTGATCTCGTTGGATGAGAACTTTATCTGTTCCATGGAATCGAGGACTTTTCCGTTGTACGACACATCGAACGAGCCTGTTCCGAACAACGCGTTGTACATCAGGATGTGGCTGTTCGTGTCCCAGATGGCATACAGCCTGACGGACGTGCCGTCCTTGTAATCGATTTTATCACCGGGTTGGTATTTGGTGCCGGAGCCGTCGGCCTTCGTGTTCCATGAGTCGAAAAGCGCTCCTTCTTTTTCGAAGAAGTTCTTAGAAACCTCGTGCGAAGTAATCCCGTAAACATCCTTGCCGTTCCAGGTCCCGCCGTTTCCATAGTAGTTGACTCCATCGGTGACCTCGTCATGATTGTCGTTTTTCATGAGGCTGTAGCCGATCGCTATGGCTGCGATGGCCACAACCGCCACGACACCGATGATTGCAAGCAATTTGGTGTTCATAATTATGCATTGGTTTTAAGAGTATAAATTCGTGTTGGCAGAATGTTGCGGTCAGAACATACAACATGTTGCGCGCTTTGAGCATGGGATTCGGGCGGAGGTCCGCAAATGTACAGAAAACAGCAATCCCTACTGGAATTTTGTCCAGTCGGAGGACGTAAAAACCAGGTATTGTATCCGTCGTAGTGTATCATTATATATACCCGATAGTTTGATTAACGGCTCATGTCATTCTTCGACGACACTAAAAACGTCGGACTGATGATGTTCATCATCGCTATCCTGAACCTGGTCATCGCCCTGGTTCAGATAGCTGATGGAGCTACCCGCGATGAGGAAACTCTTAAAAAAGCGGGATTTGTCATCATCGGTATCGGTTCTCTCATTGCGGCATTCATCTTCTTCAAGTTCGGGAACGGCGTTCGTACCGGGTCCGTATCTGGAAAACTTGATGTTGTAGCCGGATTCGTCACTACTGTCGGTATCATGACGATTGTCAAAGGCATCTTCGAGATTGTCGGAGGCGCTTGCATCAACACCAATTACCTGGCAGGGGGCATAGTTGAACTGATTTTCGGTCTCATCGTCTTCTACTGCGGTAAGAGGATCAACGATGGCAAGACCACCGGATTCGACAACGTCCTCTGGATTATCCTTGTGATCATCTTCTTCTTCTTGATGATCGCAAGCCTGGGTTACCTCTTCGAAGGTTTGATCCTGATAGTCAAGGGAATCTGCAGCTTCATCATGTATCTGTGCATCCTGTCCTTCATGTTCGACAAGGAAGTCAAGAGCGCAATGCTTTGATCCTGAGGAGCAAGCCAAACTTTTTTCCAAACATCTTCCTCTTGGCATTCGTGTCCGATTTTGACGTTGTCGCGCTTTCCGTCCGATGCAACGTCCGGCACGGTCCCAGGCCTCAGGCGCATGCCCTGTTACGAACTCGCGGGACCTGTCTGTGGCATCATTGGAAAGGAGGGCCTTTCAGAGGTTCGTCGTCATCGGCTGTTGGCCCGAGATTTCTCTCGCCATCGTCCCTGACGGCCGTCAGATCTTTTCGGGCAATATCTCTCCCATCAGGTTCTGGCTGTGATCAGGCTCAGCAACGGGGATCAAGCAGGCGGAAATCCATGTCCGGCATACGTCACTTATATCAATGATGATGCCAGATTCTATATCGGTGACTTCAATGGAAGTGACAGTAGAGAAGTTCAACCCATGGAAGGATTCCCTCTTAACGGGGATTTTCATGGTGCTCCTGGGCATCCTCATCATAGCCCTCCGGAGCGATGCGCTCAAATGGATCCTCATAATCGGGGGCATCCTGTGCATCATCTCCGGCGCGATGATGATCTACGGAGCCATGAGCACCAAGTTCCGCCCGACCCTGGTCATGGGCGCGATTCTGGTGGTGCTCGGAATAGCGTTGATAGTGCTGACAAGCCTTGTCGAGGACATTTTGATGATCCTCCTGGCACTCGGTCTCATCGTCATGGGGATCGTGTCCCTGTTCGGAACGGGGAGCGGCTTCGCCGTGGCAAAGGGCTCCAAGGTCATATCGATTCTGGTGGGCGTGCTGCTCATCGTCGTCGGCGCATATGCGCTGATGAACAGGGGCACGACCGAAGACATCGTGATGATCATCATCGGTGCGCTCATCCTCGTGTCCGGAATCCTGGAGCTGGTGGAGTGCTACCAGCTCAAGCAGGTCTCGGCCTGAGAGCTGGATGATCTGAACAAAACAATGCCCGGCATCTGCAACGGATGCCGGGCCGCACCGGTCATTTCTGGCCGGTGATCTTTATGATGTGGTATCCGAACTCGGTTTTGACCGGCCCTACCACGTCTCCGGTCTTCCCGCTGAAGCATGCCTGCTCGAACTCGGGGACCATGTCTCCCTTCCCGAACCATCCCAGGTTCCCGCCTTTGGACTTGGAGGGGCATTTGGAGAACCTCTTGGCCAGCTCGGCGAAGTCTTCTCCTTTGGCAAGGCGCTCCATGATCTTCTGCGCGTCTTTCTCGTTGCCCACCAGAATGTGGCAGGCGCTGACAGATTTCACCATGCCCGCATTATCGGCGAAGGCGTGATAAGCCTTGCCCATATGGGCTCCTGCCGATACCCTAATTATGGGACCATGCATACTCTGGTGCATGAAAGGGATGAACAAGGCGGTCGTCGGGACCGTCTTTGGAATTGCACTCGTCTTTGGGGTACTGTCGCTGATGCTCACGGCGCAGCACCTGATCGACGCCGGAGAAGTCTCGCTCTTCCTGTTCCTTCCCCGCGGGGAGGAGCTGTGGATCGACCTGGCCGGTTATATTGGGCCGGTCGAGGACTTATACTCGTCGTTCATCGATGCCATCGTCGGGCATGTCGCCGAGGATGCGGCCTTATCCAAGGATGTCTCGCTCGCTATCGTCATCATCGGCTTCTTGCTGTCCGCCGCAGGGTTCGCCGCGCGCCCTACTCTGGACTGCACCGGGAGCGACGCCAACCCGGTCCAGTACCTTTGGACCCACAGGCCGAACGCCTTCGCCAAGTGCCTGTCGGCCCCTTGGGGGCTCATCACCGGGGCATGGTCGAGGCACAAGGCCCTGGTCATAGTGCCCGTCCTGCTCCTTCCGCTCTATGCGGTCTGGGCGGTCATGCTGTCGCTGTACCTCGTCATACCTTTCCTCATCGTCCGGCTGGCCGTGGGCACAAGGATAGCGTCCGCAGCCAGGAAGGAGGAGAGGAAGTACAGCGAATCGACGCAACATGCCGTCTGCCCGAAGTGCAAGAGGCAGTTCGACCGTCCCAAGGTCAGGTGCAAGTGCGGGCTCGACATCGAGTATCCCGTCCCGAGCATCTACGGTTACAAGGTGCAGTACTGCAACAAGGGCCACGAGATCCCCTGCACCGCAGGCGCAAGGTCCTCTCTCAGGACCATCTGCCCCTTCTGCGGCTCGGACATAGAGACTAGGGAGGCCCCTTCGATCGCCATAGCGCTGGTGGGAGCCGTCGGAGCAGGGAAGACCACCCTCATGCTCTCAGCGGTCGATGAGATATCCAAGGCCGCCAGGGCGAAGGACGTCACCGTGGAGGCGATGTCTCCCGGGATATCCAAGCAGGCCATCGCCGCCAAGGCATACGCGCCCATGACCCCTTCCGGGGAGCTGGACTCGGAGTCCCTGTTCATGAGGTCCATGAAGGTCCCCGAGGTCCAGATACTCTTCAACGACATCTCCGGCCACGAGTTCGAGCCGAAAGAGAAGAAGGTCCTGTTCGAGGAGTACTACAACTACACATCGGGGATACTGTTCGTCTACGACCCCCTGTCTTTCGGGAGGCAGAGGTCGCAGTCGCCACAGGATGTCTTCGACTCGTTCATGTACATGTTCAGCACGATCAAGGGCGTCAGCCCCCGTTCGGTGCACACCATGCCCTTGGCCATCGTGGCATCGAAGAGGTCCATGACCGGCCTGTCCGACAAGGACGTGAGGGGCAACCTGGAATCCAACGGGCAGGGCGGGTTCGTGAAGGTGGCGGAATCGGCGTTCACCACCGTGAGGTACTTCTCAGTGGAGTCCCTCGGAGAGGACACCTGCGCCGCAGGGCCGGTGTGGTGGATCGTCGGCAACGCGAATCCGGACCTGGCCTCTGCCGTCCCGATCGGCTCGAAAGGGTGAGGCCATCGCCCGGGACGCCGCCGTCCCGGGCTCAGGACTTCTTCTTCATATCGGAATATCCGATGCACTTCTCGAGGAACGAGGTCGCAGACCTCGGGTACGAATAATAATAGAGGTGCGGGAACCCTGCCAGCAGGGTGCCCGTGTCGTGCATGCACCTGTAGCGGCGGCCGTTGGTCTTGACCGCTTCCCAGTCCTCTCCGCAGTCGTCGCTGTCCCAATAGTGGAACTCGTGCCCTCTGATGCCCGTTGCGGAGGGCATCATGCCCTTCTCCGAAGGGGCGAAGGATGCGTACCCGAACCTCGTGAGCTTCCCTGCGTTGGCGACCTTTCCGGGAACGGCCCCGCACATCCTGTGCATCTTCCCCTCGGAATCCTCCATCTCCTCGTGGAGGTACATGAAGCCGCCGCATTCCGCGATGCAGGGCATGCCTTCCTCGATCCTCTGCTTTATCTCGGACATCATCGTCCTGTTGGCTTCCAGCCCGTCGGCATGGAGCTCAGGATACCCACCGGAGAGCACGATCCCGTCCACATCAGGCAGATGGGGGTCGTTCAGGGGCGAGAACCTGACGATCTCGGCCCCGCACCTCTCCAGGAGCTCGATGTTGTCCTCGTATGTGAAGCAGAAGACCTCGTCGTCGGCGAAGCCGACCCTGACTTTCCTTGATGCGGGGACGACCTCCGGGGGATGGTACTCGATGCCGGGAGCGCTCTTTGCGATCCCGATCAGCAGGTCCATGTCCAGGGTCCCTTCCAGGACCTCCGCCAGCCTGTTGAGCTTGTCCTTCAGCTCGCCGATCTCCGACGGGAGCACGAGCCCCAGGTGCCTGCTCTCCAGGACCAGGTCCGTGACCCTTGGGATGTAGCCGACGGGCTCCACGCCCATCTCCCTGACGGCATCCTTCAGCGAGAGGAACACCTTCTCGCTCATGTTGTTGAATATGACGCCTCTGATGTTGTTCTCCCTGAACTCCAGGAAGCCCTTCAGCATCGCAAGGGCGGAGATGCTCGCGCCCCTGCAGTTGACAAGGAGCACCACGGGGATCCCGAGCTTCTGCGACACGTCGTAGGAGCTGGCCTCGGTGCTGTCCATGGCGATGCCGTCGTAGAACCCCATGACCCCTTCGACGACGGAGATGTCGCATGCCTCGGCGGTCCTCCCGAAGAGGTATCTCAGCACATCGTCCTTCACGAAGTAGGCGTCCAGGTTCTTCGACCTGGTGCCGATCACTCTGGAATGGAACATGGGGTCGATGTAGTCCGGCCCGCACTTGAACGATGCCACTTCCAGCCCGCGGTTGACCAGGGCCTGCAGTATCCCGCAGGTGGCCAGCGTCTTCCCGGAGCCGCTGGCGGGGGCGGCGATCATGAGCCTCGGAAGGATCATCCCTTCCTCACCGCCGCTATGTAAACGGGGTTCTGGGCTGTCATCAGGTGGTACCTCCCCAGCTTCCTCGCCCTGGAGACGTTGATGTTGGTGATGTCCTCTTCCGCGAGGCCGAGCTTCCTGCATACATCCATGGTCTCGGCCATGGTCTCGATGGTGACCGAGTTGATCACGATCCTCACGTCCGGGTTCTTGTCCAGCAGGCATTGGACGATCTGCTCCAGGTTGCCCGACGACCCTCCGATGAACGCATGCGTGGGGGCAGGGAGGTCCGCCAGGGCCTCCGGGGCCAGCCCTCTGACGACCTGGAGGTTGCTCGCCTTGAACTTCCTCTTGTTGACCTCTATCAGGTCTGCGGCGGCATCCTCCTTCTCTATGGCGTACACCATGCCGTTGCACGCGGCGAGGGCCATCTCCACCGACACCGATCCCGTCCCTGCGCCGACGTCGTACACTATCGAATCGGGGGAAAGCTTCAGCTTCGCGACGGACAGGGACCTGACCTCGCTCTTGGTCATGGGGGCGTCGCCTCTGACGAACTCTTCATCGGGGATGCCTATCGGGTTCCTGGTGTCCGGGGACGGGTTGATTATCAGCGCGACGCACAGGTCTCCGAACTCCCTCCCGGCGAGTTCGGTAGGCTTCCCGGAGGCCATGCCCTCTTCGGGATACCCGAAGCTCCATCCCACATGAACGGTTACATTGTCCAGCCCGTACTCCGCCAGCTCCCGGCACATCTCCTGCACGGACTCCGTGGCCGTCAGGAGGGTGAAGACCTTCCCATGGGTGTTGACCAGGTTGACCAGGTTGGCGGACCTGCCGTGGGCGCTGGTGAGGAACGCGTCCTGCCATGGGACCCCGGCCTTCGCGCACATGTACACCGGCGCCGAGATCCCGGGCTCCACATGCACGTCGTAGACATCCCTGTCTATCGACTCAAGGAGCTTCTTGGCCCCGCTGTAGAAACCGATGTCCCCGGAAAGGAGGACTGCGGCCCTCTTCAGGTCCGGGCGGGAGGCCAGGAACTCCAAGGTCTCCTTGGGGCGGTACTCTATGAGCGTCTCCTTACCGGCCGGCCCGATGGACTCCACCATCCTCTCTGCGCCGATCACGACATCAGCATCCATCACCCTGGCCAGGGCCTTCTGCGTCAGGTCTCCCGGGCCCATCCCGATGCCGATGAGGGATATGCTCCTCTTCTCGGACGGGGCGGCCGCCTTCAGCGGCTCTATCTTGAATCTGTCTGCCAGCAGGGACACGGCCTCGCCGTATCCGATGCCGTGGTCCTCCGGCCTCGTCACGAGGACCACATTCGCGCCAGCCCTCCTTGCGGCGCGGACCTTTTCCATGAACCCTCCGGCGGCGCCGGAGTCCTTGGTGACTATGAACGACGCTCCGGTCTGGAGCAGAGCGGCGTAGTTGGACTCTTCGGAGAAGGGCCCCTGGGCGCAGATCAGGTTCTTCCCTTCGAACCCCAGCGAGACGCACTTCTGCATGGAGTCCATGGTGGACAGCACCCTGGCCACGACCCTGTCCCTGTAATCCGGGATGCGGGCGTACTCCTCGATCTCCTTGGAGCCGGTGGCTGCCAGGATCTTTCCTTCGACTGTGCAGAGGTAGTCGACGGCATCCTTCACGGATGCCACCGGGATGACGTCATCGCCTTCGACCGCGGACCCGTCCCTGACCACTCTGATCAGACAGGTGCCCGTGGCCTCGCAGGCCTGGCGGATGTGCTCGGTTATCCTGGATGCGTAAGGGTGGGTGGCGTCGATGACCGTCCCGATCCCCTTGGACCGGATCTCCTCGGCGATGCCTTCCGCGCCGCCGCAGCTCCCCACGTCCACTTCCATCCCCTTCTTCTTGTCGATGACCTCCGCCCCGTACTCCGTCGCCACCCTCACGTGGACGTCTAGTCCTGCGGACGAGAGCCAATCGGAGAGCGTCCTGCCCTCCGTAGTCCCTGAGAAAACAAGTATCCCGTTCATTTCAACCGAACCTCGGTGCAACAATCCTCTTGCAGACGGCCAGCGTCATCCCGTCCTCTGCGGTCTTCCGCAGGATGAAGTCTGTGCCGCCGGAGGCTTTGGCCGCCGAGCGCTCGCAGACGCAGTCCACGGACGTGACGGACCTGACGAACCCGGAGGATGAGAACTCCCCTTCCAGGGAGTTCAGCTCGTCCGATGCGTAGAACGCCGCGGGGGCCCTGAGGGAGGAGGCCAGGTCCAGGACCGCCTTCTCGTCCTTCTTCAGGTCTATGCTGGCGACCGCTCCGACCCTTTCCGGGGCTATCCCGAGCCCGGCCAGCTTCTCTGAGACGAACGCCTTCAGCTTCCCCGGATCCGTGCCCCTCTTGCACCCGACGCCCAGCACGATGTCCATGGGGACCAGGCCGAGCGTCGAATCGAAGGGCTTCTTCCGGGGGTCGGGGGATATGCATATCCCGAACTCCCCAGAGCCACAGACGGTGAGCCCTTCGGGGATCTTCCCGGAGAGCCCGATGTCCGAGCACAATCCTATGAACCTCCCGTCCAGTATCCTGGCGGAGGCGTCCTTGGCCCTTGCCAGGGACATTATCCTGAGATTGTTCAGCGTGGCGAAGGTGTCCACGGAGAACCTTCCGTTCAGGTCGGTCGCCGTGGTGATTATAGGCTCGGACCCGATCCCGGCGGCGATCCTCTCGGTCAGGGCGTTGCATCCGCCGATATGCCCGGAAAGGAGGGCGACCGTCCATCTGCCCAGCTCGTCCAGGCAGACTATGGCGGGGTCCTTGTCCTTCCTCTTCACGTAAGGGGCGATGTACCTCACGGCTATCCCGATGGCTCCGACGAACACGATCGCGTCGCATTCCTCGAAGGACCTTCCCGTCCACTCGCTCGTCTTGCCTTCTATCGCTTCCAGCCCCAAGTTGTCGGAGGACGTCTTGGAGAACAGCCTCACGTCCTCTCCTGCCAGCGCGTCCTTCACCCTCATCGCGGTCCTGCAGCCGTTGGTGGAGAACGCCACGACGTTGATCCTCATCTTCCCTGCCTCCTTATCTCGTCGATCATCCCGTCCGCCAATGACGTCTTCCCCAGCAATCCGTACTTGGATGAGAACATCACTGCCGACGTGCGGACCGTTCCGCCGGTGCGGTGGTCCATGTAGTACTCGATCTTGCCCATCAGGAGCTTCGACACCGCTTCCACGAGCCCGGCTTCCGAGATGATGTCCAGGGCGTCGTCGGTGGAGATGCATCCCATGATCCTCTTCACATCCTCGATGGAGGCCCCCGCAAGGGCGGCGTTGGACGCCAGGATCTCCATCCTGCAGTCGGAGCAGCGGGAGTGGGTGTTCATTATCCCGCCCGCCACCTTCACGATCTTCCCGATGTTCGCGACCATGACTATGTCCGTCCCGAGCTCGCAGGCGAAGTCCAGCATCTCGCCGACGAAGTTGCTGCATTTCACGGCCGAATCGGGGTCGATCCCTTCCAGCCCGGAGCTGAACTCCTTCCCGTAGTTGCCGGGCACCACCAGCAGGACCTTGTCCCCTCCGGCGGCCCTCATGCTCATCTCGGTGCGGATGGTGTTCACGATGGCTGTCTCGCTCATCGGCTCCACTATGCCGCTGGTTCCGAGGATGGATATCCCGCCCTCGATCCCGAGGCGGGGGTTGAACGTCTTCTTCGCTATCTCCAGCCCTTCCGGGACGGATATGACGACGGAGAACCCCCCGTTGTACCCCGTGGCGGACGCCAGGTCCTGGAGGGCTTCTGTTATCATGCTCCTCGGCACCCTGTTGATCGCGGCGTTCCCCGGAGGCTGGTCCAGGCCCTTCCTGGTGACCCTTCCCACGCCGGCCCCGCCGTCGATCTCAATCCCGGAGGGGATCAGGCTGACATCCGCATACACGAGCGTCCCGTGGGTGGCGTCGATGTCGTCCCCGCCGTCCTTCCTGACAGCGCATCTCCCGCGGACGGCATCGAAGGACAGGTCCTCTACTGGCAGGTCGAGGACGATGCCCTTGGGCGTCCTTATCGGCACATGCGACACTGCCTTCCCGGTGAGCACAGCTTCCGCGGCCCCGCGCGATGCGGCCGCCGCGCAAGTCCCGGTCGTATGGCCCCGCCTGAGCTTCTTGTTGTTCACGAAAACGTACAGTTCCGAATCAGATGTCATCTTCCACCGCTCCGCGATTCCAGATGCTAATCCGGATAGGCTCCCGTTGGATTAATGCGCCAAGTTATAATAGTTCGGGAATCATGGCGGACCCATCTAAAGGCGGATACAGATGTCTGGAAAATTGTACGGTATAGGGGTAGGCCCGGGAGATCCCGGCCTGCTGACGCTGAAAGCGAAAGAGGTCTTGGAGAAGTGCGGCGTGATCGCCTATCCGGTGAAGAAGCCGGGCGAGGGGAGCGTGGCCCTTGACATCATCAAGGGCTCCGTCGACATCTCCGAGAAGAGCATCGACGAGTTCCTGTTCTCCATGGACCCGGACGACTCCGTGAGGGAGAAGTGCAGGAAGGACGCCATGGACAAGATGTGCAGGCTCCTGGACAACGGCGAGGACATCGCCATGGTCACCCTGGGGGATGTGGGGGTCTACAGCACGTACATGTACATCGACAGGGAGATCGCCGCCAGAGGGTACGATACCGAGGTCATCCCCGGGATACCTTCGTTCTGCCACGGCGCGGCCCTGGCCGGGATCCCGCTGATGATAGGCGACCAGGGGCTCGCGGTCGTGCCGATGGCCAAGGGCAACATCAAGCTCCTGGAGGCCGCTCTGGACAGCTTCGACAACGTCGTGGTGATGAAGGCCTTCAGATCCGTCCCGCTCCTGAGCGAGATGATGGAGGCCAGGGGCATACCTCAGGAGAACGGAATCGTCGTCAGCAACGTGGGCATGGAAGGGGAGTACATCGGGCCTCTGGACAAAGAGCGCGAGTACGGCTACTTCACCACGGTGATAATAAAGAAGGAGATGTGAGGAGATGATCTCATTCATTGGAGCGGGTCCGGGAGACCCCGAGCTGCTTACGATCAAAGGGAAGAGGCTCATCGACGATGCCGACGTCATCATCTACGCCGGATCGCTGGTGAATCCGAAGGTGCTCTCCGGGCACAAGGAGGGCGCCAAGATCTACAACAGCGCCCTGATGGACCTGGACGAGGTCATCGCCGTGATGAAGGAGGCCGAGGACGCAGGGAAGAAATGCGTCCGCGTGCACACCGGAGACCCCGCCATCTACGGGGCCCACAGGGAGCAGATGGACAGGCTGGACCAGCTGGGGATAGCCTATGAAGTGGTCCCTGGCGTGTCCTCGTTCCTGGGAACCGCAGCTGTCCTCAACAAGGAGTTCACCCTCCCCGGGAAGAGCCAGACCGTCATACTCACCAGGATGGAGGGCAGGACCCCCATGCCGGAGCGCGAGAAGCTCGCGGACCTGGCGAGGCATCACTCCTCCATGGTCATATTCCTGTCCATCGGGTTCCTGGACGAGATGGTCCGGCAGCTGGAGGCCGGAGGCTACGAGCCGACCACTCCGGTCGCCGTCGTCTACAAGGCGACATGGCCCGACCAGAAGATCGTCGTCGGCACCCTGCAGGACATCGAGGAGAAGGTGAAGGCCGCAGGCATCAAGAAGACTGCCCTGACAGTAGTCGGCGATTTCCTGGGAGACGAGTACGAGCTCTCCAAGCTCTACGACAAGCATTTCACCACCGAGTTCCGCCAGGCGAAGGAGTGATCCGATGAGAGGGAAGCTTCACGTTGTCGGGTTCGGGCCCGGAGGGAAGGAGCATATGACCTTCAAGGCCGCCGAGACCATTCAGGCGGCGGACGTCGTCACAGGGTACACAGCGTACATCAAGATGCTGAAGCCCATCTTCCCGGACAAGGAGTACAAGTCCACCGGGATGATGAAGGAGGTGGACAGGTGCAGGATGGCCATCGAGGACGCCATGACCGGCAAGGACGTGGCCATCGTTTCAAGCGGGGATTCCGGCATCTACGGGATGGCCGGGATCATCTACCAGCTGGCCGACGAGATGAAAGCGGACATCGACATCGACACGGTCCCCGGGATGACCGCGGCCTCGACTGCGGCATCCGTCCTCGGAGCGCCGCTCATGCACGATCTCGCCATAATCAGCCTGTCGGACCTCATGACGCCCCTGGACCTCATCATGAAGAGGGTCAGGCTAGCGGCGGAAGGCGACTTCGTCATCGCGTTGTACAACCCCAAGAGCAAGACCCGGACCACGTACCTGGCCGATGCCCAGAAGATAATCCTCGAGCATCGCTCGCCCGAGACCCCTGTCGGGATCGTCAGGGACGCCGGGAGGGAGGGCGAGGCCAAGCAGGTGACCGCATTGGGCGATCTGGACAAGGCGGATGTGGACATGTTCTCGATCGTGATAATCGGGAACTCCCAGACATACGTGTCGAACGGAAGGATGATCACGCCGAGAGGATACAGGATCTGAGGGGATTGTATGGCGATAGAGATAGTCAAACCGGAAGAGATCGAGAAGCGCAGCATGGAGATAATCACAGGAGAGCTCAACGGCCGCACCTGGCCGGAGCCTGAGTTCTCCATCGTCAAGCGCTGCATCCACACGTCAGCCGATTTCGATTACGCGGACAACTTGGTGTTCTCCGAGAACGCCGCGCAGATCGGAGTCGACGCCATCAGGGCGGGAGCGCACATCGTGACGGACACCAAGATGGCCGCCGCGGGCATCAACAAGAAGAAGCTCGGTGCTTACGGAGGGCAGGTGCACTGCTTCATCAGCGAGGATGATGTCGTGGCCGAGGCTAAGGCAAGGGGATGCACCAGAGCGACGGTGTCCATGGAGAAGGGAGCCGAGATAGCGAAGGAGCATCACGTGATATTCGCCATCGGCAACGCCCCCACGGCGCTGGTGAGGCTCTGCGAGCTCATAGACGCGGGCGAGGTGAAGCCGGCGCTGATAATCGGGGCCCCTGTGGGCTTTGTCAACGTTGTCGAGTCCAAGGAGATGATCATGGAGCGCGACATCCCGTTCATCGTCCCGAAGGGGAGGAAGGGCGGATCCAACATCGCGGCCACCATCTGCAACTCGATGATCTACTACAAGGGCTGAGCCCTTCAATCGGAGATCTCCTTTTTCCGGCCCGCAAGGGCCGGCATATCCTGTTGGTGCTTTCAGACCGGAGCCTGTATTCCGACGGCCGGTCGCGAAGTTCATTGAACTGTCCGCGACAGGCTGATAAATGGGATGGCCCGTAGGACCTTTGCCGTGAGGCGGGGAGTCCTATACTTGTCGTGACTTCTCAACGATCGGCTAGTGTGGAACCGTCCCTGTAGAAGGCGTTTACGATCTGCTTGATCAACATCGAGTCCCGTCAAGGCGGTATTCATATCGTGATCGAGACTCCAGAAGTCACGGTCACGATCGACATCCCGTAAGGGAAGTCGGGGTCCGATGCACCCGATACGCATCCGGTCCCACAGGGGATTGTTCCTCACACTACATAACACGCATCACCTAAATGAACCTGCCTGTTCTCGTTACAACAGGCCTTCCGCAGCTGTTTCGATCAGGGCAATGCAGCAAAGTCCCGGATGAGAATCGGTGCAGTGCCGGCTTATTGCCGGCAGAAGGTGATTGCAGGGGATGATCCGGACAAAAGGCCCGGAGATCCATGCGTTTGCGCATCCTTCCGGATGCAGAGGGATGGTAGGAGGTTATCTCTTGCGGAGCATCCCGTTGTGCTTCTTCTCATCGGCCGCACTCGCGTCGAACGATTCAGCAGTGGCGGCGAACTTCTTCGCCAGCTCGGCAGAGCGCGGATCCAGGTCGCCCACAGCGAACTTCGGATGGTACACGATGTTCAGCAGCCCTGACTCAGGGTTCCTGGAAACCGTGCATTTCACGTCGTAGATCTCCGATATGATCTCCTCGGTGAGGACTTCCTCCGGAGTGCCTTCATAGCGGATCTTCCCGTCCTTCAGGATGTACACCCGGTCGCAGAACTGGGCCGCAAGGTTCAGGTCATGGAGGGCGCAGAGCGCGGTGCACCCGATGCTCTTCACGATGTCCAGGACCTCCAGCTGGTATTTGATGTCCAGGTGGTTGGTCGGCTCGTCAAGGACAAGGCAGGGCGTCTGCTGCGCCAGGGCGCGTGCCAGGACGATCCTCTGCTGCTCTCCTCCGGACAAAGAAGCGAACTTGCGCCCCTTCATATGGATCATGTTGACCAGCTCCAGGGCCTCGTCCGCTATCCTCGCGTCCTCGGCATTGTCCATTTCCATGACCGCCTTGTGAGGGGTCCTGCCCATGATGACCACATCTTCCACGAGGAAGTCGAAGCTGAAGTGGTTGTGCTGGGCCACGACCGCGAGGCGCTTGGCGTTCTCCTTCAGGGAGAGGTCCTCGGTCGAAACGCCGCCGAGGAAGATCTCCCCCGAGTCGGGCTTCAGCGTGCGGTACACCGTTTTCAGCAGGGTCGATTTGCCGCTTCCGTTCGGCCCTATGAGCCCGACGAACTCTCCTTCGTGGACGCATATGTCCGCGCAGTCGACGATCTTCTTCTTGGAGATCGTCACTCCGACCTTCTCGATGCCGATATCTATCATCGTCATCGCTCAGCCGCCCCGAATCCGTAGGACTTCTTGATCATGATGTACGCGAACACCGGGGTCCCTACGATCGCCGTGATGATCCCGATGGGGATCTCGGAGTTCGTCAGGGAGCGCGCGGCAATGTCGGCCAGTATCATGAAGATCCCTCCCCACAGGCAGGCTACGGGGAGCAGCTTCCAATGGTTGGTGCCCACGAAGGCGCGGGCGACATGCGGGATGATCAGGCCTACGAAGCCGATTATCCCGCAGTTGCACACTATGACCGCCACCAGGATGGCGGTGATCACGATGTAGGCCATCCTGAGCTTGGACAGGTCGATCCCCAGCGTGGTGGCGGTCTCGTCGCCCATCATCATGGCGTTGAGGTTCCTCATCTGCGTCATGAAGAACAGGATGCAGACGACCAGGACGAGGCCCGGGACGACAAGCCCCCCGAACCCCTCCTGGGAAAGGCTCCCCATCAGCCAGAACGTCAGGCTCTTGATCCCGCTGTCGCTGGGCGCCAGGTAGACGATCAGGTTGGAGAAGGCTCCGCACACGGACGATATTATCACTCCGGACAGGACCAGCTTGGTCGTGGTCATCTTCCCGCCGAGCGCGGCGAGGGCGAAGACCGCGAAGGCCGCGGCGAGGGAGCCGATGAAGGCCATGCCCGTGACGCCCATGGTGGCGAAGACCCCTCCGAGCGACGCGGTCCCGATGAGGAACGCGAAGGTTGCACCGAGGGAGGCCCCCGAGGATATCCCGAGTATGTACGGGTCGGCCAGGGGGTTCTGGACCATGGCCTGCATGACGACTCCGCACAGCGCCAGCCCGACCCCCACGATCAGCCCCATGAACGCCCTGGGAGCGTAGAGCTCCCAGACGATCGTGACCTGGTACGAGGGGATGTCGGAAAGGCTGCCTAGGCCGAACATCTTGTAGCACAGGATCCGGAGGACATCGCCGAAGGGTATGGAGACGGCTCCAATGAAGGAGGACGTCACCAGGCACATCAGCAGCAGCACCAGCAGGAGCATTATGAGCCCGGCTGTCGACAGGTTGCCCAGGGTTTTCACGGCATCGCCTCGTGTGAATCTCCGTTCCGAAGGTCGTCTGGCGCGCAGGACATCGCATCAAGCACCGTTCTTCTTCTTGGACATCACGAAGTACGCTGCCACGATGGCGATCAGGATCACGACGATGATGGCTCCGACGATCACCATGCTGTTGCTGCTGTCCTTGGACGGCTCATCGGATCCGCCGTTTCCGCTGGCCTCGTTCAGCAGGTTGGCGATCTTCTCCATGACCAGCGGGGCCTGCACGCCGCCGTAGGTCTGGGAGAGACCGATCGCGATGACGTTCTTGTTCTTTACCGCGGGGACGTCCTTCAGAGCGGTGTCGCTGTAGATGTCGTTCAGGGCTTTCTCGGGGGTGTTGGATCCGAACGCGACTATGATGATGGCGTCGGTGTCGATGGCCGCGACGAGGGAGGCCTTGTCGACGGACTTCCCGTCGGCGAAGGTGTTGATCCCCTTGCAGGTGGTGAGCATGCTGCCGATGAAGGAGTCGTCGCCGTACGTGGTGTAGGTGGTGTTGTCCTTGCTGTACTCGAGGATGGCTGTCTTGACTCCGGCGCCCTTGACTTTCGCGGCGGCGTCGTTGAAGTCGCTGATGAACTTGCTGGTCTTGTCTTGTATCTGGAAGATCTGGCCGAAGAGGTTGTAGTCGTTCACGAGCCCCTGGGTGTTCCTCTCGTTGGACTGGGTCTTCATGGAGAGGAAGTGGCATCCGAGGTTGTTCCAGTAGTCCAGGGTTCCGATGGCCCACTTGCTGGACCCGACGCTGCTTGCGTATCCGAAGATGAGGTCGGGCTGGAGGCTGGTCGCCACGGCCTGGGACATCAGGTCGCTGAGGATGTACTCGCTTCCGATCCTCTCTTTGAGCTTGTTGAACTCGTCAGCGACGCCTTCCCAGACCTCGTCTTCCATGTAGTACACGCCCACGACGCGGTCGCCGAGGCCGAAGTAGAGGAGGATCTCGAGGCACTGAACGTTGCCTGCGATGATGCGCTCGGGCATCTCGGTGATGGTCTGAGTGGCCATCCCGTCGCCGGTTTTCGTCTCATAGGTCACTCCGGAAGCGGGGTAGGCGTCTCCGGAAGCATCGAGGTTCGATGCGAATCCGATGCATGCCGATAGTAGCATCACAAATACTGCTACTATAGCTATTTTTGAGTTGGATGATACAACCATAAGCGTGAAAATGTGGTTATGTATATAAAACGATAGCAAAAATAGCACAGATTTTGTTTAGCAACACGTCGAGTACACTATCATGCTCGGACAGTGGCTGCAACGAGGATGACGGGATTATCCGTTCGGCCCCTCCATACATCCAACATGGTTCATTTCGGCCTTCAACGAAACTTTGCCCACTTTCAAAGGATTAGTCTTTGTTCTGTTTCCTAGTCTATGGGGCTTTGCAATCGGGAAGTCGGCGCGCCCGTCGATCGGACAGGTCGTCGCAGCCTATGGCCGAAGCCAACGCCGCGCGCATATTGCGCATCATCGCGGATCTTCGGGTTGCATCAGCAGCGATGCTGCATCCGATAATCACCAACCTTCTGCCAACTAGCGAAGTTCATTGAACTGTCCGCGACAGGTTGATAAACGGGACGGTCCGTAGGACTCTTGCCGTGAGGCGGGGAGTCCAATACTAGTCGTGACTTCTCAACAATCGGCTAGTGTGGAACCGTCCCGGTAGGAGGTGTTCAGGATCATCACGATCTGCATCGAATACCGGTGTTCCGGTATTCATATCGTGATCGAGACTCCCGAAGTCACGGTCACGATTGACATCCCGTAAGGGAAGCCAGGGCTTGATGCACCCGAACGCATCCGGTCCCGCAAGGGACTGTTCTCCACACTACAAATCGCACACCATCTTAAAGTAATTGCCTGTCAGTTTCCTGCAAGCATTGCCCTGTACATCATCACGTGTACACTCGGAAATGGGCTCAGCAGCTCTGAAATTGCTCAGGAAGATATTGTTCGCGCATAACCGATCTTTGAAAGCTCACGACATGCCTGTTGGCCATCAATTGCTAATCATAGAAAACAAGGATTTTGCAGATTAGCAAAAAATAGTGTTGATTGTAAAGAAAACAGGTGTTTTGCCGTCTTTATTTACAATATAATGTGGAATATTCCGTTTGAAAACCGCTCATGCTGTTTTACATTTATTGTAATTTTACATTCGCCCCATAGTCTTAAATAACTAAATTGATATCACTTTTCATGGAGAACATACCCTCGCTCACGAACACCGCCATCAAGCGGAAGCTGTCGGTCTCCGACGTGGCAGACGCTCTGGGGATATCCCGTCCCACCCTCTATCGCATGATGGAGAACTACGAGAACGGCGATTACTCCAACCTGAGCGGAGATGCCATACGCCTGTTCGATGTGGTCACCCGCGACGATGTCGGCCCGGAGGAGGCCCAGGCCTTCCTGCTGGACATGAGGCGGAAGAGCCGCGACGGAAGCCACCGTCCGAAAGAGGCGGGGCAGCCCGACATCGACCGTTCCGTCGAGTCGGTCAAGAAGATCGCGGAGGAAGTCGGCAAGAAGTCCGCCATGAGCAGGGAGCCGTCCTGGACCGAGGGCGAGGTCAGGACGTTTTCGTTCGGGCAGTCGGGAAGGTCGATGGTGGCCTTCAACGGTCCGGAGGGCGAGTACAGGCTCAGGCTGTGGCTCCGCATAGGCGGGGAGCCGTTCCTGCTGTCGGAATACGCCCCTGAGGAGGGAAAGAGATTCTTCACGGTCTCGGACATCGTCCCGAGGCCCGACTACCAGTACGAGGTCGTCTGCACGGCTTCGGAAGAGACAGCTAGCTCCGGCTTTCAGGAGCTCAGGTTCAGGTGATTGAGATGGGAAGTCTGAGGTTCATGCAGGTGTCCGACCTGCATATAGGGAAGAGGCTGAGAGAGAGGTCGCTGGACGAGGACCAGGAATACATACTGCATCAGATCGTCCTTGCGGCGAAGGAGAACAAGGTCGACGGCCTCCTGGTGGCCGGGGACGTGTTCGACGACGGTTCCGTGCCGTCGGCGGAGTCCATGAGGATATTCGACAGGTTCCTCAACGAGCTGGCCGACAACGAGGTTGAGACGTACATCATCAGCGGGAACCATGACTCCATGAGCCGCCTGGCCTACGCCCGCGGGTTCATGGCCAAGAGAGGGATCCACATAGTGTCTTCTCCCGACGAGGGGATCGTGACCTATTCCAAGCATTCCGGCGGCCTGACGGTGGACATATGCCTCCTGCCTTTCGTGAAGCCCGCGCACGTCCGCAGGCTGTTCCCGGACGAGGAGATCAAAGACTACAACGACGCTGTCAAGGCGATGATCGCCCACTCCGAGCTTGAGCCGGGCAAGAGGTTCAGGATCCTGGTGACGCATCAGTTCGTCACGGCTTCCGGGATCCCCCCGGAGCGCAGCGACTCCGAGAAGGTCATCGTGGGGAACACGGAGAACGTGGACGCGTCGGTGTTCGACATGTTCGACTATGTGGCGCTGGGGCACATCCACAAGGCGCAGGACGTGGGCTCCGAGAGGATCCATTATTGCGGGACCCCTCTGAAGTACTCCAAGTCGGAATGCCGCGATCAGAAGGGCGCGACGATCATCGACATCGACGAGAACGGGTTCTCCAAGCACAGGGTGCCATTGGTCCCGCTGAGAGACGTCCGCGTGGTCGAAGGCCCGCTGCAGGGGATAATCGATGCCGCCAAGGGCGATCCCGGGTGCGGCGACTACATCTACGCGAAGCTGACCGACTCCCCGATGAACGCAATGGCAAGGCTCAGGGAGGTGTTCCCCAGGGTCGTCAGCCTGGAGACCCCCGACATCTCGGTGGACAGCGACGACCTGGAGTACGAATCCATTGATGGGGAGATCGACGAGATGGGGATGTTCACGGAGTTCTACCGCAAGTGCACGGACAAGGAACTGACCGACAGGCAGAGGAAGATCGTCGGCGAGATCCTGCTGGAGGAGTCGGAATGAAGCCCCACATGCTCGTGATGAGCGCGTTCGGGCCCTATGCGGGAGAGACGAAGATCGACTTCGACCGTTTCGGAGGCAGAGGGCTTTTCCTGATCACCGGGGACACGGGTGCCGGGAAGACCTCGATCTTCGACGGGATCACATACGCCTTGTACGGAAGGATGAGCGGCGACAGGAAGCCCAAGGACGTCCGCAGCCATTTCGCATCCCCCGGGACCAGGACCTATGTCAGGCTCGAGTTCACCCATGACGGGAAGGACTACGTCATCGAGAGGTCCCCCGAGTACGAGCGCCCCAAGCAGAGGGGAGACGGTTTCACCAAAGAGCCTGCCCAGGTGGAGCTCCGCTGCCTCCAGGGAGGCATGCCCCTGACCAAGGAGAAGGAGGTCGGCGAGGAGGTCATACGCATACTGGGGATCACCTACGACCAGTGGAAGCAGATCGCGATGCTGGCCCAGGGGGAGTTCAGAGAGCTGCTGACAGCCGATTCCGGCTCCAGGAGCAAGACCATGCGCACGATATTCTCCACGGACAACGTGCAGAGGTTCCAGGACGAGCTCAAGGAGCAGGCCAAGAGCCTGAAAGGGGACAGGATGGCCGTGGAGAACGACATCCAGCATGCCATGGACAGCATCGCGCTTCCGGAAGGCAGCCCTTACAGCGACGACCTGGAGAGGTTCAGGTCGATATCCTTCGTCGACGAGTTCCTGTCCACAGTGTCCAAGCAGTCCGCTCTGGACGACGCATCCATAGCTTCGCTGAGAGAGGAGAAGGCTGTCAAGGGCAAGCAGAGGGACGCCCTCAACATGGAGGTGGCCGACGCCAGGAACGTGAACGCTATGTTCGACAGGCTGGAGTCCGCCCTCTTGGAGCAGGAGTCCCTGAAAGCCCAATCTCCCGAGATCGAGGCGATGCGCGCCGAAGTGGCGTCAGTGAGCTCGGCGGTCAGAGAGCTGAAGCCCCTGTCCGGGCTGATAGCGGAGAACAGGGCAGCCTTTGATGCGAACGCCTCCCGCAAGGCCGCCGCCGAGGCCAAGGCCCTGGAGATGGGAGATGCTTGCAAGGCCGCCGAGGAAGCCGACGCGCTGATGTCGGAACGGGCCCGGGAGCTGGAGGCCATGTCGTCGAGGATCGACAGGCTGGAGTCCCTGGTGCCGTCCTACGGGATCGTCGAGAAGCTGTCTGAGGAAGCGCAGGCGATGAAGGCCCGTGCCGACAGATGCCGTGCCGACGCCGAGAAGCTGAAGCACAGGGAGGAGGCGCTCTCCCTCAGGCTCTCCGAGCTGGACGGGAAGATCTCCGAAGGGCAGCAGTCCTACGGGAAGCTGGCCGAGGCCAAGGCGGGCCTCGCCAGGTGCGAGGACGAGAGGCGCAGGCTGGAGGTCCAGCGCAGCGCGATCCAGGAGGCCAAGGCCTGCAGGGAGGTTCTGGACCGGCAGAAGGAGCTGCACTCCGCCCTGCTGGAGAAGATGGCCGCGAAGCGCGAGCAGTACGCCTCGGAAGAGACCAAGTTCTACATGTCGCAGGCCGGTCTGCTGGCAGCCCAGCTGGAGCCCGGCCGTCCATGCCCCGTGTGCGGGTCGACGGAGCACCCCTGCAAGGCTTCTCCCCTCGAGGGCGTGCTGACCAAGGCGGAGCTGGACAAGATGAAGACGGAATGCGACGCGATGGCGGACATCGCCGAGAAGCAGTCCGGAGAGATCGTGTCGCTGACGTCGAAGGCCGAGTCGATAGAATCCTCGGTCATCTCCGAGGTGTCCGAGATATGCGGGCCGGTGGGCAGCATCGGCGAATGCGCCGATGCAGTCCGCGCACGCATCGCGGAGGCCGCCGCATCATACGAGGCCCTTGCCGGCTCGGTGAAGGCCGAGACGATCGCCGTCAGCGTCCTTGAGAATGCTGCGAAGGAGAAGCCGGCCGTCGAGTCCGATATCGCAGCCGCAAGGAAGGAGGCCGCTTCCGTGGCCGCCGAACTGGCCGAGGTTTCCGAGAAGCTCGTGAAGGCAGAAGCGGAGATATCGCTGAGGAGGGCAGACTTGGAGTTCGGAGACCTCACGTCGCTGGAGAACGAGATCTCGGGGATCAAGAGCTCGAGGGACAGCCTCCGCAGGGAGATCGAGACGTCCCATGCCAGGCTCATCTCCTCCAGGGAGGCTCTTGCAAAGTCTGTTGCAGAGAAGGAGCAGCTGGAAGCCAAGATGCAGGAGCTCTCCCGCAGGCTGTCCGAGCTGTCAGCTCAGATGGATTCCAAGCTCGCCGAGGCGAGCATCACGCCGGAGAGGTGCGAAGCGCTCCTTTCCAAGGAGCCCGAGCTCGCCGGCATGGAGGCGTCCGTCTCATCCTATGATTCCAGGGCCGCCGCCTGCGCCAGGTCCGTGGAGGACTGCATTAAGGGCACCGAGGGGAAGGGGAGGAAGGACATCTCCGAGATAGAGGGCAGCATCGGAGAGCTGGACGCCGTCCTGGAGGACATGGACGCGAGGCTCCTGCAGGCTGTCCGCCAGAAGGAGTCCAACAATGATACGGCATCCCGCATCAGAGCGCTGGTGGCCAGGATGAAAGACATCGACGAGCGCGGGGGCGACCTGATCCTGCTGTCCGATGTGGCCAACGGGAACAACGCCTACAGGCAGAGCTTCGAGGCGTTCCTGCAGGCCGCCTACTTCGAGAAGGTCCTCAAATACGCCAATATGAGGATGTCCAGAATGACCGAGGGCAGGTACGAGATGAAGATCAGGCAGGTGGTTGCCGACAAGCGCTCCCAAGGTGGGCTGGACATCAACGTGGTGGACAGGTACACAGGCAGGGAGAGGCCCTCTTCCACTCTCTCCGGTGGGGAATCCTTCCTTGCGGCGCTGTCGTTGGCCCTGGGACTCTCGGATGCTGTCCAGAGGGTCAACGGAGGCGTCAGGATCGACACGCTGTTCGTAGACGAGGGGTTCGGATCCCTGGATCCGGAGGCTCTCAGGCAGGCGATAGATGTCCTGGTGCAGCTGAGCGACGGGAACAACCTGATCGGGATAATCTCGCATGTAGAGGCCCTCAAGTCCGAGATAGACAAGAAGATCCTCGTGAAGCGCGCGGAGGACTCGACAGGAAGCTCGGTGCAGATGGAGTTCTGATCCGCCTATGCCAAGGCCAGGCGAGCCGTTCCAACGGCCGTCCGGCTTTGGCTTCTTTGAAAGTGAGCGTCCCGCCCTCCACTTTGTTCGGTTTTCGGTAAAGAATGCACGGGAAATCGGATGAAGTGGGGTTAAAACTAATCAGTTTCTGTCTGCAATCCTCTTGTCAAGAGGAAAGGAAAAGGGGGATTGACCCCCATTGTTTCATCACTGCGGTACGAACTTGAAGCCGTAGTGGATGATGCCGGCTGCTCCGTCGGCATCGAGCTTGCGGAGGACGGCCCTGACCTTGAGGCCGATCTTAACGTCCTCGGGGCTCACATCGACCAGCTGGCCGGTGACCATGACGCCGTCGTCGGTCTTGACCAGCACGACCGCGTAGGGCTTGATCAGGTTGTTTGCTGCAGGCGCATCGTAGATGATGGAGAAGGAATAGACCTCTCCTGTCCTCGCGATGGTGTACTCCTCGATCTTGCCGATTCCGGCGCGGCGGCACTTCGGGCAGAAGTCGCGCCTGGGGAAGTACTTGGTCCCGCAGTTCCCGCACTTGGTCCCCTTGAGGTTGTACCTTCCGGGGATCTCCCTCCACTCTCTCGCTACAGAAGACATCACATCGCCTCCAGGATGCTGACGGTGACTGCAGACCCTGTGCCTCCAGTGTTCTGCGCCAGACCGTACTTGGCGTTCTCGACCTGCCTCTTGTCGGCGGATCCCCTGAGCTGCTCGACGAGCTCGACGATCTGCGCCACGCCGGTGGCCCCAATCGGGTGCCCGCGGGCCTTCAGGCCTCCGGAGGTGTTGACCGTAACCTTCCCTCCTCCGAGCTGGCATTCGCCGGCCATGACCGCTTTCCCAGCTTCTCCCTTCTTGAAGAAGCCCAGGTCCTGCAGGGCCATGATCCCGGAAACGGTGAACGTGTCGTGGACCTCGGCGACCTGTATGTCGGCGGCGGTGATGCCCGCCTGCCTGTACGCAGCTTCGGCTGCGGCGACCGTCGCCCCGTAGGTCGTTATGTCGGGCCTCTGGAAGAGGGCGAGGGTGTCGCTGGCCTGCGTGACGGCGCTGACCTTGACGTAGGAGTCGGTGTACTTCTTGGCATCCTCCAGGGGGCAGAGCACCAGGCCTGCCGCTCCGTCGGATATGGGGGCGCAGTCGAACATTCCTAGGGGCGATGCGACAGGCCCTGACCTGAGGACGGTGTCCAGGGTGATGGCCTTCCTGAACTGCGCGTTGGGGTTCAGGGAGCCGTGGTAGTGGCTGTTGACAGCGAAAGATGCGATCTCCTCCCTGGTGGCGATGCCGTCGTGGATCATGCGCTGGGCGATCATCCCATGGAGCCCGGCGAAGGTGACCCCCATCCCGGCCTCCCACTCCGCGTCGGCGGTGGCGTCGAGGACCGAGTTGATGGAGACGTCGTCCATGTCGGTCATCTTCTCCGCCCCTCCGACCAGCACGATGTCGTGCATGCCGGAGGCGACGGCCATGACCGCCTGCCTGAAGGCGACTCCTCCGGAAGCTCCTCCGGCCTCCACCCTGACAGCGGGCAGATGGTTCGTCGCCATCCCCGAATAGTCTGCGATGAGCGCGTCGATGTGCTTCTGGTTGATGAAGCGCCCTGCGGACATGTTCCCGATGAACACGCCGTCTATCTCGTTCCCGGAGAGCCCTGCATCGCCCATGGCCCTGATCCCGGCTTCGATGCCGATCTCCCTGAACGACTTGTTCCAGAGCTCGCCGAACTTGGTGACTCCTGCTCCTATGATTGCTACATCCCTCATCGTATCACTCCGGCATGACGATCTTGCCCTTGAACTTGGCATAGATGCCGTAGTCCAGGTAGATCGGGTCCTCCATGATCTTCTCGAGCACGGGGGCGTTCTGCCTCTTGTAGTTCTTCATCTCGTCGGTGACGGTGATGTCGAACGCATCGCTCCCTGCGCCGGACCCGTAGGAGGTGACGAAGATCCTGTCTCCGGGCTCCGCGTGGTCCAGCACGTTGGCCAGTCCGAGCGGGACGGCTCCGCTGTAGGTGTTCCCGATGTTGGGGGTCAGCAGGCCGTGCTCGATCTGCTCGGGGGCGAAGCCGAGCTGGGCGGCGACCCTGCTGGGGAACTTCCCGTTGGGCTGGTGGAACACCGCATACTTGTAGTCGGAAGGCTGCGTGCCCATGGCCTCCATCATCATCTTGGCGGCCGATGTTATGTGCCTGAAGTAGGCCGGCTCGCCGGTGAACCTCCCTCCGTGCAGGGGGTAGGGCTGCCCCTCCCTCCTCCAGAAGTCGGGGGTGTCGGTGGTGAAGCTGAGGGTCTTGTTGATCCTGGCGATGATCTTCTCGGACCCGATCAGGTATGCGGCCCCTCCGGCAGACGCGGAGTACTCCAGCGCGTCCCCTGGAGCTCCCTGGGAGGTGTCCGCGCCGATGGCGACGCCGTACCTGACCATTCCAGATCCGACCAGGCCCATGCATGCTTGGATCCCGGCGGTCCCCGCCTTGCACGCGAACTCCATGTCCGCGGCGGTCATGGCAGGGGTGGCCTCGATGGCCTCCGCGACGATGGTCGAGGTCGGCTTCACCGCATACGGGTGGGACTCGGACCCGACGTAGATGGCGCCGATGTCCTTGGGGTCCACCTCGGGCACCCTGGCCATCATGTACCTGGCCGCTTCGGTGGCGATAGTGACGACATCCTCGTCGGGCGACGGGACCGACTTCTGATAGATCATCAGGCCTTTCCCCATAGATTTCCCATCCACTCCCCAGATCCTCCCGATCTCCTCGGGCTTGATCCTATATCTGGGGATGTAACCTCCGTAACTTACGATTCCTACATCCATCATATCCCCTCCTTTAGGGACCTCATCCTGGCCTTCATCTCGTCCACGTCCACGTCGGTGGTGACAAGCGGGATCCGCTCCAGCTGGGCCAGCTTGACGGCCAGCGGATCGGTCTTGTCCGGCCTGATGTACACCACCATCCCGGGCGTGAGCGGATGGGCCCTGACGGCGACCATGGGAGAGCGCCCGAAGTGGACGTTGGTGAATATCAGCGCCCTCTCGGTGTTCCCCCCGTAGATCTTCAGATAATCCTCCGAGCCCAGGGACAGGATGGCCTTCAGGGAGTCCACTATCGTGTATCCGAATATGGACTTCGAGATGGCCCTGTCCGGGTTCAGGTTCTTCCCCGAGATGGCCGCTATGAACTGCTCCACGCCGACGCCTCCCGGGAACTCGTCCATGTCTATGATGCAATCCAGCTTGAAGTCCGGATTGTACTTCGATATCACGGGCGAGCCGTTCTCCTTGTCGAGCTCTATGAAAGCATCGACCATCTTCCTCACGACGTTGACCCCGGGGGACTTGCGCCTCCCGGACTCGTAGTCGCTGACGACGGAATGGGAGACGTTCATCGCGTCAGCCAGCTGGTGCTGGGAGAGGTTGAACTCCTCCCTCCATTTCCTGATGGTCTTGCCGGGATCCGACGAGATGGCGATCTCGCCGGCGATCCTCTGCTTGAACTCGTCGATCATCGGCAATGGCAATCTGCCGACGCTATATAACAATGTCGAAAGCGGCATCCGTCAATCGACGGATTCGGATCGACGGCGAGGGTCAGTCCAGCTCCTTCCTGAGGATGTCCCTGACCGTCCTGAGCACTTTGAGCCTGCCGTACTTCTTGTCCTCGGACTCCACCACGATCCACGGGGCCTCGGGCATGTTGGTAGATGAGATCATGGCGTCGATGTACTCTTCGTAGACGTTCCATTTCTCCCTGTTGCGCCAGTCCTCGTCCGTGATCTTCCAGCTCTTGGCCGGGTCGGTCTGCCTGGACTTGAACCTCTCCAGCTGCTCCTCCGGGCTGACCTCCATCCAGAACTTGATGACGATCCCTCCGGAGTCGACGATCATCTTCTCGAACCCCCTGATCTCGGAGGCGGACCTGCTGTACTCGTCGGGGGTGCAGAAGCCCTCGATGGGCTCCACCATCATCCTCCCGTACCAGGACCTGTCGAAGATGGAGATGTGGCCTGCCTCCGGCATCTTGCAGGCGAACCTCCACAGATAGGAGTGGACCCTCTCGTCCCCGACGGGCGCTGCCACCGGGTAGACGGTGTACCCGCGGGGGTTCAGGGCTTTGGTGAGGCGCTTGATGCTCCCTCCTTTCCCGGCGGCGTCCCATCCCTCGAACACGATCACGAGGGACCTCCCCCTCTCCGCGAGCCTGCTCTGCATCTCCATGACCTCCGCGGACAGCTTCTCCAGCTCGGCGGAGTAGCCCTTGGCCTTCAACGTCAGGTCAGCGGACTCGCGGGGATTTGGATATTTGGACTCGACGGCGCCCGGCTCGGGCTTCAGCGGATGGTCCAGCCTGTGGGAGACCCTCTCCAGGATCGTGCTGCAAACCATGGTGGCGGTGCAGTCCAGGTCTCCGACGTCTATGATGTCCCAAGGCGCGGAGGGGGTGTTCGTCGCCGCTATCATCGGCATCACGACCTTGTCCCTCCATCTCTTCGGGTCGATGTGGTCGTCCGTCAGGAATGTGCCGTCCCGCTTCCTCCCGGCGCCGATGTCCTTGGCGACGGACTCGATGTGGTCGTCGTCCACGTTCAGGAAGACCTTGATGACGATGGTCCCGGTGGAGGCAAGGTACTTCTCGAACCCTCTGACCAGGGCCTCGGAGCGCTCGCTCCTCTCTCCCCTGGAGACCATCAGCGAGTACCACGACCTGTCGTAGATGGCGATCTGCCCGTCTGCGGGCTCGCGGGAAAGGTACTTCAGCATCATCCCCGGCGAGGACACGGACTCGGGGATGAAGTGGCTGTACCTCACCCCTCTCGGGTCCAGCATGTTCATGAAGATGTTGATCACGCGGCCCACGATCCTTCCGCTGCGGCCCTCGAAAACTATCAGGACGCGCTTCTTGCCGTCGACTATCCTGCGCTGGAGCGCAACAAGCGATTCTGCCATGTCGTTCGGTACCGGGGATGCCATGACCAGGGGTATCGTCCGCATGTTATTATACAGATTCCGCCGGTCCAGGTCCGAATGCTCGGAAAGATAGTCGACATCGTGGCGGAATCAGGCAGGATCGTGGGATCGGCGGACGGATTCTCGGTGAAGGAGAAGGGGTCCAGGGAGAACGTGGTCACTTCGATGGACATAGAGAACGAGAGGTTCCTGAAGGAGAGGCTCACCGCCCTCGCCCCCGGGTCCTCGTTCATGGGCGAGGAGGGAGACGACTCCCCGCTTCTCGAAGAGGGCCTCACGTGGATAGTGGACCCGATAGACGGCACCATGAACTTCTCCAGGGGGATCCCCGAGGTCGGGATATCCGTCGCGCTGTTCAGGGACGGGGAGCCGTGGATCGGAGCGGTCCACAACCCGTTCACCGGCAGGATGTACTGCTCAGAGATAGGCAGGGGCGCCTGGATGGACGGCGTCCCGATGAAGGTGTCCGAGAGGCCGCTGGAGGACTGCCTCCTGAGCACCGCCTGGTGCTGCTACGGCAAGGAGCTGGCGCCCCCGGTGTTCCGCGTGAGCGAGCGCCTGTACCCGCAGATCAACGACATCAGGAGGATAGGCACGGCGGCGGTGGAGCTGTCCATGCTCGCCCAGGGGGCCATCGACCTGTACTTCGAGATCAGGCTGTCCCCGTGGGACCATGCCGCCGCGCTCACATGCGTGAAAGCCGCCGGAGGCTGCTTCTCCGGGATAGGCTCCGATGTGCGCTTCGACCGGCCGTCCCCTGTCCTGGCTGCGAACACCGAGGAGAACCTCGAGGCCCTTCATGACATCGTGTCGCAGGAGTTCGGCGGGAAGGCCCCTTACCGACGCCACGCGCTTCTTTAAGCCGTCAGGACGAGATGCCTTCCCCATGACCGGAAAGGAAGGCAGCGGATGCTGCGGCAGCGGAAAGTTCGGAGAGATGTGCGATGGCATGGGCGGGTTCGCTCCCGACACCCTCAAGGCCATAAACGAGCTCGATCCCGGATTCATCGGCACCCTGCATGCGATGGACAGGGTCATGACCGAGGACGGGGCTCTGGGCAGGAAGGAGAAGAGGCTCATCGCCCTGGCATGCGTGGCGGTCCGCATGTGCGACGACTGCGTCTACGCCCAGGCGAAGGTGGCCAAGAACTACGGCGCCACCAAGGAGGAGATCCTGGAGGCCATGAAGGTCGCTGTGCTCATAGGCGGGGTCCCGTGCTGGTCCGTCGCCAAGAAGGGCATCGCGAAGCTGTTCTCGGAATGGGACGGCTGACCTCATCGCCCTTCGGTTCCGCGGCTCTTGCCGAGACGGCGATCGCCGACAATGCGCCGATGGCATTAGCTTTGCTGGCCGTAGGCTCGCTAATATCATATATCCGCGAGCGATGGAATGCAGCATGAAGTCCGCTCTGTTGATCCTGCCCCTCATAGCAGGGGTCATGTGGGGCGCCGCAGGCATATTCGTGCGCACCCTGAGCGGCTCCGGCATGAGCGATATCACGATCGTGTTCACGCGCGTGATGTTCGGGGTCATCGTCATGGCTCTGATCATAGCTTCGACCGGGAAGGACTTCAAAGTCTCCCGCAAGGACGTTCCCCTGATGATAGTATGCGGGCTCTCCATGACCTCGGTGAACTTCCTGTACACCGTGGCCGCCAACAACGTCTCCCTCTCGCTCGCCGCGGTCCTGCTGTCGCTGGCGCCCGTGTTCATGCTGATCATGGCCCGTGTGGCCTTCGGCGAGAGGTTCACCCCGAAGAAGATGGCCGGGATGTGCGCCGCGGTGGTCGGATGCATGCTGGTCAGCGGTTTCCTGGAGGACGACCAGACCGTCTCCGCCATGGGGGTCATGGCAGGCATATTGTCTGCGTTCTTCTACGCGTTCTACGGGATCGTCACCAAGAAGGCATCGGCTGAGGGGTACACAGTGTACAAGGTGCTGTTCTTCTGCATGCTGGTCTCCTGCATCGTCCTGCTGCCGGTGGCCGACCTAGGATCGGTCGTCTCCTTCGGTTCCGACAACTGGTGGGGATGGCCGTTCATGTTCGTCCATGCGATGGTCGCGACGGTGCTGCCTTTCCTGCTGTACAACATCGCGATCGCCCGCACGGAAGCCGGCGCGGTTGCCATCCTGGCGGCTTGCGGGGAGCCCATGTCCGCGGCGGTGTTCGGGTTCCTGGTGTTCGACGAAGTGCCCACAGCTCTGATGCTGGTGGGGATGGCCGTGGTCCTGGTGTCCATCGTGGTGATGTGCTCCCAGCACAAGCACCATGGGAAGAAGGCTGCCCAGCGAGTGTCGGCCAGAGGACAGGTGGACGCCACGTCGGGAAATGACCAGCCTTTAAATCATCCCTTCCCATAACATCTGTCGATATGTCGGGCATCGATTATCCTGTGGCGAATCTTTTCAGGATTCAGTTTGACGGCGATGGCATTCAGGAGTATCTGTCATCGGATTGCAAGGATCCGCTCCTGCTCTGCGGGGATTCCCTCGATGTCCTCAAGAATATTCCGGACCAGTCCATCGATTGCTGCATGACAAGTCCGCCGTATTGGGGCAAGAGGGAGTATTCATCTGAAGGCATAGGGCTGGAGGCGGATTACAGGTCCTATGTCAGGTCCATGCTGGAGATAACCGCAGAGGTGTATCGCGTGCTGAAGCCCGCCGGCTCGTTCTGGTTGAACATCGGGGACACGTACCTTGACAAATCCCTTCAGAACATTCCCTGGAGGATAGCGATCGCCATGGTCGATTCCCAGGGCTGGATACAGCGCAACACGGCCATATGGAACAAGGTGAAGGGGAATCCGGACAACGCCAATGACAAGCTGAGGAACATGTACGAGCCTGTCTTCCACTTCGTCAAGAGGAAGAGCTACTACTACGACATAGACAGGATCAGGAACGAGCCCAAGAAGGCCATCAAGACCGGCGAGAATCCAATCTCGGCAACAGGGGTGTCTGGAAAGAAGTACCGCAAGCAGATCATGGAATCGACGGTGTTGACAGAAGACGAGAAGCACAATGCTATCGAGGCCTTGGATGCGGTCCTGGGGGATGTCGGGTCCGGGACCATATCCGATTTCAGAATGATCATCAGGGGCCAGCAGAGGGCCACGCACTCAGACTCGACCAAGGTCTCTGGGAGGGCCAAAGAACTGGAGTCGAAGGGATTCTACTTCCTCAAATACAATCCAAAGGGGTCCAAGCCGGGCGATGTCTGGGAGATAATACCGGAGGATACTCAGAACAGGGCGGACGGTCATTTCGCCCCTTATCCTGAGGAGCTATGCTACCTGCCACTGAAGACGACATGCCCTCCCGGAGGCGTTGTTCTCGATCCTTTCTGCGGCACGGGGACGACATTGAAAGTGGCAAAGGTTCTCGGCCTCAAATCGATTGGCATAGACATCTCCCCGGATTATGTCGAATTGGCGCGGGGGAGATTGGATGTCTAAGATAACAGAGATCTACGGCCATTGCACGTTGGATCTCGACGTGGATACTGGTGAGTGGGATGAGATCATCGAATCGCAGACATGCCCTTTCACCGGCAGGAAATGTTTCAAAACGAGGAAGAGTGCTCCAGACATCTCTATTGGAACCTGCACTCTGATGCATTCGGGAACGAACGTGATAGTCTGTCCCAACCGTTTGTTGGAGAAGAAGCAGGTGTTCATGGATTGCATGCATCTGTTGAAGCTCCACGAGCCTGGAAATGAGCTTCATGTTGTGCCGGAAGTCTCCATACCAGGCGGGAACGTCGACTTTGTCCTAGCTTCAATCAAGAAAGGGAAAGTGGTCGATTTCGTTGGCATAGAAGTCCAAACGATGGACACCATCGGAACGGTATGGCCCGAGCGTCAGAGGTTGCTGATAGAGCTGGGCGTCATCGAATCCGATCCGGATGCTACCGACAAGAAGGGGTTCGGGATGAACTGGAAGATGACCGCTAAGACGATCCTGATGCAGATGTATCATAAATCTCAGACGTTCGAGGCTTTGAACAAGCACCTCGTGCTGATCGTCCAGAAGCCTTTCCTGGATTACCTGAGGGCTGAATTCGATTTCTCCTCGATTGAAGGGGCGTCAGATTCCGATCCGGTCCAGATACATTCTTACGATCTCGTCCCGAATCGCGGGGGCTACGGCATATCTCTCGATGAGAGGCTCAGCACGAACTCGACCGGGATCACAAAATGTTTGAGGCTGAACATCAGGCAAGACGTCAGCTTCGAAGAGATGGCGGAAATGATAGAGTCTCGGGCGAGCGACATGACTGTGCTCACTCTGGACTGAACGATCCCGGGCATCATCAGAGAAGTTCTGCACACAGAAGCGCCATGCGGCGCCCGTAAGTTCGGTATTGAAAAATAGAAAGTGGGGGCCGAAGCCCCTGTTTCGCGCGATCAGTTCGCGTTGTTGACCTTCTCCATCAGTCCCTGGGACCTCTGGATGGCGTCGGCGGACATCTTCAGGTCGTTCTCGATCTGGTAGTCCGTGTGCTGGTCCATGCAGTCCACGGTCGCGATCAGGATCCCCTCGTCGGTCGCGATGAACTTGACGACGATGGGGGTGTTGGTGGTCACGTCCATGGGGAGCTCCATCATGAACTCTCCGACGGGGACCCCGTCGATGATGTCGATCTTCTTCCCGGCCTCGTCGTTGTTGGCGGCGTCCTCGTAGATCTCCACCTTGATGGCGGACTGTCCGTCGTCCACGGGGTAGTAGGTCTTCGTGGACTCGATGGGCAGGACCTCGTTCCTGAAGATGATGTTGGAGATCATCTCGGTGCCGTCCTCGTACATCGCTTTGATCCCGAAGGTCTTGCTCAGGACGTTGTGGACCTGGAGCGCGCCTGCGGGAAGCTCCGCGGCGGCGATGACCTCTCCGTCCTCGCCCATGACGGGCTGGGGAACGGCGTCGGGGGAGATGCTGTTGGACTTGGAGAACAGGGCAGCTCCCTTGGCGACGGACTGGTCGGGGTCGTAGACCTTGACCTCCGCGTCGGGGTACTTCTCGGTGATGGCCTTCTTGACCTGGGGCATCCTGGACGACCCGCCGACGAGGATGACCTCGTCGATGTCGGCCATGGTGAACCCTTTGGAGGCGAGGACCCTGTCCATGATCTCGATGGTGGTCTGCATGAGGCTGGCGGAAGCTGCCTCGAACTCGGACCTGGTGACTGTGAACACCGCTTTCTGGCCGTCGACGGACAGCGTGCCCTTGGTGGTCTCCGCGGTGGAGAGCCTCTTCTTGATAGTCTCCGAATCGTTCACGAGGGTCTGGGCGACCTCCTCGTCCTGGTCCAGAGTCTCCATGTCTATGCCGGTCTCCTCGCTGACCTTCTCCTTGATGATCTTGGAGATGGCGGCGTCCCAGTCCTTTCCTCCTAGGAGCCTCTCTCCGTCGGTGGCGACCGCGGTGAACGAAGGCCCGTCGATCTCCAGGATGGTGACATCGAAAGTTCCTCCGCCGAGGTCGTAGACCATGACCCTCTTCTTCCCGTCGGCGGCGTTGCCGAACCCGAAGGATATGGCGGCGGCGGTGGGCTCGTTGATGACGGTGACGTCCTCCAGCCCGGCGATGGTCCCGGCGGTCTTCGTGGCGTCCCTCTCGTTCTGGCCGAAGTACGCGGGGCAGGTGATGACCGCTTTCTTCACGTCGCATCCGTGGTTGTCGTTGAAGTCGTTGATCATCTTCCTGAGGATGACCGCGGACAGCATGGTGGGGTTGAACGTCTCGCCGTCTATGTCGGTGGTGTAGTCCGTCCCCATCTGCCTCTTGATGGACGTGATGACCCTCTCCGGAGGGTACAGGGTGGCCATCTCCTTCGCGGGCGAGCCGACGATTATGTCCCCGCTCTCGTTGAAGAGGATGACGGAGGGCGTCGTGTCCTCCTGCTCGAAGTTCTTCTCAACGACGGGGTTCCCATCCTCGTCGATATAGGCAAGGCACGAGTAGGTCGTGCCGAGGTCGATACCGATGCAATAATCAGTCATTCTTCTTCCTCCTGGGTGCTGTCTTTCTTTTTAACCTTCGCCGCAACGTCGGCTTTCTTCGAAACCGTTTCGGAACATGTTTCGGCGGAATCCAGTTTCGGATCGTACTTGTAGACGTCGACCCTCTCCTTCAGCAGGACACGGTCTCCCATCTTGTATCCGTCCGACAGCCTTGCGGCCACCATCCCGTCCTTCTCTCTTTCGCCCGTCGGCACCACGCCGACGATGCGCTGATGAAGCGTGTTCAGTTTGTCGTAGGGGAACGCCCCGATCCGCACTCCCGCGTCGGCAAGGATGTTCTCCATGTCGACGGTGTACGCCTCGAAGCTGGAGAGCACGGTCTCCGGGCTCATCACGTCCAGCTTCCCCTTCATGTCCCTGCAGAGCTTGAAGAAGTCCTCTCTCATCACCGAGATGGCCTCCATCGCGTTCAGCAGGGTCTTGTCCGCGGTCTCGCCGTTGCGTTTCTCTATTGCGGCTGTCACGGATTTAAACTGTTCCCTTGTAGTCAAGTAGGCAGACATGTCGGGCATGGGCGGCGCCTCGGGGGGCTCCGTGGCCTTCATGTCCTCCAGCATGTACCTGATCCTGAGGAGCTCGGTCTCAAGGTCCTTCAGGGTGGCCCCGCCGGCCGTCTGGGCCGGGGCATCTTCGGCATCGAATGTCTCTTCTCCGTCAAGGGCCATGTCGTCTTCCGGCAGAGAGGCCTCCGCATCGGCGGCCTCATCGTCGCGGCGGACCGGGAAGCCGTCCTTGAGGAATCTCTTGAACTTGTTGTCCTCTGTCATCATTCGTCCTCCTGGAGGTTGAGCAGCCATATGAACGGGTCTTCGACCCTGAACGGGGATACCGCTCTGGGGAGCTCGCTCTTCACAGGGTTGCATCCCAGCGCGGAGAAGGCGAAGAACCTGTGCTTGGAGAAATCGTCCACGGTCCTGAGGAAGCTCTCTCCGATGCACCTGCGCATGTACTCCTCCACTTCGGCGTCTATCTGGTCGAAGTTCTCCTTGTCGTATCCGCCGCGCTCCCTAGGTATCTTGAGCGCGGATCCGGGTCCGAACAGGACCTTGTCCTCCTCGGCGTCGTCCGAGTTCTTGAAGAGCACGTCGCTCTTGGTCAGGCATACCGCGATGGGGATGTCGATCTTCTTCTTCTTGACGCGCGTCCTGTCGGCGTTCCTTATGGCCGTGCAGACGTTGTTGAGCATGTCTGCCTCGTCCGCGCCGACGTTCGGCTTGCCTTCGACCCTGATGCGGGGGTTGATGTACCTGTTCTGCAGGGGGTCGACGAGGTAGACGAGGCCGGCCGCTTCCGAGATGAACTTGTCCAGGCTGAGCTCGCCTATCTTGCTCGCAGAGGTGATGTCCTCTCCCGCAGTGTCGAAGAACGCGAAGGTGAAGACCTTCGGCTTGTCCCGGTCGAATATCCTGAGGTAGTAGATCAGAGGCTCCCTGTCGGCATCGCCGTTCTCGAACGACTTGGTGGCCGGGAGCTTGCGCTTCTCCTCGAAGAGCCTGCGGTAGTATGTGTCGCGGTACTTCACAGTGGTGCTGTCCGTCGCCGGGCTGAAGACCCCGTTGATCTCCGAGGACACGGTGGTCCTGAGCTGGTCGATCAGGACGGCGATGTAATGGCTCTTCCCCACGCCCTTGGGCCCCAGGATGACGAAGATCCTGTTCCCGTCCTCCTCCGCTCCAAGGGGGATGAGGTTGTGGCATGTGGGGCATACCCTGGTGTAGACCGGGCGCTTGCAGACATCGCATTCCCTGCCGTTGCGGACGATGTGCTGGTTGGTGATCACGGGGTTGCTCAGAGGCCTGCTGAGGGACAGCGTCCTCTCGTAGTCGATCTCGTTCAGCCCGTCCTCCGTCCTGTACTTGGCCAGGTCCGCGTTGCGGGTGCTGGCGCACATGGCCGCGAAGTTCCTGGCGCAGGAGGGCCCTGTGCAGATGTAGTGGACCTTGTTCAGGTCCACCTTGGAGAAGCAGTACGGGCATATGTACGGCGTGCTGCCTGATTCCTTCTGTTTCTTTGCCGTATCAATCCCTCCTTCCGTAGAGCGGGTGGATGAGCTTGAACATGTTGTAGTCCCTGTCGTCCGCGAAGAACAGCCTCATCCTGGCGATGTCGATCTTGCTGCAGGCGATGGACAGCTCTCCCTTTCCGTCGATCAGCTTGATGGTTCCGTTGGACTCGTAGACGCGCTCGCCGTCGCGCTGCTTCAGCGGGATGCCCGTTGTGGCGACGACTGCAACGACCGGAGGGATCGCCTTCACGTCCTTGTCCGTCTGGAAGCCCAGGCGGATGCCGGACCTCTCCTGCTTGACGGTGTAGCGGACCTTCTTGGCGATCCCGGAGTATGCTTCGAAGGATATGCCCTTGGAGTTGATCTCGATGCCGTCGACATCGTAGATGGCGTAGGCGTTGAAGCATCTCATGGAATGCTGGCCCATGCCGATCCTGATCTGCTTGTCCTTCATGTACTGCTCGCGCTTGACGATGACCACCTCCGCGGTGGCGTCGTCGATGCTCTTGGTCCTGTCGTTGGACGCGATGATCTTCGCAGCCTTGGCGCCTTCCGGCCACGCCATGGTGATGACGCAGTCCTTGCCGGTGATCGCGTAATCGAGGTCCGAGAACGGCTTGGCGTTGGAGACCGACGTCCCCCTTCCCCTTATGGCCAGCTTGCCCATCTGGGTGATCGGGTAGACGTATTCTATGGCCCCGTCCGGGAGGCGGAAGCGGGCTCCGTCGGGGAGGAGCTCCACCACGTCGACGGGCTTCATCCACGCGTTGACGTCGTCCATCTTCAGGTAGATGCTGTCGATGGGGACCTTCTTCGGCGAGTGGTAGAGGACGGCGGTCTGGTCCCTGCTCCATTTGGCTATGTAGGTGCCGTCCCTGTCGTCTCTCCTGATCCTGATGTCGTTGACCGGCTTGGGCCTGACATGGGCCTCCACGCACCTGATCTCGGCTTTGGAGCAATCGGCCATGTTGCCTATCCGGTACTCCGTAACGACCATGTAATAGTATTTCCTGCCGCCCTCGACGTAGTCGTCGTAGACCGTCTCGTCTCCGAGGGCGATCTCGATAGCGTCTGCGCCGGCCGGGTCCAGCGCCCTCCACAGGCGGACCTTGCATGCTCCGCGGGGCTTGGTGAAGTCGATCCTGAAGCCTCCGGGGATCTCATCGACGGACAGGTTGGTGACGTTGGGGGTCACTAGGGCGGGGCCCGCCTGGGCGCTGTCGCGCGAAAGGACCCCGTAGCGCTTTGTGAATATCCTGTAGTAGTACTCGACCCCGGGCTCCATGGAGCTGTCGGAGTAGGACTTGGAATCCGCAGATATCTCGGCCAGCGGCCTTGTCTCGTCGGTGACGACCGGGAACGAGCCCTTGGACCTGTAGATGCAGTACACCGTGTTCGCCGGCTCCGCGTAATCAGCGAAATCGACCACCAGGCAGTCGTCCTTGATCTCGACGGCCGGGCTGGCGGGGCCAAGAGGAGGGTTCTCCCTGAGCTTCGACATGGCGACCGGATGGTCCTTGCAGGCTTCGACCGCCTGGACGTAATAGGGCGTGCGCGACGCCCTGTTGGGCTCCGCGGCGGCCCTCTGGCAGAGCTGGTCGGCCATGGTGAACGCCGCGACGCTCTCGGCGTAGGCCTGGGAGAGCTCGGCGTCCTCGCCGACCGCATCGGGGTACTTGAGCATCAGGTCCTCGGACAGGGTCTTGGCCTTGCAGAGCGTCTTCTTGTCGTAAGCGTCCATGATCAGCTTGCGTCTCGACCTGAGGTCCTCCTGGGCCACGCTCAGGTCCCTCTCCATGGCGTTCATCCCGTTGTAGCCGGGGCTGGCGTCCTTGAGGAGGCTCAGGCTCCTGGCCGCGGCGGAGATCTTCCCCTTGCCCATGCATTGGCGGAAGTCCATGGCGTACCTGGACGCTTTGGCCTCCGCGTCCTTGAAGTTGAGCCCGCATCCGATGCACACGGAGTTGGTGGCTTCCTGCACCGTGCCGCACTTGGGGCACATGGTGCTGAACTTCTTGCCGCAGAGGGGGCAGAACAGGGTGTTCGGCCCCTTCTCGACCATCATGGCGCAGTGGGGGCATCTGGACAGCGTGCTCTCGGCCTTCGAGAAGTTGGCCGGGAGCTTCTTCTTGTAGCAGAAGACCTCGAGGATCTTCAGGCACATGTCGTAGTCCAGGCCCTTGGAGATATGGGCTTTGACCAGGTCGTCGATGTACTTCCTGGTGAACTGCCTGGAGTACTCCTCGGCCATGGTGTCCATCACGGGGGCCATGGCCTCTTGGCACCTGCCGTACATCTGCAGCTCGGCCAGGCTCTTGTCGTCGAGGACCAGCTTTATGGCCCTGAGGGTCTGGATGTACGAGTCCTGGGACGTGAGAGTCCCCGGGCGGATGCTGTTGATCCTCTTCTCGCAGGCATCGAACGCGGCCTTGATCTGGGCCGGGCTGCTCCCGTCGGTCAGAGGCGTGGCCCTGATATCGAGGCCCGGGTGCTGGATGAGGCTGTTGAGCACATCGACCGCGGTGTAGCATTCAACGGCCTGCACGGCCTTGAACGCGTTCTCCACGTTCGTCCCCACAGGGGGCTTCGGCTGGTCCTGACTCATCCCCAGGGCCTTGATGATGTCGTCAGCGGTGACATCCTTCCAATAGAGCTGCTTGACGAAGTTCTCGGCGTTCTTCTTGAACGCCAACATGGAGCCGTCGGGCATGATGATGCACTCGGCCTTCAGCTTCTGCCCTTTGGCGGACAGGTACTTCCTGCCGTCCGCGAACTCCTTCTTCTTCAGGATCGGGTCCGACATGATCCGCCTGATGTCCGGGACCATCTCGAGGAGCTTGCCGGACTTGAACCTTTTCTGGGAGTCGTTCTCCTTGCTGTTGGAGTCGTTGGACCACTTGGTCTCGCATTCCTTGATCCTCTTCTCGATCGCGGCGGCGTTGTACTTGTCCTCTTTCAGGGGATTGAGCCCCAAGAGGTGGCAGTAATTCGGTCTGTTGGCCATATGCGCCGTCTCCGGGTCAGTCTTTGGATATTATGCCCATCTCGCCGGAGGAGATCGCCGTGGCGATGGTGCTGAAGGTGTCTCCCATCCTGTCGATGGTCGTGTAGAGGGCGCCCTGCTCCACCGTGGCGATCTGCCTGAGGAACGAGGTGTCCGCCTCGCCGAATCCGACGGCGATGATCCTGATGTTGTCCTGGCGGCAGCTCATGGCCTGCTCGACGGCCTTGTCCTTCTTCCCCCAGATCCCGTCCGTGAGGACCACGGCGATGCCCACTCCGGGCTTTCCTCCGAGGATCATGTGGGCGGTGTCCAGCGGGCTGGCGTCGGTCCCTCTTCCGACCATCTTGACCTTCAGGTCGTCGATGGACTCCAGGATGACGCGGGAGTCGTTGGTGAGCTCCTGCACGACCTTGATCTTGTCTCCGAACCCGATGAGCGAGAAATAGGTGTTCTCGCCGGCCAGGGCGGAGACGAAGTCGCGGATCGACTGCTTGGCGGCATCGATCGGGAGGGTCTCTCCCGCAGGGCCCATCTCCATGCTCCTGGACAGGTCCACGCAGATTGCGATGTTCTTCAGGATGTCGCTGTCTCCGCGGTTGTCGCTCGGGCTGCCGCCCATCCAGGAGACGTCCTCGGGAACGGGCTCGGCGACGACCTCCAGGGGCTCCCCGTCCTGGTAGGCGGTGATGTTGACGACCCCGTTCTCGTCGTAGTTGTACTGGACATCGACGATGACTCCCTGGCCCCTGTTGTAGAAGCCGCTGATGACGACCTTGGCCAGGATGTTGTTGTCCAATGGGATCCTCGATTCTCCCTGAAGGGTGTAGACCTCTATCTTGTCGGTCATGTTGCCCTGTTTGATCTGGAACTGCTTGCGGAAGGTCGCGGGGACCTTGGAGTTCCTCTTAATCATCGTCTCGTTGACGTACTTCCTGCCGTCCTGGCTGACGGAGAGGGCTCCGAGGCTGTGGGCGGTGACGTCTGCGATCTGCATGGCCCTGAGGCCGGTGGCGGTGCTGCAGTAGAGCTCCGCGGTGATGGCCGCTCCTTTGGCGACCGCGAGGTCGGTGTCGGTGTGCGCGATGACCTCCCTGCCGGTCAGGTCCTTGAGGAACCTGGCGACCCCGGGCATCCTGGTGGATCCTCCGACGAGGAGGATCTCGTCGATGTCGGTCCAGGACATGCCGAGGTCCTGGATGAGGTTGATGCACACGTCCTTGGTCGCAGAGAGCAGGTGCTCGGTCATGGACTCGAACTCGGTCCTCGTAAGAGTGTATTTCGCGCTGAACCCTTCGTAGTTGAGGTTGATAAGGACGTTCTCTGCCACGGAGAGGGTCTTCTTGTACCCCTCAGCGGCGACGATGAGCTCGTTCTTGGTGGCTAGGTCGTCCCTGGGGTCCACGTCGTACTCGTCGATGAACTGGTCGCAGACGTATTTGACGATGGCAGCGTCCCAGTCCTTCCCTCCGAGGATGTGGTTGCCCTCGGTCCCGATGACCTCGATGTTCCCTTTGGAGATCCTGACGATCGTGACATCGAACGTCCCGCCTCCCAGGTCGTAGACCATGACGGTCTTGTCGCTGGAGTGCTTGTACCCGTAGGAGATGGCGGCCGCGGTGGGCTCGTTGATGATCTTCGGGACCTTCACTCCGCAGGATTCTCCCGCACGGATCGTCGCCTTCCTCTGGAAGTCGTTGAAGTACGCGGGGACTGTGATGACCGCGTCGGTGATCTTCTCGCCGGTCGCCTTCTCTGCATCTTCGATGAGATGCTTGAGGAGCATCGCGCTGAGCTCTTCGGACGTGTAGTCTTTGCCGTTGAAGCTCACGGCGGTGGTCCCGTCTCCCATGTTCCTCTTGAAGGCCGCGGCGTTGATCCCGGCGCCGTTGGCCTGCATGTCCTTGGCATCTTCTCCCACGAGGATGTCCCCGTCGTCCAGGAAGCAGATGACGGACGGCGTGATCTCCTTTCCGAAGGAGTTCTTGATCATCACCGGTTTGCTTGTCTTCTTGTCATAGGTCGATACTGCAGAGTACGTTGTTCCGAGGTCAATTCCAACCTTCATGTCCCATCGGAGTTCGTAATGGCATAGTTTCTATTTTAACGTTCACGCGGAGTTCAAGGGGGCACTGCGAAATCCGTAAAAACCGATTTTCAGGATTGGAGGAAACGGTTCCGAAAATCACGTTCTGCGGATTCCGTCGTCACTGCTCGGGCCCCTCGGAGACGTGCTCCAGAGCCATCTCCAGGACGATCCTGACATGCTCGTCGCAGAGGCTGTAGAAGACCGAGCGCCCCTCTTTTCTGCTCCTTACCAGATGGGCGTCCTTCAGGAGCCTGAGCTGGTGGGAGACGGCGGACATGGTCATGTCCAGAGCCTCGCTGATATCGCAGACGCACAGTTCCCCGGCATCCAGGGCCAGGAGTATCCTGACCCTGGTGGGATCGCTGAAGAGCTTGAAGAAATCGGAGAGGTCCTCCACCATCGGCGGCTCGGGCATGAACCGCTTCGCAGACTCGATGGCATCGGAATGGACCTCATGAGCCTCGCAGACGCATTCATCCCGGCTCACTGGACCGCCTTCCGGGTCTTGACGAGGATGGCGACCATCACCACTATGACGGCAGCAGCGACCACTCCTGCGATCACCCCTAAGATCTCGACCATGTCCGGGAGCACCGTAATCAGCAGGGAAAGCACGATGAGGATCGCGGCAAGGGCTACCGCGGCTGTCACTAACGGCCCTTTCATGGTACCCGGCTATGCTCTCCAGCGGTAAATATCTGACCCTGTCGGAAGTCGTCTCCGCCGTCCTCCTGTTGGAACAGGGGGCACAAGTGCCTGTAGGTGCACCAGCCGCAGAGGGCGCTCTCCCTCGTCGGCCATTCCTTGCAGGACTCGATGTCCCTTATCAGGTCCACCACCTGCCTCTCGCACCTCTCCAGGTCGGACGCCGTCCTCTCGGACTCCACGTCTTCCCCGAACTTCAGCATGTGCCAAATCATCCTGACCCTGGCGCCCATGCCGTACCTGCGCTTAACCCAGAGGGCGTACATCGCCAGCTGGCGGTCGGTGTCCGCTTCGAGCTGCGATTTCATCCGGGAGGATGTCTTGTAGTCGCACACGCAGTAAGCCCCGTCGGCATAGCCGAACTTGTCGATCCTCACGGAATACGTGTTCCCGTCAGGGAGCTGCAGCTCCTCGTCGGTCTCCAGGCCGAATATGGACATGTCGTCGAAGGGGGCCTTGGACTCGTAGTACCGGGCGATGCAGTCCTCTCCGATCTCCATCTGCTCCTCATCGGTGTAAGGAGAGCTGTTTATGGTGCAGCCGGGGTCGAACTCGGAGAACCATCTGTCGTCGTAGAAAGCGAGGAGCTCCTCAAGGGTGTCGAGCTTGTCGTTCTGGAGGTCGGTGTACAGCTTCTCCAGCGTCTCGTGCACCCTGGTGCCCATGAAAGCCTCGATGGTGGTGTACGGCGTCTCGACCTTCTCGTTGTACTTCAGGTTGTATGCGTAAGGGCAGTTCTCGAACTGTGCGAGCCTGGTGTTGGAGTACTTGGTCATTCGCTTCCCCTCGTATCGTCAGCCGGATCCCGTCGCCGGATCCTGCATGCAGCTCATGCATGGTCCCGTAGGCGTTGAAGGTATTTGTAATGTCGATTGTAATGGCTGTAATATTTTCAATGCTGGTAATATCTGTAATGCCGATGGCCTGTATATGAGCTGGGCCATCATGCAACCACGAAGGGCGCGATCCGTGCCTTGGAGCCGAGGTTCGGTTCCACATCATGTTCTTTCCGTGGATGAAGATTAGAGTACCAAGAATATGGTCGGATTTCCATCCGTGGCAGATTCTTATGCCTGAGCAGGAACGCAGGCCGTTTGGAATCCTGGATATGCTGCCGTTTCACTTGCACACCGTCGATGGATACGCAATCGTTCAGTTCCACCGATTCCGGATGATAGGGCGGCGCGATGCCCGGCCATCGGCAACAAATATACGTCGTCTGCGCATCGGCCGTGCATGAAAGACCCGATGGAGCTCTGCCAAGAAGCCGTGGACATCTACCCCGAGGACCCTGCCGAGGCCTACCGGCTTTTCTCCGAAGCGGCGGCGCAGGGGTTCCCGAACGGAGTGTTCGGGATGGCCGAGCTCAAGGCTTCAGGAACAGGCACCGAACAGGACCTGCCCGGAGCACTGGAGCTGTACAAGGTCGCGGCTGAGGCAGGGCATCCGCCGGCGATGTACAGGCTCGGAGTCGCTTATTCCGGTGTTCCCGGCATCCAAGAGGACCCGGAGGAATGCAGGACATGGTTCGAGAAGGCCGCCGAGGCAGGGCTGGCGGACGCGTTCCCGGAGATCGCAGGGATATACCTCTACGGATACGGGGTGCCTCAGGACCCTGCGAAGGCGTTCTTTTGGTACAGGAAGGCGGCCGACCTCGGCGACCCCCTGTCGATGTTCAAGGTCGGCTACATGTGCTCTGAGGGCATCGGAACGGAGAAAGACCTGAAGGAAGCGGTCCGCATGTTCCGCATGGCCGCGATGCAGGGCGTTCCGGAAGCCATGTTCAAGATGGCGGTCCTGTCGAGGGACGGGGAGGCGGAAGGCGGCCTGGAAGCTGCGGCCAGATGGTTCCGCTCTGCATCTGATTTGGGCTTCATGCCCGCGAAGTTCAACCTCGCCACCATGCTCTACGAAGGGCACGGGGTGGAAGAGGACAGGGCGGAGGCGTTCAGGCTCTATTCCGAAGTCGCCGAGACAGGCGATGCGGACGCCCTGTTCATGGCAGGGAGGATGTGCTTCGAAGGGATAGGGACGGAGAAGGATCCGGAAAAGGGCTTCCAGCTCTTCGGGCGGGCCGCGGCCGCGGGCAACGAGATGGCCCTGGAGCTTGTCCAGGACCTTCGCCGCCGTCAGAACGCTCAGATCATCCAAATCAAGGATGAACAGGCCAGATGACAAGAGAGCTGGGACGATCCGTGCTTTATGTCCTCGGCCGGGAGCTCATGACATCGTTTCAGAACACTGGGGCCGTTACGTGCTCCAGAAGATATGAAGCCCGGTCATCCGGAATGACCGGGCTTCAAGGCTCAGCTCTTTATCCCGTA
>CAVICI010000003.1:0-80177 GCA_963640995.1 Dialister hominis | reverse complement strand
AACTGCCATCCAGTCTGATTGATTTATAAAACTATCCTGCCTGATATCGAATCTTGTGCAAATCCAGGCTTCCTGCGTAGGAGACGATGCCGGAATGTCAGACTCGTTCAAAGGAGAGAAGCGCGCCTCCCGACATCTGGAGCAGATGTATATCATGTCGATGCCGCTCTCGATGAGATGTGTCTGGTCCCATCTATAAATGAAACTCCTCCGCAGTCATGCATCGGTTTAACCTTGCAATAGAATCTCTGCCGAAGCGACAGCCCTCGCCTCAACGCGAGCGGCGCAGGACGGATCTGTGGCAAAGTCGCCTTGCCTGTCAGCTCTTCTGCGCCGAACAGGGCTATGACGTTGGATTCCGCATATTCCCGCAGGTCATCGTCGAACCCCGACACGGAGAACAGCGCCATCCTGCGGTTGCGGCCGTCCTTCAGCGCATCCATCCTCTCGATCAGCGTGTTCAGGGCCGAGAACCCCATCCGCTTGCCGGTGAACTTGCATTCCCCGTACAGGACCGCGGTGTCCTGGCCTTCCCTGAGGATGGCGACGACATCTATGTCCGCATCCTCTGTCTCGATATTGCCGTCGGGCCCGCGGACCGCCTTCCCGTCGTCGCCCCTCGATGGCACTGCCCCGCACCAGGATCCTACGGATATGCATGGATAGCTCCTGCGGACAAGGTCCCTGCAGAACGATTCCAGCTCCTTTCCGAGATGGGCGGCTATCATCAGAGATGCGGCATCGTAGAAGCTGCCGCCTTCTGCGAGGGACGAGTACCTCAGCATCGAGAAATAGAACGAGGTCAACCTGTCAGTCACCGCGTAGCTCTTCGATTTGCGAGGGACCGGGACGGGCTCCGTCTTCTCGATGGCATGGATCGCCTGAAGCCTCTCCAGACAGTTGGACAGCCTGTTGTCGCCGAGCCCCGTGCGCCCTGCAATCAGCTTGTAGGTGCTGTGTCCGGCAGATATCGAGGACAGCACCGAGAACGCATCGTCGGCCATGCTCCCCAGCTCCTCCGATATATCGTAAGGCACATCTACCGCCAGGATGCTGAAGCGCCCCATCAGGTAACGGTCCACGGCTTCCCTGTAGCTGCTGTCTCCGACGAGGGCATGGTATGCAGGGACTCCGCCTAGAGTGAGGTACATCCTGAGAAGGTCGGCATCGCCTGCGGACGGATGGAACGCCCTGACTTCTGAGATCGGCATCGGGCCCACCTCGATACGGAAGGCGAACCTCCCGTACAGAGGGCGCTTCTCTCCAAGGACCTCATCGGCCATGAACGATGTAGACGACCCGCAGATGACCAGCATGGAATCTGTATGCGCGGACAGACGGTCGACGAAGCGCTGCATCTCAGTCTTGGCGGCCTCATCGGTAAGAAGGTATTGGATCTCGTCGAGCACTATGACAATCTTCTCCTTTTCGCACAGGCCCGCCAGGGCATCGAGGGCCTGACGGAGGCCGTCGGATCCCGAAGGGGCTCCTGCCAGCGATGAAACCGCATCCGACAGGAGATCCGCGTTCGACTTCGAAGACGACCTGACGAACTGGACCATCAGAGACCTCTTCCCTTGGCAGAACCGCCTCAGCAATGCCGATTTCCCGATCCTGCGGCGCCCGTACACTATGCAGGTCTTGATCCTCTCGCGCTCGAATATGCGCTCGAGCTCCGAAAGCTCCCGTTCGCGGCCGATGAACGACTCCATCGGATGCGGAATGCATCTTCGATATTTTACTTTAACTTACTAAAGTTAATTATTTTACTTTATTTTTACAAAGTAAAATAGACGCATCGATGCGGCAAGCCCGTCATGGGATGAGCTCCATCAGCAGGAAGTCCCTGATGCCGCAGCAGACGATCCCCTTCTCTGTGACGCCTTCGTAGACTCCGGGATCCATCAGGACCAGGTACTTCGGGAAGCTGTCCTCGATCGCATCGAAAGCGCCGAGCTCCCTTTCCAACGTGTCCTCGGAGCTGATGGCCTGGCACGCCTGGACGTATATCCTCCGTCCGCCCTTCTCGGCGACGAAATCCACTTCCCTGCCGCCGGCATCGCCTATATGCACCTGATATCCTCTGCCGGAGAGCTCCGTGAAGATCATGTTCTCCATGTGCCCGGGAGTGTCCTCCGGGCGGTATCCGAGCAGCGCATGCTTTATGCCAAGGTCCGCTGCATAGTACTTGTACTTAGACGACAGGATCCTCTTCCCCCTGATGTCGAACGCGTTCGCGCGGACGATCAGGTTGGCGGACTCCAGATAGCCGAGGTAGCTGTAGACCGTTTCAGGCGACGCCTTGGTCCCGGCGGACCTCAGCGTGTTGTAGAGGTTGTTCGCCGAGACGTACTTGCCGACGGTCGACAGGACGCACCTCAGAAGGTCTCTCAGAAGGGGCCTGTTCTTTATCCCGTACCTGAGCTCGATGTCGTTGGCGATCGACACGTCCACCAGGTCCCGGACGGTCTGCATGGAAGACTCTATGTCCGAGGGGTTCCGCCAGAGTATCGGGAAGCCCCCTATGCGGACGAACCTCTCGAACACATCCTCTCCTCCTCCGTGCCCGCCGTCGAACGAGAGACATTCGGAATAGCACAGAGTGAGCATTGATATGCCGTTGAACCTGCCTCCCAGATGCGTAGCGTATTCCGAAGAGAGGAGGTTCGAGTTGGAGCCTGTGAGGTAGATGTCGCAAGACTCGCGGGCTATGAGGTCGCGGACGGCCAGCTCCCACCCCCGGATGTTCTGGACCTCGTCTATGAACAGCACGTTCTGCCTATCTGGATCCATCCGGCCTTCGACCTCGTCCAGAAGGTGCTCCCACTCGCGGAGATGGCGGTTCTCGGCCAGCTCCATGCTCAGATAGATGATGTTGCATCCGTCCGGACAGCAGCTGTCCGCGAACAGCTTCATGACGGACGACTTCCCGCAACGGCGGATGCCTGTGATCACCTTGGCATTGCCGTTGCCTTTGAACGGCAGCATGCGGTCAGTGTATCTGGGGCGTGGGACAAGGGGCCTGCGGGCATCCATGCGGTCATGAACACTGAACGACTATAATATCCTGTGTTGGTTTCTATCTTAGGATTAAACTTTCATCGAAAACGCTATCTCTTTAATCCTTCAATAGAAACTAAACCCGACCTGCCTTGCGATGCCGACAACCGGTCGCGGCTGGATCGTCGCAGCAGTTCCCTATCGAGGCGCTCAGTCGGCCATCAGCTCTTCAATCTCCGCAAGGCGCCTGCCGACCTCGGCCCCCAGCTCCGTTACATAGAGCTTGGTCACCCTCCCTGTGGTGACATGGGATATCAGCCCCGCATCCTCCAGGTCCTTCACCTTGTCCACCATGCCGGCCGCTTTCGACACGGCATGGTACAGCTCCGTCTTGCTGCATCCGTTGTTCCGGTAGACGTACAGGACGGACGATATGGCATTGTAGCTCTCCAAGGCTTTGATGTGCGTATGCGGTCTCCTGTAATCCATCTTCCATCCCTTCCGATGATGTCGGCGCGAGCGCAGGAGGACATCCTGCCGGCCATGCGGCGATGGGCATAGAATCCTAATATACATTACATCGCGAGATGTATGTTACATTCTGCTCCGTAAAAGAAAACCGTTCCTAAAGCCCAGTGGCTCCTCATGACCGGACAGACCCTGTGGGCGCTCGTCGGAACCGCCCATGTGTGCGAAATGCTGGACCTTCTGAGGAAGGACGGCGAGTGCAGGCAGAGCTATATCGGAGAGAAGACGGGCGAGAACGGCGGCAGGGTCAACGCGAAGCTGGCGATGCTGGAAGAGAACGGGCTCGTCTCCCATAGGTACGGAATGTCCGGCCGGACGAAGCATTGCGCATGGCATTGGTCCCTCACCCCGAAAGGCGCAGAGCTGGCGGAAGCCCTTGAGAGATGCAGATGCATCTTCGAGGGAGAGGCCGATCTGGATGATCCGAGCGGGCGTCAGTAAGACCTTCTCGGATAGAACGCAGGGCAGGAATCGATGTCCTCCCTGTCGTACAGCATGTCCATGGAGACCCTGTCTATGTACATCGTCTGGACGCGGGATATGTACAGAGTATGATCGCCCACCGGAATCCTGATGTCGGTGTCCTTGGGGGCCTTGACCTTCGTCGGGACCAGCGCCGGCCCCATGCATGCGGTGCATACGCGGAAATCGCAGCCCATCGACAATATGTGCTGCTTGACGTCCTCGTCGACCTGTATCTCCATGCCACTCCGAATGGCAAGGTGTTTATTATCCCTGCGGTCGCTGGCGCCCGCCATCGCCCAGAAAAGCCCTGGCTGCGCCCGGTATGTCGGAGCATTGCATCGCGTCGATGTCCCGGATGGATGCCGCCCTGCGGTCCAGGACCGCGGCCACGCCCCTGTCGGTCTCGGACCTTATCAGGCGGCCGATGGACTGCCTGATCTTCCTCGTGGCGGGTATGATCGACACATACAGCCTGCCGTCGCCGAACATGCGGTCGTAGTAGCGGGTCATGGCCCTCATCTTGGCGGTGGGCTTCGGATACGGGATCCCTATGACGATCGCCAGCTCGAGGCTCTTGTCCGGGAAGTCCAGGCCCTCGCTGATCCTCCCTCCGGTGACGCAGAACAGGATGTCGCCCTCGGAGGACCTGAACCTTTCGAACTCCTCCATGAGCTCCCCTTGGGGCATCCCCCTGCGCTCGTAATGCACCGGCCTGCCCAGATCCTCCGGCACCCCGTCGGCGACCATCCTGTCCATGAACGCGAACGACGGGAAGAAAACGGCCGTGTTCACCCTGACGGCACGGACGGTGTCCGTCAGGATCTGCCTTATGCGGGAGTAGTTGGACTCCAGGCTCCTGTCCTCGTAGCGCATGGAGACCTCGTCGGAGTACAGCGTGAGCAGGTTCTCCGGGGGGAAGCAGCACGGGAACGTCCGGGGGACCGGCCGCTCCAGCCCCAGCTCCCTGATGTACGCATCGAGAGGGGCCAGCGTGCCTGACATATGGATAGATGAATAGCATGCGTTCAGCGGGCCGGCGGCCCCGGACGGGTCCATGCAATAGGACTGGAAGCACGGATTGTCCCCGCCTGTCACCAGGTGGATGCGGCTCTCGTCGGAGTCCTCCATCCAAGCCCGGATGAACCGCCCCATGGAGCCGATGTAAGAGCGGGGAAGCTTGTTCTCCTCCGCTTTCCGGTCCGAGACGATCTCGCCCAGCTCCTCCAGGCCAGCGCAGATGCGCCTGATGCTCACCGACGTGATGCCCAGGCGGCTCATGAGCTCGTCCTCAAGGAAGTACGGCGGGAGGAGGCCGTCGTCGTCGATCAGGTACTCCGTCACGGCCGTCGCGAGCGATGCCCTGAGGGCGTCCACGATGTCCGTGACCAGGAGCCCATCCTGGACCTCCTGGTCTCCGTTGTCCTTCGCCTCCTTCTCGGCCAGCGCCATGGCCCCGAAGGAGTACTCGTAGGTCATGGTCTCCCTCAGGTAGTCCGGCAGGTTGTGCGCCTCATCGACTATGACCACCATCCTGTGCAAGGGAGTCCCGGTCCATTCGACAAGCTTCTCCAGGATCGGGGGGACGAACATGAACGGATACGATGCGGCGACGACATCCGCCTGGGGCAGGACCATCTTGGTGAGCTCGAACGGGCACACCCCCGCATCCTCGCAGAGCCTTGCGAACTCCTCCGGGCCGGGATGGGAGCTGCGCAGGATCTCCGCCCACGCACCGATGTCCTCGTCCTCCAGCCTGGCGAAGAACCCGCAGCCGCATTCCCCGTTCCTCTTGCTCTTGCGGCGGGAGCACAGGCGCGAGATCTCCTCCGAGGTCCCCGGCTGCAGGTCGGGATCGCCCCTCATTAGGGGGCATCCGGAAGCGGACCTGCCCCTCAGGGGAGCGCAGAGCGCCCCCAATGCGGCGCATTCGCGGACCACCTGGGCCTGCTGCGACTTGGTGCGGGTGAGGTAGACCACCTTCATCCCGTTCGAGGATGCGAACGACAGCGCCCCGGCCAACGAAGAAACGGTCTTGCCGGTGCCTGTCCCCGCTTCGACCACGGGGCACATGGCATCCGACACGGTGCCGGATATGAAACGGACCAGCTCCCTCTGGCCGGGGCGGTAATCGTAAGGGAACCGGTCCATGATAGGTTTACTCTGAGCCGCGGTGCCAGATGTCGTCGGGCAGGTCCGAGTACACGGACTCCTCTTCCGAGACGGCGACAGTCTCTTTCTGCTCCCTGACCATCATCGAGGCGATCTTCTCCCTGCGGAACAGCCAGTAGTGGATCCTCCACTCCCTTCCGTCGTACAGGGTGGTCTCCTCCCTCTCAGTGGTCAGGATGCCTGCGTCCTCCAGCATATAGAACGCGTCCCTGTCCTCGGGCTCCAGCACGTTGTCTATGATCCTGTCCGCATAGCCGAAGAAGTTCAGCACGTGGTGCGCCAGGTCGTAGGCCTGCTCGGGAGCCATGTCATAGGAGCTGTCGATGCTGTTCTGGATGGCCAGGGACAGCTCGTCAACGGTGACGACCGGCATCTTCACTCCACCAGATCGAGGAACTTGATGTCGTCGGTGCCGACCGCGGACGCGATCTTGGAGACCACATCGTCGGAGACGCTCTGGTCCACGGTCAGGAACATGACGGCGCGGCCGCTGTCCCTTCCGACGGCCATCTGGGCGACGTTGATCCCGGCCTCTCCGAGGGCGTTGCCGACGGCTCCGATGACTCCTGGGGCGTCCTCGTAGGTGAGGAACATCATGTCGCCGCATGCGGGGACGTCGAAGGAGAACCCGTCGATGCCGACGATCCTGGGCTGACCGCCGATGACGGTCCCCCTGATGCTGCGCGTCCTCCCTTCGTAGGTGAACTTCAGCTCCAGCACGGAGGCGTAATCCTTGGCGGTGTCGTTGCTGGTCTCGGCGATCTCGATGCCCTTGGCCTTTGCGACCGGCAGGGCGTTGATCATGTTGGCCGAGCCGATGACCCTCTTCAGGTACCCTATGACCGCGGAGATGGTCACCAGCTTGGTCTGCTTCCCGGCCAGGTTGCCACAGAAGGAGACCTCCAGCTTCCTGAGCGGGTGGTTCCCGATGACCTGCTGGACGATAGCTCCCATCCTCTCGGCCAGGGGCATGAACGGCTCGGTCTCGGCGTCCAGCTTGCCGCGGGGCGCGTTGATGGCGTTGGAGATTATGCCGTCCCTGAGGTACATGATAGCATGCTCGGCGATCTCGATGGCGACCCTCTCCTGGGCCTCCACGGTGGACGCTCCGAGGTGGGGCGTGGTGACAAGGTTGTCCAGCTCCAGGAGCTTGGACTCGCTCTCGTCCAGGGGCTCGTTGCACCACACGTCGAAAGCCGCTCCGGCGATGATCTTCTCCTTGAGGGCGGTGTAGAGGTCCTCCTCGTTGACGATGCCTCCGCGGGCCACGTTGGCCAGCCTCGCGTTGGGCTTCATCATCTTGAACTGCTTCAGGGAGATCATGTTCCTGGTCTCGGGCAGGAGCGGGGTGTGGATGGTCATGAAGTCTGCGGTGGTGATGACCTCCTCCAGGGTGGTCAGCCTGACGCCGAGGCTGTCGGCGACCTCCTTCGGGAGGAAGGGGTCGTATCCGATCATGGTCATGTTGAACGCCTTCATGCGCTTGGCCACCTCTCCGCCGACGCGGCCGACCCCGATGATACCCAGGACCTTGCCGTTGAGCTCGACGCCGGTGTACTTGGACCTCTTCCACTCGCCCTTGTGCATGGACTCGTGGGCGAAGGGGATGTTCCTGGCGAGGGCCAGGAGCATGGCGCAGGAGTGCTCCGCCGCGGACAGGATGTTCGCGGAGGGGGTGTTCATGACCAGTATCCCCTTGTCGGTGGCGTAGGGGACATCGACGTTGTCCACTCCGACGCCGGCGCGGCCGATGACCTTCAGGCTCTTCCCTGCGTCGATGACCTTCTTGGTCACCTTGGTCCCGGACCTGATGATGAGGCACTCGTAGTCTCCGATGACGGAGCAGAGCTCGTCCTCGGTCATCCCGGGCTTGACGTCCACGGGGAATCCGGACTTGTTGAGGATCTCGAGCCCCTCGTCCGAAAGGGGGTCCGATACAAGGATCTTGGTTGCCATTTTCATTCCTCCAGAATTGAATCCATAGTCGCGAGCAGCTCCTTTATGCCGTCCACGGTCACATCTCCCATGTGGCCGATCCTGAACGTGGACTCCTTGACCTCCCCGTACCCGTTGGAGATCTCGTAGCCCTTGGCCTTGAGCTTCTTGTGGAAGGCGTCGAAGTCCAGCGAGCCGCGGTTAATGACACCGATGGAGTTGGACTGGTATCCCTTCTCGGGGAGCACTCCCTCCATCTTCCTGCCGGCCCAGTCCCTGACCAGGTCGGCCATCTGCTGGTGCCTCCTGTAGCGGGCGGCCATGCCCTCGGAGAGCGCCTTGTCCAGCTGGTAGTCCAGCCCGTACATGAGCGACACGGGCGGAGTGGTGAGCGCGTAGTTGACGTCGCTCTGCTTCTTGATCTTGAGCAGGTCGGTGTAGAACCCGCGGTTCTTCACCGTCTTGGCCTTCTCGAGCATCCTCTCGGAGCACAGCATCACTGCGATGCCGGGCGGGAGCGCCAGCGCCTTCTGGGACCCGAAGATGACCGCGTCCGCGTCCATCTCCTTGAGCTTCAGGTCCATTGCGAAGGCGGACGTCACCGCATCGACCATCACGAGGGCGTCGGGGTTCTGCTCCCTGACGGACTTGGTCAGCGCCACGGAGTCGCTGAACACCCCGGTGGAGGACTCGTTGCTCACCCAATGGACGAGCTCCACGTCCTTTCCGATCCTCCCCTCGATGTGCTCGGGCTTCATCGCCTTGCCCCAGGGGACCTCGGCCTTGTCCACGGACTTCCCGTTGAGCTCGGCGATCTCGATGGACCTGTTCCCGAAAGAGCCGTTGGTGATGCCGAAGGTCTTCTCGGAAGCCCCGTTCCTTATGGCGCCCTCCAGGAAGACAGAGGCCGATCCGGCCACCATGAACACCTCCATGTCGGTGTCCAGGGCCTTCCTGACCTTCTCCACGATGGACGCATGCAGCTCTTTGTACTCGGGAGAGCGGTGCGTGATCATCGGCTTGGTCATGGATTGAAGGGTGTCGGGAGCCACGTTGACTGGTCCGACCGTGTACAGCATTCTGCTCAAGATGATACCTCTTTGCCCGATGGGCGGACTTCGTTATCCTTCAGCTCTTATTAACGTTTGCGCGCGCTCGCGCACGCACGGGAGCACTCAGCTGGGAAGGATGGCGGAGAGAAGGCTGAAAGGGGCCGGATGGCCCCTGCAAAAGGTTCTGCGGATCAGAGCTGGGACAGGGTCTTCTTGATCCTGTCGAAGCCCTCGCGGATCTGGTCCTCGGAGGTGGCGTAGGACACCCTGAAGAATCCCTCGCCTCCGGGGCCGAAGGCCGTTCCCGGAGTGACCGCGACATGGCCCTCCTTCAGAAGGGTCTCGGCGAGCTTGGCGGAAGGCATGTCCGCGTCGTACTTCGGGAACACGTAGAAGGCTCCCTTGGGGACGTTGCACTCCAGGCCCGGGATCTCGTCGATGAGGTCCAGTGCCAGATCGCGGCGCTTCTTGAACTCGCGGACCATCGCGAGCTTGGAGTCCTGGGGCCCGGTCAGGGCCTCCACGGCGGCCTCCTGCACGAACGAGACGCAGCAGGAGATGGAGTGGGACTGCAGCTTGTTGATGTCCTTGATCATCTGCTCGGGGGCGATGGCCCACCCGATCCTCCAGCCGGTCATGGCATAGGTCTTGGAGAGGCCGGACACGAGGATCGTGTTGTCGAACATCCCGGGGAAGGATGCGATGGATGTGTGCTTCCCCTCGTAGATGATGCTCTCGTAGATCTCGTCGGACAGCACCAGGATGTCATGAGCCAGCGCGATGTCGGCAATCTGCTTCAGCACCTCTCCGGGGATGACCCCTCCCGTCGGGTTGGACGGGGTGTTGAGGATGATCATCCTCGTCTTGGGCGTGATGGCTGCCTCGATGAGCGCCGGATCCACCACGAACTCCTCCTCGTACTTCGTCGGGATGTAGACGGGCACTCCTCCGGCGAGGCGGATGCAGGCCTCGTAGGACACCCACGAGGGGTCCGGGAGGATGACCTCGTCTCCGGGATCGATGTAGGCCAGCGCGATCATGAAGATGGCTTGCTTGGTGGGCGTGATGAGGACGTTGGACGCCTGGCACGGGACGTTGTCGGTCTTACGGGTCACGTCTGCGACGGCCTTCCTGAGAGCGGGTATGCCGAGGGACGGCGTGTAATGGGTGAACCCCCTTTCCAGAGAGTCGCAGCATGCGTCGATGATGTTCCGAGGCGTCGTGAAGTCGGGCTCCCCCATGGAGAACGAGACGATGTCGACACCGTCCGCTTTCATCTGGCTGACCAGATTCGAAATTGCTATCGTGCCCGATGCCGGGATCTCCTGAAGCCTCTTGGATACCATCGCGTATTCCTCTGACCTGCCCATGCCCTCACGGATATTAAGATTTACACAGGCCCGTCAGTCCTTCAGGCATCCGAGCGGGATGACGTGGACGCCGTCCTCGCGGGTGTACGCATACCCCGAAGCCGTTATGACCGCCAGGAACGCAGGGAGCTTCGTGATGTCCCCGTCCACCTTCCCTGCGAGCTTCTTGAGGCTCTTGGCGCCCTCGTCAGCCGCATGGGCGCCCAGCTTCACCTCGAAGGCCGCCCAGCGACCATTATCGAGATGGACTATGGCATCCGCCTCCAGCCCGTCAGCGTCCCGATAATGATGGACTGTGCCCCCGATTTTCTGTGAGTAGATTCTAAGGTCTCTGATGACCAAAGACTCGAATAGAAGGCCATATGTGTTCGGATCCGCTTCCAGATCCTCTGGACCCGCATCCAAGAAATAGGTCGCAATAGCAGGGTCAGACATATGCCTGACATCAGAGGTCCTTATCGCCGTCTTGGAGCGCAATTTTGGATTCCACGCATTCAAATCTTCAACGACATATATGCTCTTCAAGGCGGAGATATAATCTGATACAGTGTTTATCGTCGACTCATTCGCAGATGCATTGATGTCAGCCATTACCGTAGTGTTGGAAACGCCGGTTGCAGTATGCCTTGAAAGCGATCTGAGAATGCACCTCATCCGCTCCCTATCACGCCGACGGCCTTCGGGCAGATTTATTTCTGAATCAAGAACCGATTCACAATAGCCTTTGATTAGATCTTTGGCCCCTTCCCGTGTCTTTCCAATCGATGCGGGCCACCCCCCACGTACAAGGACTTCCGCCATGGATGCGTAGTCCAGACGTGACTCTCCGGAGATGTCCGAACTGCCGTTAAACAGATCGAGCAACGAGACCTCACCCGTCGAATCTCCGGATTCGAAGAGACTCATGGTCCTCATGACGACCTTAACGATTCTCCCAGTTCCAGTATGCATCACAGAATCTTTCGATGGTGTAACCGAACCGGTGAGCAAGAATGCCCCTGGACCTGCACCCTGATCGACAGCGAACCTGACTGCATCCCAAAGTCTTGGCGCCTCTTGCCACTCATCAATCAACCTTGGCTTGTTCCCTCTGAGGAGCACAGAAGGCTTCTCCTTCACGGTTTCCTTGTACAATGACTCCTTATCAGGATCCTGCATGAACAGAGCACTCTTGGATAGACGCCTCGCGGAAGTTGTCTTTCCACACCACTTTGGCCCTACGATAACAACGGCACCGAAAACCTTCATCTTACGTTCGATTTCGTCATCAACCATACGTGGGCGATATTGCGCCATGAGTAGAAAAAATACGTCTTCATTTATATTCATTGGGTGAGTTGAGGGTATTTTCATTGGGTGAGTTGAGGGTATTTTCATTGGGTGAGTTGAGGGATACGGCTGCCCCTCGATTCCCGCCCCCGCACCGTCGAACAATGCGCCAGACCCAACAATGATATCCCCGTTCCATGATTCACCCCGCATGTCGAAGGTAGTCCTGAACCACGGGGCAGGCGGAGAGCTCATGCAGGAGTTCCTGTCCAAGCATATCACCAATCATTTCCCGAAGATGAACGCGGACGTCCCGCTCGATTCCATGGACGATTCCGCAGTCGTGGACGATGTGGTGTTCACCATCGACGGCCACACCGTCAAGCCGCTCTTCTTCCCCGGAGGGGACATCGGGAAGATCTCTGTGGCGGGGACGGTCAACGACATCTCTGTCATGGGCGCATCGCCGATCGCCCTGGCCTGCTCCGTCATCATGGAGGAGGGCCTGGACATAGACACCGTGGACAAGGTCATGGACTCCATGGGGAAGACCGCCGCGGGATGCGGGGTCCCAATCGCCACCGGCGACACCAAGGTCGTCGAGGCCGGAGCGGTGGACCAGATGGTCATGGCCACATCCGCCATCGGCAAGAGGTCCCCCTACCTCGACTCGGACCTCGCCAAAGCATCCGAGTACAGGAAGGTGGAGAACAGATGGTGCACGGACTCCAGCGTGAGGCCGGGGGACGCCATCATAGTCTCGGGATACATGGGCGACCACGGGATCGCGCTCCTCTCGTTCCGCGAGGGATACGGGTTCGAGAGCGAGGTCCAGAGCGATGTGGTGCCTCTCAACAAGATGATCGCCGAGGGCCTGAAGGCCGGAGGGATCGTGGCCATGAAGGACCCCACCCGCGGAGGCCTGGCCAACACGCTCAACGAATGGTGCTCCAAATCCCATGTCGGGATGGAGATCGACTACAGCGCCATCCCCTTGAGGGACGGCGTGGTCAACGCCTGCGACCTGCTTGGAATCGATGCCCTGAGCATAGGGAACGAGGGGAAAGCTGTCATCGGAGTGGTCCCCGAGATGGCGGAGGAGGTCCTCAAGGCCATCAGGAGGACACCTGAAGGGAAGGATGCCGCAATCATAGGCCATGCGGTGAGCGGGCCCGAGAGAGTGGTCATGAGGACAGAGGTCGGAGGCAGGAGGATCCTGGAGGCCCCCGCGGGAGACCCCGTCCCGAGGATCTGCTGAGGCGATTAAAATGAAGGTCATATGCAACGCGATAAAGGACGGATGGATCGAAGACAGGTTCGGAGCCAAAGGCGACGTGACCGTCAACGGCATGCCGGGACTGTCCGTCCCGCTGAGGATAGAGGACGCCCCCGAGGGCACGAAGAGCTTCGCCGTCATCATGGATGACTACGACGCGGTGGCGGTCAGCGGGTTCAACTGGGTCCACTGGACGCTCTGCGACCTGAAGCGCACCGAGCTGAGGGAGGGGGAGTCCCATAAGTCCAAGGACTTCACCGAGGGGTGCAACAGCTGGCACAGCATAGCTTCCCCGAACACGGTGGAGGAGGCCACAGGCTACGGCGGTCCCGCCCCGCCGGACAAGGAGCACAGATACACCCTCACCGTATATGCGCTCGACACCGAGCTCGGCCTGAAGAGAGGGTTCCTCCTGAACGAGCTCCACTTCGCCATGATGGGGCATGTCCTAGCGCATAGCACCGTCGTCGGGCTGTACAGCCCCAAGAAGTGATTCCATCTGGAGTTCTTATGGCTCCCTGCGGACAGCCGGGAGCCTCTAACCACCATTGTTGTTAGAAATGGGACGGCTGTTGGGACCTTGCCGCAATGCGGAGATCCCTGTGCCAGCCATGATTCCCATTCGCGGCCGATCGGATACCGTCCCGGCATGAGACGAGAATGATTGTAACGATCCTCCGATCACCGTGTCCGCGACCTCCGTTTGGCGATTATGACCTCTTGGTGCACAATCGTCATCGACAAAAGTCATGAGCCGATGCACCTCATGCGTCCGGTCCCGATGGAACCGCTTCTCCTGCAATGCCTTTCACACCCGTTGCTGAAGAACCTGCCGAGGCCTCAGATGAACATCGTCATGTATATCGGGATGTAGACGACCTTGCCGTCAACCCTCAGGTTCTTGGAATGCACGACGTAGGCCCTCTCGATCTTGCGGCCGTATGTCTCCATGAAGACGTCCAAGGACTTGTGGCTGGAAGACTTCTCGCCCGACTTCACTTCGACCGGGATCAGATGCTTCCCGTCGGCCAATATGAAATCTACCTCCAACCCGTATGTGTTGGACTCCGACCTGCGCTTGCTGAAGGCCAGCGCATGTCCGTGAGCTGCCAGCTCCTGGGCTACGACGTTCTCGAACATCATCCCGCGGTTGCTAGAGAGCTTGTTATTCAGCACCATGTCATATGCTTCTTCCTTGACTGCATTGGACATGAACGCTGCCGCCATCAGCAGACCTGTGTCAGCCATGTAGATTTTGAATGAATTGGCATCCAGATACAGATCCAGAGCCGGATCGGGATCGGTGCAACGATAACATATATTCACAATCTTGGACTCAGACAGCCAGTCTATCGCGTTCAAATAATCTCTACTTTTCGAATCCGCTTTAAACTCCGACGGCGAAAAGGTCTTCTCGTGACTAGACAGCATGGCAGGTATCTTCTTGAATATCGCACGAGCCTTGCTCCCGGTCGGCTCACGCACTTTAGAAAGATCTGACGCGTAAATCTTGAGTATTTCCCTTTTGACCATATCGACCTGAGAAAAGCTACCCGACCTGATGTACTCATCCACGCTCTGAGGCATCCCTCCGACAATCATATACGTGACAAAACTGCGCATAATCTCCTCGTGGATGACACGGGCCACAGGAGTTCCATTACGGAAGCATTCCTTCAGATAATCCATCGGGAACGGAGCCCCTACAGCCCACATGAACTCCTCGAAATCCATAGGGCGCATCTGGATGGACATTTCTTCAGAGGGAATCAGTATGTCTTTGACATTCTGCCTTATGGAAATAAGGGAGCCGGTTTCTATGTAGTCGTACCTGCCATCTTTGACCAGATGCTTGATCATCTGCCTGGCTTTCGGATAAAGCTGCACCTCGTCGAACACTATTGCGCTCTCATGCTCATACAATGCGACACCAGTCCAGTCCTGCAAGGTTTTAAAGAACGCGTCCAAGGAACTGCTGACCTCAAACATGGAAATCAACTTAGGATTGTTCTCCGAGAAATCGATGAATATAGACGTCTTATACTCTGACGCGACAAACTCTTTCACCAGAGTGGTCTTCCCCACGCGACGAGGGCCTTCGACGAGGACAGCATATCTTCTGGACCACTTGTCCTTCCACTCCTTGAGTTCGTCACGGACCTTGCGTCTGAACATGATTTTCATAATAACAAAAGACGTATTAAATCCAATCGAAGCCAGATGTATGTTTATCGCACGTTTGGGATGATGTGAAAGGTCGTTTATCGCACGTTTGGGATGATGTGAAAGGTCGTTTATCGCACGTTTGGGATGATATAGCATCTGCGCTCTATCCCATCAGCCTGCGCTTAAACACCCTTCGTCCTAACGCGCGCGTTCATATATCGGCATTACATCGGATAGCCAGAGGTCAGTCGGACATGGTAACTTTCCAGCCTTTCCCAGGATACCGGCCCAGCATCAGGGCAGGAGAACACGTCGGAGACCGCATCTCCCCGCCCTATGACGTCATAGGGCCAGAAGCTCTGAAGGAGCTCCAGTCCAAGGAGCATAACGTGACGAGGCTCACGCTCCGCCCCGATGCGGACAAGAGGTACCATGGAGCCCGTGCCGAACTCGATTCCTGGATCGCCGACGGCAGCCTGAAGCAGGACCCCGATTCGTTCTACATCTACGAGCAGACCTTCGACGACGAGGGGACCTCCCGTGTCCGCAGGGGCATCGTCGGGATCCTGAAGACCGAGAAGTACGACCAGGGCAACATCATCCCCCACGAGGAGACGTTCTCCAAGGTCAAGGCGGACCGCCTGAACCTGCTGAGGGACATGGAGGCCCACCTTGAGTCCATCTTCGGGATCGTCCCCGGCCTGTCCCCCGAGCTCGACCGCGACGTCAGGAACAGCGAGTCCCTCGTCTACAGGTACGTCGACCCGGACGGCGTGGAGCACAGGTACTACAGGCTCTCCGACCCCGCGATAACGTCCAGGATAACGGAAGAGCTGTCGGGCCAGAAGATGCTCATCGCAGACGGCCACCACAGGTACGAGACCGCGCTGAACTACGCCCTGGAGAACCCGGAAGACGAGAAGAAGCAGTACGTCCTGGCCACCCTGGTCCCTGCAGACGACGAGGGCCTTGTGATATGGCCCACCCACAGGCTGGTGAAAGCGGGCGACATATCCGAGAAGAACGCCGTCAAGGGAATATCGAAGTCCCTGAGCCTGACCGAGGCGTCCCGCGAGGACATGCTCGCACGCCTGGGAGAGCACATGATGGGGCTCGTGTTCAAGACCGGCGCCTGCTACCTCGCAGACTATGACGGGAAGGACGACCCGATGTGGACTTTGGACACCTATGTCGCTCAGGAGAAGATCCTCAAGGGCGTCTACAAGTCGGACGAGGGGAAGGCGGACATCGCATACGACGCAGAGACCGAGTCCGCGCTGGCGAAGATGGACGCCAAGGAATACGACCTGGCGATAATCCTGAACGCGCCCAGCCTCCAGAAGATCTGGGACCTGTCGATGATCGGGAAGCGCATGCCGAAGAAGACGACGTTCTTCTTCCCGAAGATCTGGTCCGGGTTCGTGTTCTACCGCATGGCCTGATCTGAAACCCTGCCCCTTCGGGGGCGTTTTCTACATTTTCTACGTCTGCGAAGATGTGCCCCCTTGCGGGAGCCCGGCACGCTCCAAGACACCTGTCAGAGAATCCGCGAAGAGGCAGCTGGCAGACCCGTCGCTGATAGCATCGCTCCTCGGCCTTGACGCAGACGGGCTGATGGAAAACCTTCAGGCATTCGGAGCTGTCTTCGAATCGCTCTGCGACAGGGACCTCAGAGCCTATGCGGAGCCCTTCGGAGGCACGGTCGGACATTACCATGACAGCAACGATCTGGAGGTCGATGCGATAGTGGAAACGAGAGACGGCAGATGGGGCGCTGTGGAGATGAAGCTCGGAGGAGGGTACGCCGACGACGGGGCCAAGAACCTCAACCGCCTCGAAGACAAGATCGTCAAGGGCGATGGCAAGCCCCCGGTGTTCAAAATGGTGCTCACATCGACCAGATACACTTACAAGCGCGATGACGGAGTCATCGTTGTGCCGATCGGGTGCCTCGGACCATGAGAAGGCACCGACAAAGCATCGGAATCCAGAATCGGGTTGAAGAAAGCATGGAGCCGCCGATGGGAATCGAACCCACGACCTACGCCTTACCAAGGCGTCGCTATACCCCTTAGCCACGGCGGCAATGTGTAAGTCAGCGTATCCTGAACTCATTGATAAAGATTACTGTTGAACGTTTTTCTGCTGGGAACCCGGGCCCCGGACTGGTTCCGGCACCCGGGATCGTTGAAAGGGAAGAGGGCTGACGCCCCCTTGTTTTGGATCACTCCTCGGCCTCAGTGGCCTCGGCTTCCCTGCGCTTGGCGAGGAACTTGGGGCCCTTCCAGCTCCAGTCTCCCATGAGGTGCATCAGAGCGGGGACCACGTAAGGCACGACGAACAGGGCATCCACGAGGATGGCGAACCCGAGGGCGAACCCGATTTCCTGGAGCATGCTGGACCCGGACATCAGGAGGGTCAGGAATGTTCCGCCCATGATCAGCCCGCAGAGGGTGATGATGGACCCGGACCAGGACAGGGCGTTCTGGATGGCCTCGTCGTTGGACAGCCCCTTGAGCTTCCCTTCCCTTATACGGGTGGTCAGCAGGATATCGTAGTCCATTCCGAGCCCGAGGCAGATGACGAACAGCACGATCGGGACGATCCAGATGACCTCCAGGCCCAGGAGCGTTCCGAACACGATGTTCAGCATCCCGAGGGTCCAGACGACGCTCATCATGATGGTCGCGAGGGACCTGATGGGGGTGAAGTACACTCCGAGCACGAAGAGCAGCAGGACGTAGATCAGCACGATGACCGCGAGCTCGATCAGATGGAACTCGCTGTTGACGGTCTCTGAGATATCGTACAGGATGGCTCCGGTACCAAGGACCCAAGTGCCCTTGACCCAGTCGTTATCCTTGGCGAAGTCGGACATGACGCCCCTGGCGGTCCCGATAGAGTCCATGGATTTTGCGGACATGGGCTCGTCCTTGACGATCACCATGACCTTGGCATACATTCCGTCGCCCTCGCTCCCGTTGAAGGAAATGAGTCCGGCACCGATGTTCAGCTTGTAGTCAATAAGGCCAGAGATTGTTGCGGGAATCCCCGTTATAAGCTGGTCGGAAGGAGCCTTGTTCCAAGCGTTGTTCGATTCGAAGAACTGCGCCAGAGGCGAAGTTATCATGTCGGGAAGCTTCTCATTAGTCACTATCGCCTTGTTGACAACCTCTGGAGTAGCATAAGCCGCGGCAGCCTCAGGACTCATACCGGCCGCAATAGCCTTCTGTATGACTATAGCCTTAGCCCCTTCGTAGAGAGTGGCCCAAGGCGTAGGTCCGAACGCGAGACTGATGTTATCGTCTGCCTGCTGAAGAAGGCCTTCGGAACCTCCGAGAATCTTTGTTCCAACCAAGCTTCCAAGGATGGAATTTATGGCGGTCATATCATCCCACTCAAGGACGTTGAGCGTTACCTCTGTTCCGGGAACGGGTACTTGATTTGTATGAGCCAAAGCATCTTTGGATTCTATCAGCACATAAGTGGGCATGAGATACCCTCCGTCAGTGTTGCTGGTAATGGCATCGACTCCGCTCTTCGCTTCTGAATCGGGCATGACACTGATCATATCGAACGAGTCCTCGGAGGTGACAGCAACATATCCCAGAGGGACTGTCAGCAGGACAGCGACGATGACTATGGGCACGGCATGCTTGGTGGAGAACTTTCCCGCGAACGAGAAGTACCTGCGAGAGGCCGAAACGCAGCGTCCGTAGAACCCGGAGCGCATCTTGCTCTGCCCGGAGTAGTCCTCGATCTTCCTGGGCCAGAAGATCTTGTCTCCGACGATGGCTATGACGGCAGGTATGAGCGTAAGGGCTGCGAGCATCGCCATGACAATTCCGAGCGCCAGCACGATGGCCATGGTGGACACCAGGCTGAACGAGCAGAAGGACATGACCGCGAATCCGATGATGACAGCAAGACCTGAAGTGAAGACGGACTCCCCGGCCCACTTGATGGCCTCGGTGAGAGCGCCTTCCTTGTCCTTGTTGTTGTAGATGCGCTCCTCTCTGTAACGCGCGATGATGAAGACAGAGTAGTCGCATCCGGCACCGAGCATCGAGACCAGCACGATGGTCTTGGTGATATAGAATATATCGAGGAACTGCCCCAGACCGAAGGTCAGGGCGAGGATGATCCCGTAAGCGGTTCCGACGACTATGGGCGGGACCAGCGCTGTGACCAGGGTGTAGAAGAACAGCCCGAGGATCACGAGGATCAGGAGGATCGACAGGGGATCGATCTTCGTCATGTCGGAATCAGCGCCCTCGAGGGTGTCGTATGCGATGGGCGTAGTGCCTGTAACGTATGTGGTTATGCCATATTTTGCCGTCTGCTCTGTAGCTCCCTTATATTCAGTTACTGCAGAAGACACAACATCTCTGATGTGTCCAATCTCGTCCATAGCTGTGTAGCCATCACCCACAACAAAGGAAATCAGATACACGCCCTCATCGGAGTTATCTCCAGTGAAAGCACCCATGACATCGCATGTGATTCCATTCCCGTAACGATTCTTAAGCGCAGATTCCAAATCTGGCACAAAATATGTCTCAATATCGTGCAGTTGATCGTATTTTTCATCGTCCGTTGCGATATTCACATAGGGTATCGCAAGGATAGTGTCCGTGTTCAGGCTGGCATCGAAGTACTTGTCAACGAGATCCTGCCCGTTGTTAGATTCCGAGTTTAGCCCCTCCATGGAGGTCATGTCGTAGTTGAGGACGTCCCCTGCTTTCGCCGCGAACGGCAGCGCGATCAGAAGGGCGACGACCCATACGGCGATGATCGCCTTGGGGTGCTTCTGGACATGCTGAGCATATTTCTCAAACATGGTTTTCATTCACCTTTGAACATGCTCAAATTTAACGGGATATTTAAATATTTTGAACATGCTCAAGTTTTCTATCGAAGCATAGGGCTCGGAAGCCCGCGGTGGCGATATATACGGGACAATCAGATGAGGAATCGGAGATTCCAGAGGGTGGAAGGAGCATGGACCGCATCGCCAGAGAGCGCATCAACGCACGCGCCAAGACCAGGAGCGAGAAGACGGACGAGACCAAGCATCGCATCTTGGAAGAGTCCCTCAAGCTGTTCATAGAGCAGGGCTACGACAAGACCACCATCAGGCAGATCATCCTCAAGTCCGGGATCCTCAACGGCAGCCTGTACAACATATACAAGAGCAAGGACGAGATCTTCATCGACATCACTCAGATGGCGTTCAAAGAGGCCAGCGCCCTGATGGACGATGTCCTGGGCCCGGATGCTCCTCCAGAGAAGGTCATGTGCTTCCCGGCATGCATCCAGATATACGCTTCTTTCCGGTCTCCCCGCATCGCCGAGCTGCTGTCCGTCGCCCATACCAGATGGGAGATCTTCCAGACCGCGCTGGGATTCTACAAGGCATGCCTGAAAGACAGGCCCCATCTCTGGGAGGGCCTCACCGAGAAGCCAGGATTCGAGCTGAAGCTCATAGCGTTCTCCGGGTCCATGGGGAGCGTGCTCAAGACCATCGCCGAAGGGCAGCTGCCGCTGTCCGAAACGGAATGCATGAAGCTCATGTGCTCAGAGGAGCTCAGGGTATTCGGGTTCGACGAGAGCTGCTCCGAAAGCTTCGTCGATGAGATAATCCCTGCCTTGGAATCCAGAGACATAAGCATCTGCGGCATCGAGATATGATGCGGAAACGATGAAGCTGCTTGAAAACGACTGTTTCCCCGTTGTTTTTTGCAAACAATGTCAATGTTTGCAAATAAAACATGCAAACAATGTCAATGTTTGCAAACGATGTGTACACATATATCCATCTCCAGGGATAAGAAGGCCGGGAACAATTCTTCCGCTGAAAGGAGAACGGCCCGAAGACGGCGCCCCTCGTCAAAGGATGCCACCGAATCGGGAAGACATATTCCGTTCTGGAGTTCGCACGCAAGAGCTACCAGAACGTCATATCCATCAACTTCGACACCAAGCCGGAATACTCGGAGCTGTTCGGCAGGGGCACGGATGCGGACACGTTCCTGGAGAGCCTCGCCTACTTCAAGTTCTGGCCGCTGATGTCCCCGGACGAGACGATCAACGTGTTCTGCGAGGTGCAATACTACCAGATACGCTCTCGCCTCCGTTTGAGAGAACAAGGGTGGCATCAAAAGAAAACATTTCGAAACCATTATATAGCAACCAGGTGAACCAGGGTCATTAATGTTTGAGAAACTGAAAGCAAAAAAAGAACAGAAATTAATTGCGTCATATAACCGCGAGGCTGCTTACAATTCGTGCATCCAGCACGTCTTGGCTATACATCGCATGGTGATTTTGAACTCTAACGAAGAACGGGAAGAAGGTCTGGAAGATGCACTCATAAGCCCAGCTGCGATTGAGGGCTTCTGCGAGTGGGTTGAAACTTGCCCAGATTGCTTCTCAAAAGCCGCAATGGCAATCGACTATATCGCCAACTTCCATCCGTTCGTCGAGGGAAACAAAAGAACTGCATTTCAATTAGCAGTTGCCATTCTAAGAACTGGGGGGTATGAACCAAATGACGATTATGAAACATTCATGTTCATAAAGAACGTAGCTTGGGGAAAAATCAGCGGAGAAGAAATCGAGATGTGGCTGAGATCAAACACACACATCAGCAATCTTTGAGCTTTCCCATCACATATGGATAGTCGTTGATGTTCTTCATTATCTCTTCATCGGTAATGAATTCGAGACCACCGAACGGTGGAACATCCCTTGGATTGGGTTTCTTTTCGGACTTCTTGAACATCACCCTGAAAGTGTTTCTACTCATATATATACATTAGATACTGGCTTCCAACGGATGAATAGTTCTTCTTCAGGAGATTTTCCATCCTACATCTCAAAAAGGGCATCATAGTATCCGATACGTGAGCGCCCAGCAAAATGTAGATGCCGAACAACCTTTATCTGAATCGTCGGACAATCGGGTTCCCATGAAGAAAGAGATGAGTTCCTTCGATGTTCGTTCGGTCGTCACCGAGCTCTCCGGTCTCGAAGGCGCCCACATGGACAAGATCTACCATTGGGGCGCAGGGAATGTCCTGTTCAGGATCAACGTCCAGGGCTCGGGGAAGAAGGAGCTCTTCTTCAAGGACAAGAAATGGCTCTACTGCCCCTCGGCGAAGCCGGAGACTCCGACGCTGCCCACGTCCTTCGCGTCGTTCCTCAGGAAGTACCTGGACAACGCCCGCGTCAACGGCGTCAGGCAGATCGGGTTCGACCGCATAGTGGAGATGAGCCTCTCCAAGTCCGACGGCGACTACCAGCTGATCTTCGAGATGTTCGGCGGCGGGAACGTGCTCCTTGTGAAAGACGGCACCATCCTGAACTGCCTGATTCAGAAGACATGGAGGGACAGGAAGACCCGCCCCGGAGAGCCGTACCTCATGCCGAAGAGCAGGTTCGACCCCACCGAGTCATCCCAGGAGGATTTCATCGCCTCTTTCAGATCGTCCGATTCCGATGCCGTCAGGACCCTGGCGACGTCCGTCAACCTCGGAGGCCAGTACGCCGAGGAGATCTGCGACAGGGTCGGCATAGACAAGTCCACGCCGTCGTCTCAAGTGGATGATGAGACCCTCGTCCGCATGTACGCGTCCATGAAGGAGATCGTCGCCAAGGTGCTGAGCGTCCCCGAGCCCACCGCTTTCCTCAAAGACGGCATGATCGAGGACTTCGCCCCCGTGGACCTGGTGTCCCACTCCGGCCTGGAGAAGAAGGCGTTCGCCACGATATCCGACGCTGTCGACGCCTACCTGCGGCAGATCGGGGATGCCGAAGAGGAGGCGTTCGTCGATCCCAGGGTGGAGAAGCTCCAGAAGAGGATCGGCAAGCAGGAGGAGACCCTGGAGGAGTACAGGGAGCAGTGCGAGGACCTGCGCCTGAAAGCGGAAGCCCTTTACACCGACTATGCCAAGGTCAGCGAGCTCCTGGCGGTCCTGCTGGACCAGTCCTCGAAGATAACCTGGGAGAAGCTGAAGGAGGGCGCGTCCAAGATCCCCTACGTCACGTCTATCGACCCTTCGAGGAACCTTGTCACGGGGACCTTCGGGGGTCGCAGCATCACGCTGGACTACACCAAGAGCCTGGACTCCAACGCATCGGACCTCTACCAGAAAGGGAAGGACGTGGGGGAGAAGGCCAAGCGCGCAGAGGAGGCCCTGGCAGAGAGCCGCGCCGAGCTCGCGAAAGTGCAGAAGGGCATAGACAAGGCCAAGATGGAGGCTGCCGGCAAGGCCCAGCCCACCAAGCAGTTCTGGTTCGAGCGCTACAAGTGGTTCATAACCACCGGAGGCAGGCTGGTCATCGCAGGGAGGGATGCGCACACCAACGACAACGTGGTGAAGAAGCACCTGAAGGACGGTGACCTCTACGCGCACGCAGATGTCCACGGGGCGCCGTCGGTGATCGTCAAAGAGGGCGCCAAGGCCTCGGAGCAGGAGCTGCGCGAGAGCTGCCAGTTCGCCCTGGCCCAGTCCAAGTCGTGGATCGCCGCCCTGTCCGAGGGGACGGCGTTCTGGGTGTATCCCGACCAGGTCAGCAAGACCCCCAACCCCGGAGAGTTCGTTCCGAGGGGGGCGTTCATCATCCGTGGGAAGAGGAACTACGAGCATCACCTGCCCATAGAGCTGGCCGTCGGAGAGATCTGCTATCAGGGATCGAGGAAGGTCATGTGCGGCCCTGTCGAGTGCTTCGGCAGCTCGGAGAGGTATCTCGTCATAAGGCCCGGGAAGAAGACCGGGCGCATGTCCAACGAGATGGCCAAGCGCTTCGACGTGCCCGAAGAGGAGATCTCAAGGATACTTCCGCCGGGAGACTTCGAGATCTCCAGGGAAGTCTGGCCGAAGCCCGAAGAATGTACGGAAGGTTGATGTCAGAATTAAACTCTTTCGTGTTTCTACTAGACTTAGCTATAAATATATCACACGTAGGTTCTTCGATTGCAGAAATGCGAGGCATTACAATGTCATTCAACAAGATCTTTGGCTTATTCGGAATCATCGGAGCAATCGTGATGATTCTCAGTGTCTTCCTTGCGTGGGGACACATAGAGGGGACTGCGTTCATACTGCCGATAAAAGGCGATTTCTCTGGATGGACCCTCGGAACCGGCGGAGAAATGAATTTCTACGGCGAGAAGGTACCGCTCGACGATGTCGCCTACAAATACGCGCCGATTGTGGCGCTCGTCTGTGGGATCGTCGGAGTGATAGCGGCTGCATTTTCCATGTTCAAGGACAACAAAACGGTCAACAAGGGCCTCGGCATCCTTTCTCTGATCCTTGCCGTCATCTCAATCGTCGTCATTGTCCTCTATACCGTAAACGTGTCCGACAGCTACTCCGAAGAAGGCATAGTCCTCACATCAAGCGCATCCTACGGAGCTTACATCGGCATCGTCGGTGCACTGCTCATGATCATATACGGCATTCTCGGCATCACTAGCAAGACAGATGATGCAGGCATCGCCGACGAAAGTACGGAAACCACAGAATATTGAAACCTGGGGGCTTCGGCCCCCATTATCTTATCGATAGCTTTGATGCCCGATATCGAGACTATGCGTATGCTCGGCATTATCTTTCCAAACGCAGACGACCTGAAGCCTAAAGGAGACTGGAGGGCAACACGATTGTACATTATTGCTAGAGCGTACCCGTGGTTGCCGAGCATCAAATAAATATCTGGCCTGCAGATTCCATCACCTGCAGAAATGCAGGAGATGCATCCTATGTCAATCGCAAAGATAATCGGAGCATTCGGAATCATCGGAGCCATCCTGATGGTCGTGTGCGTGTTCTTGGAGTGGGGGTCTATGGAGTTCACTCTCGTCTCAGAAACGCAGAAGTTCACCTTCAGCGGATGGGGCCTCTATTCGGATGCCACTGTCTACGATGGCATCTTCATCCATGATATCAAGATCAGCGATCTGAACATCAGCAACTACAGCTACGCGCCCATCGTCGTGCTGATCAGCGGGATCATCGGCATCATCGCCACTGTCATCCCCATGTTCGTGAAGAGCGAGGCGGCCAGCAAAGGCCTCGGCATCATCGCTCTGATCCTCGCAGTCGTCTCGATAGTCCTCATGGTACTCTGCATCAGAGACCTGTCGAACACGTCCGGATTCTATGACATATTCAAGACCGTCATCAGCGCATCCTACGGAGTCTACATCGGCATCGTCGGGGCACTTCTCATGGTCGTCGGCGGGATCGCAGATATCGCCAAGAAGAACTGCTGAAACTTCTCAGGGGCTCCGGCCCCGATTTCCTTCTCTATAAAATCAGACGGCGGACATGGCGTCCGACAATGACATCACCGTCCGATGACGGAAGATAGACACCAACGACCATAAGGTATGGTGCCCGCGCCGGGATTCGAACCCGGGTCAAGAGATCCGCAATCTCACAGGATATCCAAGCTACCCCACGCGGGCAAAAGCTGCGGAAATTATTGGGTTTAAGGCGTTTATGCCTCAGGGTGAGACAGGTAGCGGGTGATGTACCCTGCGATCCTGTTCCTCATAGTCACCGATGAGACATCAGTGAGCGTGCTGACCATTTCCTTGTTAGCCTCGAAGTCCTTGCTGAAGGCCTGAGGGTACTTGTTGACGAGGTCGATGGACACTCTCTTGATGTAGGTGGGTCTTATTCTTCCCATATCATTCACCGAGTGAACCCGATTAAGGGGATTTTATATTTAAAGATTGGTCAACGGCCACGGCCGTCCGACGTCGGAAAACAGAGTCGGAAAAGGCGGGCCGTGCCGGAGCTCCGATGCCCGGCGCAGCCCGAGGTTTGAAGAGCTCAGGCGATGAGCTTCTTTATCCAGCGCTTCTCCTTGAAGGAGATCTTCCCGTCCACGGCGCAGATGAGCATGCAGACCAGGATGATGTCGTCCTTCAGCTGGGGAGACACCAGTCCGAGGAGGTCCACGGTCTTGTCCATGGCGGCCTTGTATTCCTTAGGCTTGTCCAGGCCCGCAGCCTTGAAGACCGCCTTGGCCTCATCGTAAGAGACGTCGGCGCCAGCGACCAGGTCCATCACAGGCTTGATCAGCAGGAACTCCTCTTCGGACAGCTTCCCGTCCGCCGCCACGGCGCAGAGGACGAAGTTCGTGTAGATCGCCAGGGCGTCGAGCCCGTCGCATGTCACTCCCTTGAGCCCGACGAGGACGTCGGCGGTCTTCTCGACCATGACCTTGCTGTAGGTGGCAGGGTCAAGGGATTCCATGATCTTGCAGAGGTCGTTGAATGAACTCATGCCCTCTTATCGCTCAATGTATATAAGCAAGGGCGTAACGATGCTTCGTGCGGAATGCAATCATCTGCGGGGGTGGCCGCAAGTGAGCTTCCCCTCTGGACAGGGGCCCCTAGCGCACGGCGGGCCGGCATCCCTGAAAATCACGGGCGAGACCTCCCGGCACAGCCTGAGCATCTCGTCGGCCATCTCGCGGATCTCCCACTGGGCGCGGTTGCAGCACCTCAGCGAGAAGAAGTGCAGGAGCTCGCGCGCGTTCATCGTTATGGTGATGTTGGTGGTGCATCCATTGGGCAGGAGGTACCTCGCATCCTCTGCGGGGATGCCCATGGACTCCAGCTTGGCGTAGGCGTTCCAGATCGCATCCATGGTCTCGCCGAAGACCTTCAGGGCCTCTGGGTCCCCCTCCACGGTATGAGGTGTGACGAAGGACGGCTCTTTCATGGACACGTATCTCTGGCTCTGCTGGGAGTAGGATGCGATCCTGTGCCTGACGAGCTGGTGCGTGAGCGCGCGAGAGACGCCTTCCACCGAAAAAGTGAACACAGCATGCTCCAGCACGGAATGGTGGCCCATCCCGACTATCCTCGACAGGATCTTCTCCGAGTCCACGTCCTCCGCTATCTCGTAGGACGGGCGCGGCGAGTAGCAGGAGTTCCCTGCCGCCGCGCATATGGCGTCTGCGTTCTGAGTCGATGCGAGCAGTATGACCTTCATTCCTCTCCCTTCCAAACCATGGACCTGACCTTGTCCATCCTTTCCTTGTCCCTCAGGTCCGCCAGGCGGACCTTCCTGATCTCCGGGTCCTCGAGCAGCCTGCAGATCCCCTCGACGTGCGCGTCGCCGACCACCACGACCATGTTGGAATGCGTCTCGGACGCCTTGTTGATCTGCTCGGCCATATGCTCGTTGCGCTCGTCGATGAGCTTCCTCACCAATGTGGGGTACTTCCTGCGCATGCCCTCGATGTAGCGGTCCTCGTCCTGCGCGAACTGCGCCTGGACGTCCTCCACCTTCCTCATGCCGCCGATGCGGTCCGATATGCCCGACATCCTGTAGCGGACCTTCTCCTTGAAGGACATCTCGTCCCACATCTGGTCGAGGACCTCCATGGCGTTGGTGTCTATCGGGATGATCTCGGCTCCGGCGAGCCGCCCGGCGTTGACGGCCGCCAGGAACTCGCCTCCGACCTGGGCGCCGTTCTCCTCGGACATCTTCTGCTGGTACCTGGCGGTCTGCTTGTAGATCGCAGACGCGCCTGCCGCATCGTCCTCCCGCACAGGCCCCTCCTGGAGGTTCATGAGGTACTGGTAGCGGGCCATGTCCAGCTCGATGAGGACCGCATCGGGCCAGGTGTTCTTCACGATGAACGACACGGGCTCCGTCAGGTTGAAGACGTGCCCTGTGCCGATGATCGTGATCATGCCCCGTGTATGGAAGACTGCTATAATAAGTTCCGACGACCTCCCTGTTATATCGCGGAACTGGGATGCGGCGGCATGGATGCGATATCCGTCGATGGACTGCGCAAGAGCTTCGGCGACATCGAAGCCGTGAAAGGCATCTCGTTCTCCGTCCCGGAAGGCGCGTTCTTCGCATTCCTGGGCCCCAACGGCGCCGGAAAGTCCACGACGATATCGATAATATGCTCGCTCCTCAAGGCGGACTCCGGAGAGGTCTCGATCTTCGGGAAAGATGTCTCGGACCCGTCGGTGAGATCGGACATGGGAGTGGTCTTCCAGGACCCCATGATGGATGCCAGGCTCACCGTGAGGGAGAACGTCCGCATCCGCGGCGCCATGTACGGCCTGTCAGGGGATGCCCTGGAGGATTCGGTCTCGTCCGCATTGTCCGCAGCCGATGCTGCGGAGTTCGCAGACAGGATGTACGGGAAGCTGTCTGGAGGCCAGAGGCGCAGGGCGGACATCGCCAGGGCGCTGGTCCACAGCCCCAGGCTGCTCCTGCTGGACGAGCCCACGTCCGGTCTGGACCCTCAGACCCGCGCCAAGATCTGGGAGACGGTGAAGGACCTCAACCGCGAGCATGGGATGACCGTGCTCCTGACCACCCACTACATGGAGGAGGCCTCCGGGGCGGACGACATCGTGGTGATCGACCGCGGGTCCATCGCGGCCCACGGGACGCCTTCGGCTCTCAAAGACCGGTACTGCAGGGACAGGATGACGTTCGAGCCCACGGACATGGACGCGGCGACGGAGGTCCTGAGCTCCCTCGGCATCGGATATGCCGTCGGCAGCGGGACCGTCACCGTGGAGCTGGGCTCCACCGCCGACGCCGTCCCGATAGTCAAGGCCCTGGATTCCCTGATCGGCTCCTTCGAGGTCAGGTCGGGGACCCTGGACGACGCGTTCATCGCGATAACGGGAGGCCGCAGGGAATGAACGGGGCCGTGTCGCTCGCGAAGAGGAACGTCCTCTGCTACTTCAGGGACCGCGCCGCGGTCGTGTTCTCGATGATGGCGGTGATCATCGTCATCATGCTGTACCTCCTGTTCCTCAGGAACATGCTGATCGAGTCCTACCCGGACATGAACGGCATGTCAAACCTCATCGACGCATGGGTGATGGCGGGGATACTCGGCATAGTCCCGGTGACGGCATCCGCAGGCTCCCTCCAGACGATGGTCGAGGACAGGTCCACGGGCAGGATAAGGGACGTCCTGGTGACTCCGATGCCTTCTTCGGAGATCGCCTGCGGGTACATCCTCAGCACGTTCATCGTAGGGCTGGCCATGAGCGCCATGGCGATGGCAGTCTGCGTCGCATACCTTGCGGCCACGGGATGCCCCCTCAGCGCATCCGGGCTGGCGGCGACCGCCGTGCTGCTGGTCCCGTCCTCCCTGTCGGGATCCATCATAATCTATGCGATCACATCGTTCTTCAGGAGCACAGGCGCGTTCTCGGGGTTCTTCACCGTCGTCAGCGTCCTGATCGGGTTCCTAGCAGGCATATACATGCCCACGGGCACAATGCCCTCGGGGATGCAGGCCGTCTCCGGGATCGTCCCCGCGAGCCACATGGCATCGCTGTTCCGCAACAGCCTGGCGGGAGATGCCCTGGACTCTGTGTTCGCAGGCGCCTCCCCGGAGGCCCTGGCAGGCTTCAGGAGCGACATGGGGTTCGACATGTCCCTAGGGGGATTCTCGTTCAATGGGGCTTCGAGCATGGCCCTGGTCCTGGGCCTAACTGCCGCTTTCTTCGTGATTGCGGTCATCGGGATGAGGCGGCGCCGATCCTCTTGAGCATGGGCCCCGGTCGGCATGCGACCGCCTTATCTATCTCCGGCGCATGTCCTGTGCTATGAGGAAGTACGATCTCGTCTGCTTCGATATGGATGGCACGCTGACCAGGGTCAGGAGCTCGTGGTGCTGGGTCCACCAATGCTATGAAGTGGACAACGAGCCTGCATATCAGGCATTCATCAACGGCGAGATCGATGAGCCCGAGTTCATGCGCAGGGACATAGCCCTGTGGACCGGCAAGAAGCCGGGCACGTGCCTGGCCGACATCGCCCGCACGTTCAGGGATATGCCCCTCATAGAAGGCATACAGGAGACCATAGCCTGCCTCGCTGACAACGGGATCAGATGCGTCATCATCAGCGGAGGGATCGACCTGGCCGCGGAGATGCTCGCTAAGGAGTTCGGCTTCGATGCCTACATCGCCGACGAGCTGTGCGCCTATGAGGACGGCCGCCTGACCGGAGAAGGCAAGATGAACGTGGACCTCCGCGACAAGGGCATCAACGTGAGGCAGTTCATCGAGAAGTACGGCACCACGAAGGAGAGGACCGTGTCAGTGGGGAACTCCTTCACCGACATAGGGATGTTCAAGGCGTCGGGACTGTCGATAGCATTCAACCCCACGGACCCTTACACGTCTGAAGCCGCGGACCTGACGATAGAATCCGATAACATCGCGGACATCCTGGACCCGATCCTGGGCGATGAGCGACTTCCGAGAGTCCTCGCCGAAGGCCATTGAAAAAATCACTCGGCATCGTCGCCATCATCGATGATGTAATCGGACTCGTCGAACTCCTCGTCGTCATCGAAAGCGAGGACATCGTACCTCTTCTTGCGGATCTTCCCGTAGATCCTCGTGATGTCCCGGGCTTCGGCGGAGCCGCGCCTGACCAGGCTGTGCTTGGTCTTGATGGCATGGATGAGACAGTCGAAATCCTCGAACTGGAGCTGTGTGCCCACGACGAACTCGTCATCGGGCTCGGCCTCGATCCTCAGAGGGTACGTCTTCCTGTTGTCGTTGACGGAGACTTTCACGCTGAGGACGTCGAACCTCTTAACCCAGAGCTTCCTGACATCGGTGGCCAGGGCCTTCTTGACCTTCTTGCCCTCGTCCACATCGATATGGGTGATGCACACCAGCATCCCGTCGTCCAGCTCGAACTCGTCGTCGATGGCGACGATGTCGTTGCTCTCGAGGGTGGCGGTCCTGGGCTCGGACACGTCTCCGTCGCTGTAGATCACGGGGACCTGGATGAGCTCGGGGATCTTGATGGTCTCGCTGGAGACCTTCCCGCAGACGTTGCATCTGAAGGTCCCCTCCAGAGTAGCCTTCCCCATCCTTCCTTTCAGTATCTGGTGGTCTGTCTCCTCCCCGCAGTCGGGGCACTCGTAGACGATGGTGTCGGGCATCTCCCTCTGAATCACGGCCTCACCTTGATATCCGACTCGTAGCCTGCTCCGCGCTTAAAGATTTCTGCCGATATCGCACCATGAACGGGAACCCGTGCCCGGGGACGATGACATCGGCGAACCTCCCGATGCGGTCCATGCTCTCTTTGGCCAGGCGGGCATCGGTGTTCAGGGCGGGCGGCACGTTCTTCCTGAAGTTGTCCTCCAGAGGGATGGCGTCGCCAGCGATGACATACCTCCTGTCGGCCTCCACGAACACGCTGGACTCCTCGGTGCAATGGCCTGGCGTATGGACCATGCGGACTCCGGGGCAGATCTCCAGCTCGTCCGATTCCACTATGGTCGCGCCCGGGATCTCCGTCTTCCCGCCCTTGTGGACGTAGACCTTCGCATTCTTGTACAGGTCCAGGTTCTCGATGTGGTCGCTGTGCGTATGGGTCAGGACGACGATGTCGACATCGTGGGGGAACACGCCGATCTGCTTGAACGACGTCTTCACGGCGGGCTTCATGTACTTCGTGCTGGGGTCGACCACGATCAGATGCCTGTCCGTGCGTATCAGGACCGACGTGGAGTCGGCTTTTGATATGTTCCCGTCCGCATCGCGCTCCAGAGCGCCCACGCAAAGGATGTCGAGTTGGATCATGGCAAGTGAATCCCGATATGGGATATCCTCCTTTCGCATGCGCGCGCTCAGAGGAATGAAATATCCCGGCGGCCCATGGCATCTGCATGCCTGAGGAGGAAAGCGAGGACCTGGATCGCATGCTCGGGGAGCCGGGCCAGGCCATCCGCTCCATGCTCCTCCCGCTGATCGTGTCCTATCTGGTGGTGCAGATCAACCTCTTCGCGGACACGTCCTGGTGCTCCGGGCTGGGATCGGACGCGTCATCCGCGGTGTCCACCATATCTCCGTTCTACTGGATCGTGTCCGGTCTGGGGATAGGGATCGGGATCGGCGCGACAACGGCCATCGCCAGATGCCTCGGCAGGCACGACCATGCATCGGCCGACCGGCTGGCATCGCAGACCCTGGTGCTGTCTTTGATGATAGGGGCCGCTACGACGCCGATCCTCTTCATCGCCGTCGTCCCGGCAGTGGAGATGATGGGCGCATGGGACATCATGGACCTCTGCAAGTCATACATCTACCCCCAGGTCCTTGCCGGGACGCTGGTCATCCTCAGCGAGACCGTATCCGGCATCATCCGTGCGGAAGGGGCCGCCAAGAAATCCATGATCATGCTCCTGGCCGGTGCGGCAATGAACATCGCCCTGGACCCGGTGATGATCTACGGCCTGCACATGGGACTGGCCGGTGCCGGGTGGGCGACGGTCATATCGTCAGCAGCTTCTGCAGGGATAGGCATATGGTGGTACAGGCGCAGAGCGCTCTTCCTCAAGCTCAGGATATCGGACATGCGCCCGAACCTCGGAGACATGAAGGAGATCCTGTTCGTGGGCATCCCCCGCGCCACGGAATCCATGCTCATCAGCGTCATGTCCATGGTCCAGAGGATCTTCGTGATCGCATGCGGAGGCACGGTAGCGGCCACGTTCTACAACATACCATGGAGGTTCGTCACTTTGGCTGAGGTGGTCTCTCAGGCCGTGGGCTCAGCGCTCATACCTGTATGCTCGGCAGCCCTTGGATCCGGGAATGCAGAGAAAGCCCAGAAAGGATATCGCTACTCCCTCGCTGTGACGATGCTCTGGATGATCGTCATCGCCGCAGTGTTGTTCATATTCGCGGACTGGGCGATCATCCCGTTCACATACTCCCCCACCATGGCCGAGCTCCGCCCGGAGTTCGCACATGTGCTGAGGATCTATGCCTTGCTGATCCCGTTCGTCGGGATGATTGACATCGGATCGTCGATCCTCCAATCCCTGCGCATGGCGCAGATCTCGATGTTCTCGTCGTTCGCCAGGAACATCTTGATTGTAGTGCTGCTGTTCTTAGGCAGCTCAATCTCGCTGGATGCCATATACTGGAGCCTGGTCGTGGCAGAGATCATCGGCGGGTCGCTGATGCTCTGGCTGGCGAAGACCGGATTCAAGCACTACTGTATGAAATGCACAGTCCACAGAATGGACGGTACCAAATGAAAAAAATAAAAAAAAAATGCCAAGGGCGTAAACGCCCTTGGACTGAGCCTAGTTTCCTAGGCGGTGTTGTCTGACAACAAACGTGCTTTCGCCCGTTTGCCTGATTAATCAGAGCCATATCAGCATTCCTATTGCCGTTATTTGCATGGAGTCTGTTTCCCTTACAGGAGCCTTGCTTTTTTTCCCTCGGAGCTTAGCTTACAGAAGCTTCATTTTTTACATGGAGCTTCTTTTTCCTATTACAGGAGCCTTGCTTTTTTTCCCTCGGAGCTTAGCTTACAGAAGCTTCATTTTTTACATGGAGCTTCTTTTTCCTATTACAGGAGCCTTGCTTTTTTTCCCTCGGAGCTTAGCTTACAGAAGCTTCACTTTTTACATGGATCTTCTTTTCCTTTCTAGGAGCTTAGCTTTTTGAGCTTAGCTTTTTACCCCAGGAGCTTAGCTTACAGAAGCTTCATTTTTTACATGGAGCTTCTTTTTCCTTTTACAGGATCACTATGCTTTTTTCCCTAGGAGCTTAGCTTTTTGAGCTTAGCTTTTTACCCCAGGAGCTTAGCTTACAGAAGCTTCATTTTTTACATGGAGCTTCTTTTTCCTTTTACAGGATCACTATGCTTTTTTCCCTAGGAGCTTAGCTTTTTGAGCTTAGCTTTTTACCCCAGGAGCTTAGCTTACAGAAGCTTCATTTTTTACATGGAGCTTCTTTTTCCTTTTCGGGATTGCATTGCTTTTTGCAACGAGCGTCACTCTTGGCACTGGGCTTCGCTTTTTTGCAAAGAGCTGCGCCAACAGGATCTTCACCATTTACAACACCCCGGTTTTTTAACGCCAGGTGCTATACGTGATGCTTTTGCTGATATTCGTACGCCAACCGCGATTTTTAAATCGTAGCCAGGTGTGCCTGTCTGACTCGGATTTCTCCGAACCGACCCATTGCTGGGCGGAACACACTTCCAAGCTTCCGTTGTGCTTTTGCACGCCGAACTGCTGTCATCTCTTTGTGTGAGGTAACATTCTTGGTTAATTCCCCTATTCCACGGAATAGTATATAATAATTTCCATTGTAGATTGAAGAAATTACCCGATATACTGCTATAATGTATTTTTCTATACATCTTACCTGCCGCTATTCCCGATCAACTCGGACCGCCGAACATTTTCTGCTGCCGGACATGCGATAAGGTCATCATCATCCGCCGCATCCACTGCATGATAAGATGCAGTACGATCTCGACATCTCCATCGGATCAGACCCCGACGTCTACCCTCCTTCCGAAGATAGCGCCCTTCTGATAGAATCGCTGAACGTGCGCCCGGGAGAGAAGGTTCTGGAGATTGGATGCGGATCCGGCATCGTGTCCATCCATTGCGCTAAGAACGGATGCGATGTGACCGCGGGTGACATCAACCCTTGCGCCGTGGCCCTCGCAAAGAAGAATTCCGAAGCCAACGGCGCCTGCATAGACATCCGCGAGACCGACGTGTATTCAAACATAGAAGGAAGGTTCGACACCATCCTGTTCAATCTCCCTTATCTGCCGGTGGACGAGGAAGGTCTCCTCGCCAAGGCCTGGTCTGGAGGCCCGGACGGCCTGGGGCCGCTGCCGGAACTGCTCTCGGGAGCACCGGAGCACCTCCTTCCCGATGGGAGGGCCGTCATCGTCGTCTCGTCGCTGATGGAGCACAAATCCTTGGAAGATGCCCTGGAAGGCTATGTTGTCCGCTCCATCGGGGAACTGAAGCTGTTCTTCGAGAAGCTGTCGGTCCTGGAGATAAGGGGGTTCTAAGGGCCGCCGGGACAGGACCCCTATTGCCTTGACCGCAGGATAATGCTGGCGGACAGGACCGGCGGATCCTGCCTGCCATCCGCCTTCCGTCACTCGAGCTTGATGAAGTTCGTGTTGATCTTGGGCTCCCTGACGGGGAACCCGATGCCGGACTTCTTTCCCGCGTCGATGCACTTGAGCAGCCATGCCATGTTCCTGGCGAGAGTGCGCATGGTCTGCAGGCCCTCCTCGTCCCTGAGGACCTCCTCCGGCCTGTTGCCGTGGACCTGGTTCCAGTACTGGGATGAGACGACAGGCATCCCGACGATGGTGAAGTACTTGTTCAGGCGGTCGAAGGCCGCAGAGGCTCCGCCGCGCCTGCAGGAGACTACGGAGGCTCCGAGCTTTCCGCCCAGGTTCTTCCCGTATGTGTAGAACAGCCTGTCGGCGAAAGCGCAGATCTGCCCCGACGGGCCGGCGTAGTAGACCGGGGACCCGAGGACGATGGCATCGAACTCGCCGAGGCGGGGGCCGATGGTGTTGACGAGATCGTCGGTCACGCATTTCCCGTTCTTCGCGCAGTATCCGCATGCCTTGCATCCGGGGATGTCGTTACCGACATGGAGGATCTCCGATTCGATCCCCTCGGCGGACAGGGTGTCCGCCAGCTCCTTCAGTGCGGTGTATGTGCATCCGTGCTCGCGCGGGCTTCCGTTGATGAGTAGCGCCTTCATGGTATCCCTCTACCGGACGTGCGACGTCCGGCTGATGAACCTGCCTATGCTAGCGAGTACTTATACCGCGCGATGCGACGACCCGTTCAGTCCCTGAGGCATGCGATTGGGACCACGTAGACGCCGTCTTCTCTGCGGTAAGCGTATGCGGTGCATGTGACGACGGCCAGGAAAGACGGCTTGCCCGCGACGTCTGTGTCGACGCGCTCGGCCAGCTTCCTCAGGTTCTTCGCGGCATCGTCCACATAGCCTGACCCCAGCTTGATCTCGATGGCGCCCCAGCGACCATCGTCCAGAAGGATCACAGCATCCGCTTCGAGGCCGTAGCTATCATGGTAGTGGCGGACTTCTCCGCCCAGTGCCGCGGCGTATATCCTGAGATCGCGGACGACCAGAGATTCGAACAGGTAGCCATATGTGTTGAGGTCATCGACGAGACTGCTGGGCGACGCGCCTAGAAAATATGCGGCTGTTGCAGGATCGCAGAAGTGACGGGTATCGGACAGCCTCAATACCGTCTTTGAACGTAATTTGGGACTCCATGCTTTCAGATCGTCTGTGACGAAACAATTGCGCAGAACGGATTCGTAGCTTCTCAAAGTGTTGATGTGCATCGGTGTCTCATCATTGCGACTTATATCCTGGATCAAGACTGTATCTGCGGCCGAAGTTGCGGTATTCCGAGCTAATGACCTCATCAATTGACTCATTATGTCTCCGTCTACGACCCTTCCACCCAGCTTACTCGAGTTTACTATGGATTCGCAATAGTCCTTGACGATCTGACGCGCATCGGCCAGCGGTTTGCCGGCACCTCTGGGCCATCCGCCTCTCACTATTATCTCTGCCATCTCTTCGATTGAGATCGATGACAGCCCATCGATATCGTGACCATCGAACAAATCGGCCAGCCTTACTTCGCCTGTAGATAATCCCGATTCGTACAACGACATCGTGTTCATCCTTGCCCTGGCAATACGTCCTGTACCGGTGTGCCGCACTTTTGTCCAATCGATCGTGGTGGAACCGGTCAGTATGTAGAGGCCTTCCTCGTCACGGCGATCTATATCCATCCTCACGGAATCCCAAACAAGAGGAAATTCCTGCCACTCATCGATCAGCCTGGGATTGGCACCCTTGAGGATACGAGAAGGCTTCGTTTTTATCGCTGACTCGATGTCGGGCCATGCATCAGGATCTTCGAAGTATATCTCACTCTTTGCATATCTCTTCGCAGTCGTAGTTTTTCCACACCATTTCGGACCCTCGATCAGAACCCCTCCAAATAGTGAAAGAGCCTTATCGATTCTCGTCTCCACTATCCTAGGAATATACGACCTCATCAAATAGTTGTATATATAAACAATATTTAAATGGTGTGGGGATTGTAGGATTATTGATGTGGTAATTGTAGGATTATTGATGTGGTAATTGTAGGATTTTTTTTCCAACGATATACCAACATCTTGTTATTCTTGTTTATGAAACGAGAAATGCCCGTTTTTCAAAGATAATAACGTCAAACACCGACCTCTATGCACCCTGCTATTTGACCTTGCCCGAGAGGACGTCAGGAAGTCTGCATCTCCGACGCAATTGAACATCAGGACGGCCACACCCTGTGCTGTCGAGGTCACGTTTATGCCTATCTATGCCCACTATTTTGAAATCGGATGCGCATCACTACAACATGGCCTCAAAGATAGTGGTGGAAGTCGATTCCGGAGTAGCAGACGCTTGTAGCGTTGTTTTCGCCAAGTACGGATTGACCACAGAGGTGGCAATAAGGATGTTCCTGGATTGCATCGCATCATCAGCTGCCAATCTATCTAATGTGGATCGGGATGCACTTTTCGAAGCGGCAATCGACAGGATCCCCGTATATGACCGTCGTGCCGCCGACGGGAGGCTGATTCTACCTTCTGAATGGAACAATCCTCTGGATGATGTCTATGACTTGTAAATCCTGTGAGCCCCTGAGCAAACTGGATATCATGTGCATGAGACGACAGCCAAAAGACAGCTTGCCCGCAACGTTTGTGTCGACGCGCTCGTCTTCGCCGAAGCGGACCTGGTGGCCGCCAGGACCGTCGCGATAGGCGTAGCCCAGGGGATGCGGTAAGCCTCTGGAAGCGCAATACAGAAAAAGATGAGCGAGGCTCGGGCGCCCGTTCACGGGCGCCCCGGGGCCTCACCCGATTAGTTTCTTAATCGCGGCGGACAGAAGCTCGTTGGCCTGCTTCCCGTCGATCTTCCCGCGGAGCGCGCCCATGACGGGGCCCATCAGCGGGCCGATGGCGCCCATGCCTTTGGACCTCACGAAGTCCGCGCGCTCGTTGACGATGCCCTCGATGATCGCGGCGGCTTCTCCGGCATCCACCGCTTCGAGCCCCAGCTTCTTGATCGCCTCTTCCGCAGGAGTCCCCACGGCCATCTCCCTCAGCAGGGCGGGCATTGCCTCCTTGGCGAACCTGCCCTCCTTCAGCATCGCGAACGCTCCGAGGATGGCATCGTCAGTGAACGCATGCACGTCGATGCCGTCATGCTCCAGCTCGCCGTAGGTGTTCAGGAACATCGTGGCCGCCACCGGCGCCATGGCCGGGTCCCTGGCGATCCTCTCGAAGAGCTCGTCGTTGCTCTGCCTGACGATCTGCCTGGCCTGCTGGGCGTTGATGCCGTACTGCTCCATGAGGCGCTTCTCTATCTGCTCCGGGAACTCGGGCATGTTCTCCCTGATGGCCTTCAGCCTCTCCTCGGTGATCTCCGTGGGAGGCACATCGGTCTCGGGATACATCCTCGCAGCCCCCGGCAAAGGCCTGGAGTACTTCGTGGTCCCGTCCGGCAGCGGGTCGCGGGTCTCCTCAGGCACCCCTTCGAGCGCCTCATTGGCCCTTGCTACGGCTGCTTCCAGCGCGTCCAGGGCCTTCTTCTCTTTGGCGGCGCAGATCACGAACGCATCGAGCTCCCCGGTCATCCCGAGGAACGACTTGAGCGCGTCCACAGTCCCCTGCTCTATCCCGTAGTTCGGGAGCTCGTCGGAATGGAATATGCCTTTGACGCCGCGGGTCCTGGCCCTCTGGGCCATCTCGGAGCCGAGCCTCAGAGACTTATCATCGCCGTTCATCACGCCTGCGAACCCCGGCAGGCGGACGGCGATGACCTTGCCCTTGTCATCCAGCGCCCCCCTGACGACCTTGGACTGGCAGTCCTTGAACACATCGGTGACGTCCACGGGATCGAACGGCGCGGCGGCGGTGCCCCTGCCGTTCAGGATGCCTTTGATCCTGATGAGCATCTTCTGCCTGCTGACCTCGTTCCTCACGTAGTCCGGGATCAGCTTCAGGTCCCCGACCCCCTTCAGCTCGATGCGGGCCCCGCCCGGGATCGAGATGTTCAGGTCCTGGCGGATGGTCCCGATCCCCCTCTTCACCCTGCGGGTGGCCCTGAGGAGCGTGCCGAGCCTGTATGCGACCTCCATGACCTCTTCCGGAGTCCTCATGTCGGGGCCGGTGGCCACCTCTATCAGCGGTATCCCCAGGCGGTCGAGCCTGTAGAGGATCTCGTCTCCTTTGGTCTCCACCTTCCTCGCCGCGTCCTCCTCCAGGCACACGGAGAGGATGGAGATCTTCCTGTCCCCGACCTCGACGTACCCGTCGGTCGCGACCAGAGCGGTCCTCTGGAAACCGGACGTATTCGATCCGTCCACGACGATCTTCCTCATGAAATGGATCTCATCGATCACGTTGGCGTGGAGCATCTCGGAGAAGGTCAGCGAGATCGCCAGCGCATCGGCGTTGACGTCGTGCGGGGGCTCCTCGTCCAGCTCCACAAGGCAGCTGGTGCCCTTGCAGCACTGGTACCTGTAGCCCATGTGCCTCTGGAACTGGGCCAGGGCGGCACGGTCGATCTCCCCCATCTCGGAGGTGGTGGGCCTGAGCCTCCTGTAGACGGCCCCCTCCCCTTCATCGCACAGGCGGCTCTCGCAGTCGCAGAACAGCTTCTTGGTGTCCAGCTGCTGGTGGATCTCGATGCCGCACATCATCTCGTAATCTTCACTCATCGAGGAGCCTCCTGTCGGACATCTCGTTGCAGACAGGCGTCTGCATCAGCTTCTTCGCCTCTTCCGCGGACCCCGTGTTGGCCAGGGCCCACATGAGTTTCACGTATGCGGTCTCCGGGAGCATGTCCAAGACCGTTATGGCACCGGCGGACTGCATGTCCCTTCCGGTGTTGTACACGTTGAGATTGGTCCTGCCGTTGAGGCACTGGCTGGTCATGACCACGACGGTACCGTTGTCGCAGGCCTTCTTCAGCAGGGGGATCATGCCCTCGCTCACGTGCCCGAGCCCGGAACCGGCGATGACCACTCCCTTGGACTTCATGAATATGTCCTCGAACAGGACGGGGTCCATGCCGGGATAGTACTGGAGCAGGACGCATGCCTTCTCCATGCCGGTCCTGGCGACGGCCTTCCCGCCGGAGACCTTGGGCCCGTCCGTGGCGACCTCCATCTTCCCGTCCTTGTCCAGATGGGCAACGGGGGCGCAGTTGATGCTGTGGAACGCGGACCTCTCGGAGGTGTGCATCTTCCTCACGCGGGTCCCGAAGTGGACCGCGAAGGAATCGTCCCCGGACGTGTCGTGCATCACCACGTACACTCCGGCGCGGTCCGCCTTGGTGCAGAACCTGGCGCATGCCATCAGGTTGGTGCTGGCATCGGAGGACGGGCGGTCGGAGGACCTCTGGGCCCCGACCAGGACGACAGGCTTCGGGACATCGCCGAGCATGAAGGACAGGGCGGCGGCGGTGTATCCCATGGTGTCGGTCCCGTGGGGGATGATGACGGCGTCAGCGCCGTTGTTGATCTCATCCGCAACGGCCTCGGCCAGCTTCTGCCAGTGCTCCACGTTCATGTTCTCCGAGAAGATCGAGAACAGGACGCGGGCATCGATGTTCGCCAGGTCCCTGATCTCTGGAACGGCGTTGACCATGTCCGAGGTGGACAGGGCGGGGTGGACCGCTCCGGTCCTGTAGTCCACATAGGACGCGATGGTCCCCCCGGTCCCGATGAGGACGATCCTGGGGAGCCCCTTCTTGGGCTCGACCTCTGACTCCTTCCTGACCTTCACCGCAGGGGCCTCCAGCAGGGCCACCTTCGCGGAGCCTGTGATCTTCACGCCCACGTTGTACCCGGATTTCATCTTCAGGATCAGGACGTCCGGCGCGCTGAACTCATGATGGGACATGAGTGTGCCCACGAAAGACCTGCCGTCCTTCTCGACAGAAATCCTTGCACCTTCGCTGGCTCCAATGTCCGCGAGGGTCTTTGAAAGCGATTCGGAATAGCTCATGCTTGTCGGAATCGCGTATGGAGCGGTGGTTTATCACGGTTTCTTAAAGCGCGTGCGCGAGGAGTCAGAGCACGGCGGCCATGTACAGCGGAAGATAGACGATCCCGTCCTCCGTGCCTACGTCCTTCGTGCACAGGATGTATGGCTGCCCCAGCGCCTTCCCGAACCTCTCCCTTAACCTGTCCAGGGAATCGTGCCTCACACGGTCGGAGACCTTCACCTCCACAGGGCAGATCTTCCGCTCCGAGCGTATGAGGAAGTCTATCTCGATCGACGATTCCCAGGCTTCCTCCCCGGAACCGCTCTCCTGGCCGGCCGAGGGGCTGCGGGAGTAGAAGAACAGCCTGCGGCCGTTGGCCACGAAGCATTGGGCCACCGCGTTCTCTGCGAACATCCCCTCGTTTATCCCCAGCTTTCCGAGGAGCAGGGACTTGTAGATCTCTTCCCCCGTCATCTCGTCGTCCTCGAGGCACTGAGTCACCAGCAGCCCCGTGTCGGCCATGTACAGCTTCTGCCTGGCCAGGTCCAGGCTCATGGACAGCCCCATGCGGGGATCGGTGGCGTTCACGCACGGGTTCACGATCATCGCGTCGTCCAGCCACATGAACGCGTCCTCGAAGTCCCTGTTGCGGGCGTTCTTGCCGATGCTGGTTATGCGGAACTTCTTCTCTTTGCGGTTCAGCTCCGAAGGGATCCTGTCGAATATCCCTGTGACTCTCATCTCGTATCCCTTGGCGAACCTGGCGATGTCCTTGCGATAGACTGCCAGGATCCTGCGCTTGACGGCCTCCGCCTTCTCGAAGCTCCCCGTCTCCGCGAACTCTGCGACAGCCTGCGGCATCCCTCCGACGAGCATGTACTTCCTGAACAGCCCCATGACCGTCCTGTGCATCGCATCTCCGACCGGATGGAGCTGCTCCAGGCATTCCCTCAGGTACGGGACTGTCGCGTCCTTGCCCATGGCCCACAGGAACTCCTCGAAATCCAGAGGAAAGAGGTGCAGGTCATCCTCCTCGGAAGGGATCACAATGTCCGCTATGTTCGACTTTATGGACATCAGCGAGCCGGTCTCGATGTAGTCATACCTGCCGTCATTCACCAGATGCTTGATCATCTGCCTGGCGCGAGGGCACTGCTGGACCTCGTCGAAGACAATGACCGACTCGCGGACAGGCAGCGTCCTGCCGACCGCCGTGGACAATGCGCTCAGGAAATCGGAGATGTCGCCGTTGTACCCGTCGAACACCGCCCTGATGCTGTCGCTCGTGTTGGAGAAGTCGATGACGACGTGATCGCGGTACTCGTTCCTGGCGAACTCCTCGGCCAGATAGCTCTTGCCCACGCGCCTCGCGCCGTTGATCAGCATCGCCGATGCCCCGGCGCTCTCCTCTTTCCAGCGGAGGAGCTTGTCGTATGCCTTCCTGCGGAGCTACATCGTAATGATGACCTGAACGTCTGGAGTATATAAATAATCACGGATTCAGATTTAAGGAACGTGTGGATTCACACGGATTCAGAGTTAAGCGTTTCCACTGCGCCTCTCGATCCATGCCTCGATGTCGTCCGCGCGGGACATCAGGAACCCGCGGACGGCATCGGCGCGGCCGTCCTCGCGGTACCGCTGGACGGCATCGAACACCTTCGATGCCCTGCCGATTCCCTTACGGATAGCACCCATGTCGATCCACCTTGTGTCGCGGACGAGCTCCATCTGCCTCGGGAAGTAGGGGCTGAACGGTTTCGCATCCAGGCCCGCGTCCGACATCAGCCTGTCGGGATAGCAGTCGCAGCCCATGCTCGTCCCGTTGTCGTACAGCGGGGCGAAGCGCTTCCACTCCAGGGTCGTCGCATCACGTATGATGCCGAAATTGTTGAGATGACGGTCCATGTTGCCGATGAGGTAGTCGAACACGATCATCCTGTCCAGATCCTTGACGATGTCCAAGCCGTGATGCGAGCAGCATGCGACAAGATGGTCGTACAGAGGCACGCCCGGCTCTTGGATCTCCGAGCGTGCTGCCTGATGCGCCGATATGAGCTCGTCCGTCCCGTCGATCATGTTCTTGCAGACGCTGCAGGGTGCGCCCTCGTACTCGATCAGCGAGTACTCCACATGGTCGATCCCCATCGAATCGGCGATCATCGCCGCAGCGGCTTCATTGAACGGCTCCTGGAGGTACGGCGCCTCGCCCGCCTTGATGAGGCAGCGATTGCCGTCGAGGATCTTCCATCTCTTCTTCAGGACGCCGTCCGAAGTGGTATCGGGCGAAACCAGGTCCCATTCGCCTCTCCGGATCTCGAGTCCGAATAGCAGATCTCCGACATCATCCGAGAACTCATTGTCAAAGAAGTTCACCGAATCCCAGGATACAGCAGCACCCTCAGGCTTCATCCAATACTGATCTGTCAGACTGAGGCCCATCGACTTGGCTGCAAGCTCAGTGGTGATTTCCATATCGAGACTGTCCAGAAGGAATCTCAGTCCTGAACGGCTCGTCGGAATGGTCCTGGATGACCACCATTCCTTGAGACGCTTTACATCGATGTCTCCCCTGGGGGCAGTTCCTGTCGGGAGCAAATCCGTGCTACGCACTGATACGACATCGAATATGCTTCCCTGATGGTCGTCGAGAATCAGAGAAGCCACTTCCTCATCGCGATGCATCAGCTTGCAGTTCATGCTCATATTAACAATGACAGTGGGATATCATGCTTCCGCCCCGTCTCAAGCGGGCGGGTAGCACGGACAACATTATTAGTATGCACGGGATTCCAGCGGGCATGCACATAGTCCAGCCCGGAATGGAGATAGACGTCCTCAAAGAGAACAACAAGATCGCCCACGAGAACTACCGCCTCATGAAGAGCAAGGGGATCAGGTCGGTCGACTTCATGGGCTCCATCGGAGCCGGGAAGACCGCGCTCATCATCAAGCTCGCAGAGAAGCTCAGGGCGAAGGGCGTCCGCGTCTGCGCCATCGCGGGCGACGTCACCGGCGCCGACGACTACACCAGGTTCGAGAAGTCCGGCCTGGACGCCGTGAACTGCAACACCGGCCACGAGTGCCACCTGGACGCCAACCTCATCAAGAAGACCCTGGCATCCATCAACCTGGACGATTATGATGTGATATTCATCGAGAACGTCGGGAACCTGGTCTGCCCCGCGGACTTCCCCCTGGGGACCGACTACAGGGTGGTGGTCGTGTCCACCACCGAGGGAGACGACATGGTCAGGAAGCACCATGACATCTTCATCCACTCCGACGTGGCCGTCCTGAACAAGGTGGACATCGCCGACGCTGTCGATGTGGATCCCGAGATCATCGCCAAGGACTACAACAAGCTCACCGGCGGCATAAAGAACATCTATAAGTGCAGCGTCAAGAAAGACCAGGGGCTCGACGAGATCCTCGCTGCCCTGAAGCTCTGAAGGTGCCAACATGAAGGTCCTCGCCGTAGGAGGAGGCGGAAGGGAGCATGCCGCTGTGGAAGCGCTGTTCCGCTCCGGTTCCGAGATATACTCTGTTATGAAGAACGCCAATCCCGGGATCATCTCGAGGTCCAAGGACCACCTGCTCTGCGACGAGAAGGACATAGGCCGCGTCTGCGCATACGCCAAGGAGAAAGGGGTCGAGCTGGCCTTCATCGGCCCGGAAGCTCCCCTCGAGGCAGGGATCGTAGATGCGCTGGAAGCCATCGGCGTCAAGTGCGCCGCGCCTACCAAGGCGGCTGCCAGGATCGAGACCTCCAAGACGTTCATGAGGGAGCTGGTCGACAAGCACGGCATCGGCGGGAACCTGGGGTTCGCCCACTTCGACAACGCCGAGGATGCCGAAGCCTATCTGAAGACCGTCGACCACGAGATCGTCGTGAAGCCCGTGGGGCTCACAGGCGGGAAGGGCGTGAAGGTCCAGGGGGAGCATCTCCATTCCTTCGAGGACACCATGGAGTACATCCGCGAGATCTTCGACAACAACATCGGCGGCGCAGGAGTCATCCTCGAAGAGAAGGCCGTGGGCGAGGAGTTCACCCAGATGGTCTTCGTCGACGGGAAGCATATCGTCCCCCTGCCCCTTGTGCAGGACCACAAGCGCGCCTACGAAGGCGATGTGGGCCCCAACACCGGCGGGATGGGGTCGTACACCGATGCCGACCACCTGCTCCCGTTCATCAACGCGTCCGAGAGGAAGGATGCATTGGCCATCCTCCAGCAGATCGTCGATGCGATGGCCGAAGAGGGATGCCCCTATCACGGGACGATGTACGGCCAGTTCATGCTTACCGTGAACGGCCCGAAGATCATCGAGATCAACGCCAGGTTCGGGGACCCGGAGGCCATGAACGTTCTGTCGATCCTGGAGAGCAGCTTCGAGGACATCTGCATGAAGATGGCCTCCGGAACGCTCGACGGGGATGCCGTGTTCGCCAAGAAGGCCACGGTATGCAAATACGTGGTGCCCAGAGGCTATGGCACCAAGTCCGAGGCCGGGCACGAGATCTCCGTGGACGAGGAAGCTGTCCGCAAGGCGGGAGCCGTAGTCTACTACGCCAACGTGGACATGAAAGACGGGAAGCTCGTCACCGGGACATCCAGGTCCCTGGGGATCGTCGGCATCGCCGACACCCTGGAAGAGGCCGAGGCCGGCTGCGAAGCCGCGCTGAAGTCCGTCAGATGCGATGCGATGGCCGTCCGCCACGACATCGGCACCCGCGCGCTGGTCCAGCGCAGGGTGGACCACATGAAGGAACTCCGTTCCGCATGATGCGCCTGGCAGTGAGATTCGCATACCTGGGAGCAGGATTCTCGGGCTCCCAGGTCCAGCCCGGCGCCAGGACCGTCGAGGGGGAGATCGCCAGAGCCCTCTCGATGGTCTGCGGCCCTGCAGACAGTCTCGGGCTGAAGATCGCCAGCAGGACCGACAAGGGCGTCAACGCCCTCGGCAACGTCGCCGCGCTCAGTACCGGTTTCGAGGACCCGCACGAGCTGCTCAGGGCGCTCAATGCCGTCTCCGACGGCGTGTTCTACAACGGGTTCTGCATTGTAGACGATGATTTCAATCCGAGGCATGCCTCGTCCCGCGGATACAGGTATATCCTCGACGCGGAAGGGCTCGACATCGGCCGGACCCGCGAATGCGCCCGGCTCTTCGAAGGGACCCATGACTTCGTCCGCTTCTGCAGGCCGAACGGCAAGCCCACGACGCTCACGATAGACTCTCTGGACGTGTCGGAGTCCGACGGCGCGATAGTCCTGACGTATCGCGCCAGGTACTTCCTTTGGAACATGGTCCGCAGGACCGCCGCCGCCATCGAGGAGGTCGCGTCCGGGCGGAGGAGCCTTTCCGATGTGGAAGCGGCCCTGAACGGCGCGGAGATCAATTTCGGCATCGCAAGGGCAGACGCCCTCACTCTGACCGACATCCAGTATCCTGAGATGGCCTTCGAGGACCATTCGGATCCCGTTCTGAGAGAGAAAGCCCGCAACGGACGCTTCGCCGCGGAACTGGAATCATCGTTCTACAGATCGTTCTGAGGATCCGAGACGGGCCTCGCCCCGGCGGACCGAGACTGCAAGGATTGGAAAAGGGAGGGGGAAGACCCCCTCCGAAAGGTTTTCAGCGCCTGGCCTTGGGCTTTCCGTAGTTCTTCACAGGCTTGCGGTATACCCAGACCATGACCAGCAGGAGCAGGATGACCGTGACGACCATCAGAGCGACCAGCCATGTGTAGCTGTTGTCCCCGATGTAGAAGTCATGGACATCTCCGAGCCCCTCGATCTTCACCATGTTCCCGCCGTCGGCCGCCTCCAGATAGAAGGAGTGCTTGCCGTTGCCGGAATCGGTGATCCACTTGTAGGTAACGGTCGTGGACCCGTCCTTGTCGAGGTCCACAGTGGTGTAGCTGTCGTCGATCCTCTCTCCGTCGATCACGAAGTAGACCCCGTATCCGGAGAAAGGCACGTTGCTCTTGTTCACCAGCTTCACGGAGAGGGTGATAGGGTTGACCACCTTGATGCGGTATGTGTCGGTCTTGGTGATCTCCTCGGTCTTGGTAGTGTCGTTCCCTTCGTCGTCCGTCTCGGTGTACGTGACCTTGGCCTTGAACTTGACCTCAAGGGTGCAGTCGCCTGCGGTCTTGGGCGCGGTGACGGTCAGGGTCGTGGCGACTCCGTTGTCAAGAGTTCCAGAGCTGGGGCTGACTCCGCTGGTGACAGTGGTCCCGGAGGAATCCTTCAGGCTCGCGGTGTAGCCAATCTCCATGTTCATGTCCTTCTTGTCGTTGAAATCGCTGTTCGAGTAGACGATCTTGTAATCAGCGGTGCTGCTGGTCCCGATGATGCTCTTCTCTCCGGTTATATCGCTGTAGTCCGCATCGGAGTCTGCCCCGACGAGGCATACAGCAGCCATCGCCAGAATGGCGAAGGCCATGATCCCTGCTTTCAGCTTCTGCGTGCGAACACCCCCCTCTTGCTTGCGAGCCAGGCGACCGCGACGATCAACAGGATGATGACCGCCACGAGGAACCAGATCCCGCTGGGCATTCCGGACCTGTTGTTGTAGATGTCGGTACCGGATGCGCTCATGTCTCCGGTGGAGACCTCGGCCGTCTGAGGCTCGATGGTCATCGAGCTGGACGAGCCGTCTATGCTGATGCTCGCTGTGATGGTCGGCACAGACGCGGAAGCGCCCTTGTCGGCATTCAGGAGCATGACCTTGACGTAGAGAACAGTGGTCTGCAGGCCGTACACCTTGAAGGTCTCGCCGGCGGCGAGCACGTTCGTTCCGTTCTCGTCCACGATGGTCACTGCCCAGGACGAGTCGATGCCGGACACGTTGATCGTCACATCGTGCGAGTAGGTGTTCTTGTTGACAAAGGTTATAGCGTACAGGTACTGATAGGCAGAGACCTTGTCGTTGAACTTGCTTCCGTCCTGCCCCATCTTGTAGACGCTGATGTCGCTGGACCCGGTCCTGTCATCGCCGGTCTCGATGCGGACCGTCTCGGTCTGCTTCGCGTTGATGTCCGAAACCGTGACGGAGAACCCGTCGGATCCGGGCGCGTAGCGGTGATGGTCGTAGATCGCATCGATCGTGACAGTTCCTGTGGATTCGGCGGGCACGACGAGGCTGTAGACCTTGGCGAAGCTCAGCGCAGAGCCTGCGGTGAACACAAAGGTCATCTGGCCCTTCGTGAGGTTCTTCACGGACACTGTGAAGGATCCCGTTCCGTTGGAGAACGCCGCAGAGGCTATGGAGGCCTCGAAGACGTCATCGTCGTCATCGTCGTCATCGTCGTCATCGCCGCTGTCGTCATCGTTAGTGACGACCGAGATATTGCGGACGACTCCATCCCTCAGGTCGCTGATGGTCGCGGACGCGGCGTACTTGTAGTCCTCCTTGTCGACAGTCATGGTGACATCGGCATCTACGGTGACCGATCCGGTCCCGGAGGGGAGCTCTAGGGTGTATCCGCCTTTGGACACGTCGAAGTCGTGCTTGACCTCCTTGCCGTTGGCCGTGTAGGTCACGGTTATGGTGCCGTCTGCCACGATGCCCACGTTCCCGGTGACCTCGATCTTCTCCTGGGATGCGGTGACGTTGATGGTCTCGGTGGACCCTGCAGTGGCATCGGTCAGGTCGAGGTAGCCGTAGGCGATGGTGTCCTTCCCGTTGACGGTGTTCACCGAGGTCAGGTAGTACTTGTACCCGACTTCGAAGTAGTAGCCGTCGGTGAACGCGTGGTAGCTTCCGTCCTCGGTCGTGATGGTGACCTTGTCGGTATCGGCCTTCGTGATGGTCACGATGGCCACTTCCTGGACGTCGTCCGAGTCGAGGCCGGAGAACACGGTCTGACCGGGGCGGATGTAGGCCGTTCCGCTGAAGTAGTGCCCGGACGTCCCCTCGATCGTGACGGTGTACTGTCCGGGACGGAGGGTCTGGGTGGTCCCTGCGGAGTACTTGACCCTCTTGTCGCTGTCGTCCGAGTAGAACTTCAGCTCCATGTCGTAGGGTATCTCGACACTGGTCTCCTTGACGATGTTCTTCTGCTCGGTCTTGGAGCTGTCATGGACCTCGATGGTCATGGTGCTGCTGTTGTTGGCGGTTCCCGCAGGGATGGTCTTCTTGATCTCGGTGCAGGAGAAGCAATCGTTGTCCATGGTCCCGTCCTCGTTGTTGTAGGCCACGGTGGACTCCACATTGTCGGGGATGTAGAACACGGATGCTCCGCTGGTGTTGCTCATGCCGTACAGCGTGTAGTCGTGGTCGTTGAAGTTGAACTTCATGATCGACTTCACGAAGGGCAGGTACGCGTTGGCGGAGCTGGTCCCCGTTGCATACCTCAGGGTGAACGTGATCTTCCTTCCGTCGACCAGGCTCAGGTCCTTGTCGTCGGTGGATGCGGTGTATCCGGACTCGAAGCAGACCTTGTTGCTCCCGTTGTCGGCGTAGATCGTGTAGGATCCGCCGGGGAGAGCGACAGTGTACTTGCCGTCGGAGTTGGTGGACACGATGAACACCTCGTTGGCTTCGCTGATGAACCTGATCGTTCCAGTGCTGGAGGTGTCGCCGTTCTTCAGAGTGCCCGATACGGTGGTGTAGGATCCGGATTCCACGGATGCGGACGTGCCTTCGGTGTAGGTCCCGTGGTAGACGCTTCCGTTGTAGATCCCGTAGATGGTGTACTGGACAGAGCCGGTGGCAAGGCCGACGGGCACATCGAACATCAGCGATCCGCCGTTCATGTACGTGGTGGTGCTGAACTCGCCGGCGTAGACGGAGAACACTCCTTCGGACGCGCCCGATATGGAGACGGTCTGGGCGTTGTAGGCCGTGACCGTGGCGGTCCTGTTTCCAGACGAAATGTCGGAGGTGCTGGAGTAGAGGGACACCATCCCCTGCCCCACAGAGATGTTGTACTTTCCGGGGACAGCCGTGATGACGGCCTTTCCTTCCTCGTTGATGTTCGCGGAGAACTGGGCTCCGGTGACCGTGTTGGTCGCGATGACGGCTACCTCCTCGTCGTCCACAGCGTTGCCGTACATGTCGTTGACCGTGACCGTGATGGTCTTGGTCGTGGGCACGATGACGAATCCGTCGGTGCTGCCGGAAGCGAGCGTGACCGTGCCGGTCCCGAGGGAGGTTCCGGTCTCGCTGTAGAGGGTGTACGAATACTTTCCGGGCAGGACCGAGGACTGGGAGAAGACTCCGTCCACGACGCTGATGGAGATCGTCTTGGAATCTCCGCCCACAGATGCGCTTCCGACAAGGTCGAGCCTCATCTTCTCCGCACTGTAGATTTCGTCTTCCACCTTGATCGATCCGCTGATGTCAGTGGTCTCGATCTCTATCTTCTCGGGGATGGAGCCGGACTTGTAGCTCTGGAGGTCCACTCCGCCCACGCTGACGGTGACAGTGTAGTCTCCGGAGGGGACGAACGCGGTGTACGAGCCGTTTATCGTCTTGGCCTGAGAGTACAGGATGTACCTGCCGTAAGTCTCGTTGTAAGTGTAGATGGAGACCGTGGCTCCGTCGACATTCTTGGAGTCGGCCGTGACCGTACCGCTCGTGGTCTCGGAAGCCTGGGAGGCTCCGACGTACTCGAGCATGACGATGGAGGACAGGTAGTTGATGACTCCGCCGTCGGTCTTCTGCTTGGCGATGGCCTCGTATCCGTCCATGTAGGCCCATCCGTCGCTGGAGGCGGTGGCTGTGGAATCGGGGTTGTACTTGACCTGCCAGAATCCGACGTTGTATCCTGCGAGCCCGTATCCGGGAACAGCCATGGCGGAGCTCTTGGATCCGTCGCTGGAAGCGAGGGCCACAAGGTAGCTGTAGGAGCTGGAGTAGCCCGCCTCGGTGGCGGAGGGCCCGATCATGGCCCTCCAGAGGAAGGTCTCGTAGAGGGCATCGGTGTAGGAGGTGTATCCGTAGTACGTGTTGTACGAGTAGTACTGGCTGGCAGCCCCGTACTTGTCCACGCTGTAGTCCGCGAAGTACGCCAGGGTGGAGAAGTAGTCTCCGTCGTTGTACTGGAGGGGCAGGAGCGAGGAATCGAGCATGTAGTACGAGACCTTGTCTCCGGCAGTCTCGCAGACGGCATCGTAGACGTTCATGATGTCGGGAGTGGACATTGAAGACGTCATCGCCTCGATAGAAGCGAGGTAGACAGCGTTCTCGTCGGTGATGTCCGCTCTGACCTTTCCGTATGTGGCAGGGTCGGCGTCGATGGCCTCGGCCGCGGACGAGGGGTCCTCGATGTAGGAGGAGATCTTGCTGTAGACGTCCTGATGGGCGCTGAAAGCAGAAGAGAAGTCCTTGATGTCGTGGGCCAGGATGATGCGCATCATGGAGGCTGCCGTCGTTCCGGCCGCTCCCTTTGCGAGGAGCATCTGGGCGACAGCGGTGGAGCCCCCTCCGATAGTATCAGTGACGCTGTCGAAGCCACCGTGGTTGACCGCGTCATAGGAGTAGTCGATCCAAGTGGCGAGAGCGCCGGTCTTGTCGATATCCGCATAGTGGTTCCAGACCTTCTCGGCGTTGTACGAGTCTCCAGTTTTGATGGTGAAGCTGGTGTTTCCGGTGAAGTAGTAGTCTGCGTCCGAGTTGCTGGGAATCCCCGCATCGACTGCGAACGAGACGTTCGGGACGATGATGAGGAGCGCGGTGACGATGACGGACACGAAAGGCAGGGGCTTGATCATCTTCTTGAAGAGCCCGGGGAACCCGGCGACCTTCATAGAAGTCCACCATGCCCTGAGGTCTGCCGCCTGGATGACGCGGACGATGACGACTGCGGAGCCGACAGCGAAGACGGACCCGACGACAGCCGCGTTGGCGCTGGTGGTCCAGACCGCGAAGAACATCACGAACATCCAGACAGTGGTGAACAGCTGGGTGGCGGAGCGGTCCTTCCTCAGGTAGACGTATGTGCTGTAGATGGCGAAGCAGATCGGGAGCCACATTGTGAGCCAACCGTAGTACGAGGACACGTTGGATATGGACACATGGCTGCTGGCCAGATGCTCCATGATGGAGCTGGAGTAGATGCTGTTGCCGAATATGAAGTCATCCAGCATGCCGGGGGCCGCGAAGGCCATGACAGCGCAGATGGCGACGAAGACAACGACCAGGGAGGGGATCGTCACGATCCACGGCTTGGCACGGAGCATCAGGAAGGCGAATGAAAGCGCGATGGCGACCACTGCTATGAGGAAGGGTCCGGAGAAGACCGCGTCCCAGAGCCCTGCGGGGATGTAGTAGGCCGCAGGGACGATGGTGCCGATGGCGATGGTTGTTGCGTATCCGAGAAGGACGTCTGTGAAGTCCCTTCCCCTGAAGCGGTCGGCGAGGATCTGGAGGACCATGGCGACGACCAGGAGCACGACGACGAAGCGGAATCCGTTCCACGTGAGGGCGGACAGGAGCAGGAAGATGCCTGCGATCGCTGCGTTGACCAGGATGCTCTTCCTGGAGGGCTCCGCGGCATCGACGGCCTTGACCATCTTCACGACGAAGAGGGACATGAAGGCGAGCAGGAATGCCGCCAGGCCGTACTCGGTACCGCTGGAGAAGACGGTCGTGCTGATAGGGAGCGCCAGGAAGGCGAACACGAGAGCCGCGATGGCTCCGACCTTCTTGTCGAACATCTCCTTGGCCAGAAGGTAGACGGGGATGCACGTGAGGGCTCCGATTATCGGGTTGAAGACTGCAACGGATGCGGCGGCGGCTTCGGCGGTGGAGAGTCCGAACGCGGACAGGACCGAGCCGATGCCGGCGCATATGAAGTCCAACAGAGGCGGATACAGTGCGAGTCCGCCGTATGGGTAGTTGACGGCAGAGTCCGTCAGGGAGTAGCTGCCGTTCATTATGCTTTCGATTACATGCAGATGATACTGTGCACTCGACCCTCCGGACAGGGCATAGTCCCCGTCAACAGAGATCCCGTATGCGAACACCGTGCGCAGCGCGAAGGCCACGATCAGCGAGACGCACAGGACGAGCACACACCAGTGGTCCTTCAACCACCCTGCGCCGCTATTTTCGCGGTCGGCTCCCGTCTGCCCGGGAGCGGCTGACTCTTTTCCAAATTTGCGCATTCTAAAAGTCTCCGTCTTTAGAATAGCGGAGGATTATCGAGGTCATATAAAAAGAGGTCTCACGGTTGGACGAGAAAGATACGCGCATACGCGCGCATATAGGAGAGAAACCGTTTGGCGGAGCGCTCAGCGCACGCGCCGCGCGTCTTCCGCGAAGGATTCCGCCGCGGCCCGAGGGTCCTCGGCGCCGTATATGGCGCGGCCCACGATCGCGTAGTCGGCCCCGGCCCTGATGGCATCGGAAGCCTTTCCGCCCTGCGCCCCGACTCCGGGAGACAGTATCAGCTTCTCGCCGGCGATCTTCCTGATGGCGGCGATCCTCTCCGGACGGGTGGCAGGGGCGATGAAGCCCGTGACGCCGCATTCCACTCCCATGCGGGCCATCTCCTCTGCGTGAAGCGCCGTGAACAGCCTTCCTCCGGGGTGGCTCATCTCCGTGACCGCGTAGATGTCCGCGCCTCCGGCGGCCTCCACGGCGGCCCTCAGCGAATCGTCTCCGGGGAATGCGTGCACGATGACTCCCGACGCTCCGCGGGAGACGGCGTTCTCCACGATCAGCCTCACGGTGTTGGGGATGTCCGCCACCTTGAAGTCGCAGATCACTTCCGAATGACGTGCCAGCTCTGTGATCATCCCGGGCCCTTCGGAGAGGACCAGGGGCCAGTTGATTTTGATCGCGTCGACGATCCCGCTGACGGACTCGGCCACCTCCATGGCCTTCTTGCCGTCCGTCTCGTCCAGCGCCAAGATGATCCTGCTGCTCTTCTTCATCGCCCACGGGATGCCTGACATTGTTTTTAACCGTATCAGCTCATCAGCTTGCATGCTCAAGAAGATGGAATGCGGGTCGTCCTGCTGCGGCAAGGTCGCCGACGGGTGCAGATGCTGCATAGAAGGCGCCAAGATGGTGCTCTTCGTCACCGGGAAATGCGGATGGAACTGCTATTACTGCCCCGTGTCCCTGGAGAAGAAGGGCAAAGACGTGGTCTACGCGAACGAGAAGCGCGTCTGCACCGACGAGGAGATCCTCGCCGAGGCGGAGGCCATGGACGCGCTGGGGACCGGCATCACGGGAGGGGACCCTCTGCTGGAGATGGACCGCACGATTCACATGATAGAGCTGCTGAAGGGCAGGTTCGGCAGAGAACACCACATCCACCTGTACACCGCCACCATCGACCCCGAGAAGGCCAGGCGCCTGCAGGACGCGGGGCTCGACGAGATACGCTTCCATCCCCGCGAAGAGCAGTGGGACCGCATGTCCGAGACGAGGCTCAGGGAGGTCTGCGAAGCCCTCTCCATACCCGTCGGAGTGGAAGTGCCAGCACTGCCCGGGAAGACGGCTGCCCTCAATGCCCTGGTGTCCTACTGCAAGGATGCGGGGGTGTCGTTCGTCAACCTGAACGAGCTGGAGTTCTCCGAGAGCAACTGGGACATGATGGAAGCGCACTGCTACGAAGTGAAGGACGACCTGTCGTCCGCGGTGAAGGGATCGGCGGAGACGGCCATGGAGGTCCTGAAGGCCAACAAGAGGATGAGGGTGCATTTCTGCTCCTCGCCCTTCAAAGACGGCGTCCAGCTCCGCAGGAGGCTCATCAGGCGCGCCTCGCACATCTGCAAGCCGTACCAGCAGGTCACCGAAGACGGGACCATCGTCAGGGGATACGTCTTCGCAGCCGACCTGCCGGGAGCGAAGGCCGCCCTGGAGGCCGCCAAGGTCCCGGCCGATCTGATGCACGAGGGCAAGGACCGCATCGAGGTGGCGCCTTGGATCCTCGAGAAGATAGCTCCTAAGCTTGAGTACAAGTGCTGCCTGTCCGAGCAGTATCCAACGGCAGACGGGCTGGAAGTCGAGCGCACGCCGCTGAACTGAGCGCTCCGGACCGGCAGAGAAGATCCTGCCGGCCCGGGAAGACGTTTCTGAAGATGTTTCCCGACCGTACGAGTTGATCGTAGGGGGTCTCCGATCTGCTTCAATCGACGCTGATGCTCTGGATCTCGTGATGCCTGTTCACGATGTCCCTGGCGATGCGCAGATTCTTGCCGGCCTTGCCGATCGCACGGCCCTTCAGTTTGGGGTCCACGGTGACCGTGGCGTGCGTGATGTTGCCGCGCTGCTCGATAACGACCTTCTGAGGACCGTAGATGTGGAACACGTTCTTGACGAACTGCTCGGGGTCGTCAGAGTACTCGACTACCTGGATGTTCTTCCCGGTCTTCTCCTTGAGCTTGATGACATGCTCGCCTTTCTTTCCGACGGCGATGTTGCCCTGGCCCTTCTCGACGACGAACACGAGCTTCTCCTCGGTGTCCATGCAGTCGATGGCGTTCGCTTTGGTTATCTGCTCGAAGAGCGCGATGTACCTCAGGGTGTCCTCGGTTAGTACGATATCTGCGGACATGTTCCTCACAGCGTTAAGATGTTGGAGCTACCTTTGTCGATGATCACAAGGGCAGAGACAGAGAAGGGTTTTCCGCACAGCGCGCCGAGCTCCATGTTGTTCCCGTCGTACACGTACTTCTTCGCTGCCGAGTCGCGGAGCTCCACGGACGGGCAGTTCCTGGACAGCACGATCATCTGTGCCTTGCCGTCTTTGACTGCCTTAAGCGTCTGGTCTACTCCGAACTCCACCTTTCCGGTGGTGATGGCCGATTTCAATGCCCTGCTGATGTCGATCTTCTCATCGCTCATTCTTCATCCCCCTTCTTCTTGGGTTCGTAAATAAGGTTTACTGCACCGGTACCAAGCGTGACCGGCTGTCCGACGATGATGTTCTCGGTGACTCCTTCAAGGTGGTCCACCTCGCCCACCATCGCCGCATGCAGAAGGTGCGCGGCCGTGATCTCGAAAGCCGCCCTGGCAAGTACCGAGGACTTCTTTCCGGACACTCCGTGCCTTCCGATTGCTTTGACGTATCCGTCGTTGGTCATGAGGTCGGCGACGAGCATGATGTGCCTGACATCGACATCCAGACCTGCCTCTCCGAGGGTCATCATGGCCTCGCGGATGATGGATTTTCTGGCTGCCTCGATTCCGAGGACGTCCGCCACCTCCAGGATGCTGTTCGTCATGACATGCTCAGCATCCACGCCTTCGACCTTCAGGACCTCTTTGAGGTTGCTGCCTTCGGTGATGATCTTCCAAGCCCCGTCGGTCTTGGAGAGGATGGCACGCGTGATGTTGTCGATCCCCTTGATCTTCGCGCCTTTCACGGCGTCGTACATCGTCTGCAGCTTCTTGTAAGACGGCTCATCGGCTGTGACCATGATGTCGTAGCCCGATATGCTGGCCAGCCCGCGGACCGCCTTGACCTTGTTCAGTTTCTCGAGCATCTCCTCGATGGTGATGCCCTTGTCCTCCATCTTCCCTGCATCTGGAGAGATGACGAGCCTCATGTTCGTGAGGTCCGTCTCGATGCTCGCCACGTCGATGAGCGAGGTCATCTCGATGTTGGACGCCACGTACTTCGCGATGTTCTCGTCCTGGGCCGCCGTGCCGGTGAGGGGGATCTCCATGGACGGTGTGCTGGGCACGCGCCTGGCATCCACGATCTCGATCAGCCTGGGCAGACCCTGGGTGACGTTCACGTTCGCGACTCCCGCGTAGTGGAAAGTACGCATGTTCATCTGCGTACCGGGCTCTCCGATTGAGTGCGCCGCCATGACTCCCGCGGACTCGTTCTGGTCCATCAGGTGGGCGGTGTACTGCCTGTTGGCCTCCGTCAGGAGCTCCTCGCAGGTCTCGTCGTCCAGGTCGGCATGCTCGATGCGCTTGGCGATGTCCACCAAGATCTTCATGGGGAGCTTCAGCCCCAGCCTCTCCATCATGCCCTTGAGCCTGAGCTCCCCCTCGGAGTACTGGTACCAGTTGGTGACCTCCTCCATCTTCTCGACGGGGACGATCTCCTCGACCTCCTTCTTCACCTTGGCGGACGAGGTCCTCTTCCCGATCTTGGCGATCAGGGATGCGGCGTCCTCGTCGCTGAGGCCCATCTCCACCAGGGCATCGGCCCCGGCTTCGCTGATGGCGGTCATGGAGCTGTACTTGGTGAGCACGAGCGAGGCGATCTCCTCGCTGACGCCCCTGTTCAGGAGCGCTTTGAGCGTGTCTTTCTTTGCCATTATCACTCACCTCCGCCGTCGTAGTCGGACTCGTACCCGTCGGTGTCCTCGGAATCCTCCGAGTCCTCGTCGTAGTACTCCATCTCGTCCTTCTCGAGGGACCCGTAGTCTCCTCCGACATCCTTGCCGTCCACGCGGAGCAGCTCCTCGGCCTTGTCACCGAGGACGGCCGTGAACACGTCGTCGAGGTCGACGGCCTTTCCCCTGACGGACCTGGCGGGGTCGACCCCGTCCTCTCCGTACCTGAACTGGACGATGGTCCCGACAGTGTTCCTGACCGTTCCGTCAGCTGTGAGCTTCAGGTCCTCCAGAGCGGAGACGAGACGCCTCTGCATGTATCCTGACCTGGATGTACGGACGGCGGTATCGACCAGACCCTCCCTTCCTCCCATGGCGTGGAAGAAGAACTCTGTGGGGGACAGCCCGGACTTGTACGAGTTGGAGCAGAATCCCCTGGCGTAAGCTCCCAGGTCCCCTTTCTCGAAGTGGGGCAGGGTCCTGTCGTGGTATCCTCTGGACAGCCTCTCTCCACGGACGGCCTGCTGACCGACGCAGCCTGCCATCTGGGACAGGTTGAGCATGGATCCGCGGGCACCGGCCTTGGCCATGATGACCGCAGGGTTGTCAATTCCCAGATGGTCCCCGGCAATGGTCCCCGCACCGTCACGGGCCTCTCCCAGGGTTCCCATGACGCTGACCTCCAGGGTCTCCCTGAGGGAACGGCCGGGCATCTGCTCGAGGGTGCCGTCGCGGTAGGACTCCACGAGGCTGGACACCTTGTTGATGCATTCCTGGGTGTTGCTGCTTATCTGGAGGACAGCCTCGGGGGGTATGTCCTCGTCGCTGATGCCGGTGCTGAACCCGTGGTTCATGAGAGCGCCAAGAGCGAGCCTGGTGACCTGGTTGATGAACTCGGCCGCACGGTCGGAGCCTTTGTCCCTGGCGATGTGGTCGAGGATCTTCCCTTTGCTGTTTCCGATCGCCTTGACGTCGATGGTTCCGCAGAGGAGCTTCCCGTCGCGGATTTTGACGTACGCGTCGTAGGGGCAGTCCTCCTTCTGGCAGGGCTTGCCGTACTGCTTGCAGTTCTGGCAGATGTTCGCCTTGAACGTGATCCTGAAGTCCTCGGGGAGCACTATGGAGAACAGGTCCTTGCCGTTCCAGTACTCCTCGCCCTTCTCGTCGACCTTGGGCTCGGGTATCTTGATGTCGTCGAGCTTGAACAGGATGTTCATGGCCTGGAACCTGTCGAACCTGGGGTTGTTGTGCGTCAGGAAGTAGGCTCCGGTGATGTGGTCGTGGATCGCACCGATGATCGGCCCTCCGTACCTGGGGGACAGGATGTTCTCCTGGACCTGCATGAGGATCCTCGCCTCGGCGCGGGCCTCGTCCGACTGGAGGACGTGCATGTTCATCTCGTCCCCGTCGAAGTCCGCGTTGTAAGGAGGACAGTCGGTGAGGTTGAACCTGAAGGTGCGCCCTTCCATGATCTTGACGCGGTGGGCCATCATGGACATCCTGTGCAGCGAAGGCTGCCTGTTGAACAGGACCACATCTCCGTCGATGAGCTGGCGCTCCACAGTGTAGTCGATGTCTATGCCCTCTGCGACATCGGCGGCGTTCTTGTCCGTGACCCTGATCCTCCTTCCGTCGGAACGGATGACGTAGTTGACTCCGGGGATGTAGGGCTTCTGCTGGGCGGGCTCGGGGCCGCGGGCGACGAGCTCGCGGACCTTCTCGATGTTGTGCTCGTTGACGTGCACGGGGACAGTGAGCTCCCTGGCGGCGAATATGGGCACTCCGACATCGTTGATCGACAGCAGGGGGTCGGGCGAGATGACGGTACGCGCGGAGAAGTTCACACGCTTTCCGGACAGGTTGGACCTGAACCTCCCCTCCTTCCCCTTGAGCCTCTGGGCCAGGGTCTTCAGGGGGCGCCCGGACCTGTGCCTCGCAGGGGGTATCCCGGACGTCTGGTTGTCGAAATAGGTGGTGACATGGTACTGGAGCAGCTCCCAGAGGTCTTCGACGATCAGCTGGGGGGCTCCCGCGTCACGGTTCTCTCTGAGCCTCTGGTTGATCCTTAGGACATCGACCAGCTTGTGGGTCAGGTCGTCCTCCGATCTGTCTCCGGAGTCCAGGGTGATCGAGGGCCTGACTGTAACAGGAGGCACGGCGAGTGCGGTGAGCACCATCCACTCGGGCCTGCAGGTAGACGGGTCGATGCCCAGGGTGACCAGGTCCTCGTCGGAGATCCTCTCGAGCCTCTCGCGGACCTCCTTCGGGGTGAGCTTGTGGTTGTCCTCGACCTCGCGGAAGGTGGTGGGCTTGTCGAGCTTGATCTTTATCTGCTCGGCGCCGCAATAGGGGCACTGCCCTTTGCCGGAAGCGTCCTTGGCGGTCTCCTTGGAGAAGTTCTTGACGTCGATCGTCCCTCCTCCCAGCTCCTCCATCCTCTCCATGCTCTCCCTGCGGGCCTGGATCTGGTCGTCGGACAGCATCAGGCGGCCGCAGCTGCAGCAGGTGGACTCCAGGAGCATCTTGATGTCCTTGATGAACCCGACATGGATGACGGGCATGGCCAGGTCTATGTGGCCGAAGTGCCCGGGGCACTCGTCCACCTTGCATCCGCATGTCTTGCAGCGGAGCCCCGGCTCGATGACTCCCATATGGGGGTCCATGAGACCGAGCTCGATGGGGTATCCCTCGTCATCGTAGGTGTCTGCGGTGATGATCTTCGTCGCAGACATCTTCCTGATCTCGTCGGGCGAGACGCAGGAGAATTTGATCGATCCGATTCTTTTGGTGATTCCGCGGGCCGTCATCTCAGGTCCTCCAGTTGAAGCCTCATGGCCACGCCCAGCGACAGGAGCTCGTCCATGAGCAGTTTGAATGCGTACGAGGTCTGGACCAGGTAGATCGAGGAGTTGTTCTTGCACACGGGGCAGTACAGCGATCCGTGCCTGTCCATGATGGCGATGTGCCCGCACTTGGGGTTGCCGCAGATGTACTGCTTGGTCCCGTCGGACTCGTCGAGCAGGCGGTCCTTGATGACCATGGCCGCTCCGTGGCCGATCAGACAGTCGCGCTCCATCTCTCCGAACCTGAGCCCTCCCTGCCTGGAACGTCCCTCGGTAGGCTGCCTGGTCAGGATCTGCACGGGCCCTCTGGACCTGACGTGCATCTTCCCGCTGACCATGTGGTGCAGCTTCTCGTAGAAAATCACTCCGGTGTAGACGTCGGCCTGGATCATGCGCCCGGTCCTTCCGTCGTACATGACCTCCTTCCCGGTGTTGCAGAACCCGTTCCTGACCAGGCCGTCGCGGATGGACTCCTCGTTCTCTCCGGAGAACGCGGTGCCGTCGATGATGCGGCCCTCCATGGAGCCGACCTTCCCTGCGATCATCTCGAGCACGTGCCCGATGGTCATACGGGAAGGTATACCGTGGGGGTTGACCACGAGGTCCGGGGTCACGCCGTCTGCGGTGAAGGGCATGTCGCACTGGTCGACGAGCCTTCCGACGACTCCTTTCTGTCCGAACCTGGAGCAGAACTTGTCGCCCAGCTCGGGGATCCTCTCGTCCCTGACCTTGACACGGACGAGCCTGGACCCGTTCTCGGACTCGGTGATCATGACGGAATCGACCCATCCGGTCTCTCCGGGCCTGACTGTGACGGACGTCTCCCTCCTCTTCTGAGGCGTGAGGAAGTCTGTCTCCTCCTCGATGAACCTGGGAGGCGAGGTCTTCCCGATGAGGACATCGGACCCGAAGACCTGGCTCTCGGGCGATATGAGCCCGTCCTCTCCGAGGGATGCGTACGCCATGTCGGCGCGGGCGCCCATTATGTCGGGGGAGGGGATCTCGAAGTGGTCCTCCTGGCCTCCGGGGTAGCGGCGCTCCTCGGCACGGTAGGACCTCATGAAGGTGGACCTTCCGAGGCCTCTCTGGACGGAGCTCTTGTTCATGACCAGGGCATCCTCTATGTTGTATCCGTGGTAGGAGAGGACCGCGATGCAGAAGTTCTGCCCTGCGGGCCTGTGGCTGTATCCCATGTACTTCATGGTCTGGGTCTGCACCATCGGAACCTGGGGGTACTGCATCAGGTGGCCCCTGGTGTCGGGCCTGATCCTGTAGTTGGCGGTGGGTATCCCCAGGGCCTGCTTACCCATTCCCGCTCCCATGGTGACACGGGGAGCGGAGTTGTGCTCGGGATAGGGGACGATGCCGGAAGCGACTCCCAGGATGATCATGGGGTCCACCTCCATGTGGGTGAACTTGGGCTCGATCTTGCTGGGCACGTCGAACTCCTTCCCGCACCATGTGCACTTGAGGGTGACGTCGCCCTCCTTGCCGGGGTTCATCCAGTCCACGTCCATGGGGGACAGCGCGTGGTCGCAGCAGGGGCACCTGGAAGGCAGGTCATAGGGGTCGACGAGCACGAGGGAGTCTTCCTCCTCTTCGGCGTCGAGCCACTCGACAAGCCCCTCGCGGAACAGGTCGTTCCACCTGAGATTGCCCTCGCGGATGTCCTCGATGTGCTTCCTGGTCAGGGCGAGCCTGCCGTTCTTGAGGATAAGGAGCGGCCTTCTGAGGCGCCCCTCGTCGCAGTTGATGATGACCTCGCCCATCTCCTCGTCGTGGCGGATGTTGATCTCGTTGGATATGAGGCCGCATCTCCTGCGCGCCCTGATCTCGGCGACCAGCTTGGCGGCGTCGGAGTGCACTCCCACGAGGTCCCCGTTCACGTAGACACGGGTCCCGTTGCCGGATTTGACTAACTCCAGGTCGAGCTCCCTGAGCATCCATTTGATGTCGCTCTCGGGGAATCCCTCGGAGACGTCGATGATGAGCGCAGCGTTCTTGACCAGACCGCAGTTCTGACCCTCGGGGGTCTCGGAGGGGCACAGCCTCCCCCACTGGGTGGGGTGCAGGTCACGCGCCTCGAAGTGGGGCTGGCTCCTGGTCAGGGAAGACGTGATCCTCCTGAGGTGGGACATGGCGGACAGGTTCGATGTCCTGTCGAGGAGCTGAGAGACACCTGCGCGCCCTCCGACCCAGTTCCCTGTGGCCAGAGCGTGGAGCAGCTTGTGCGTGAGGAGGTCGGGGCGGATGGACGAGGCGATGTTCATCTCGGCCTTCTTCCTTCCCCAGTTCCTCTCGAGCTGGTACTTCAGGTCCTTCATGAGGCTGCTGAAGCTGGTCCTGAACAGGTCCTCCATGAGGTCTCCGGACAGCTTGAGCCTCTTGTTGGCGTAGTGATCCTTGTCGTCCTCCTTCCTGAGCCCGAGCGACAGCTCGAGGACGGAACGGGCGATGCGCCCGAGGAAGATGGCCTTCTTCATGCGGTCCGCCTCGGTGTCTCCGAGGTGGGGCAACAGGGAGCGGTCGAGGATGCTCTCGACCTTCTTCGTCCTGTACTCCTTCGCCTGACCGGCGGCGAAGTTCCTCTCGAGGAACAGGATGGCATCGTCCTTGCTGTGGTAGCCGTTGGGGGCGTAGGTCTTCTTGTCGAAGGACGCCTCGATGTTGGCATAGACGATGTTGCTCATCTTCTCGTCGGAGACGATGGTCTCGTAGATCTCCTCGTCGGACTCCATCCCGAGGGCCTTCATCAGGGCGATGAGGGGGATGGACCCGGAGGCTACTGGCACAGAGACCATGACCATGCCGTCCTTCTTCTTCTCCACGAGGGTGAGCGCGCGGTAGCCGTCCTTCTGGGAGAACACCTTGGCGACCTCCACTGCGGCCCCGTACTTCTCGTTGTACTCGACCATGACCCTGTTGGGGGCCAGGTCTTCGAGCGTGATCAGGACCCTCTCGGTACCGAGGATGATGAAGTATCCTCCGGGCTCCCTGGGGTCCTCTTTCTGCTTTATGAGCTCGGCGCGGTACTCCTCGTCGGTGAGGGAGCGCTCGAGGCTCCTCTCCATGACCTGCTTGTTCAGGTTGCATCCGGAGGACTTGACCATCATGGGGAGGTCTCCGACGTGGATCCACTTGTCCCCTTCGGGCATCTCCTTCTCGACGCCGTCCTCGTAGACCTCGAACCTGACGAACACGGGCGACATGTAGTGCAGGTTCCTGAGCCTCGCCTCCATGGGAGTGAGCTCGTGGCTGTATCCGTTGGCCTCCATCACCTTCGGAGGCTCGATGCGGATGGTGGGCTTGGCCTGGGGATCGATGTTCCCGTCCTCGTCCCTGGGCCTCCCTATGCGGATTTCAATGTTCCTTCCGCCGGTCCTCTCGGGGTCCAGCTTGATGACTCCCCTCTCGGCGTCGTCGGTGGGGACGCGGATGTCGTCGACGATCCTCTGCATCCTGCTGTTGACGTTGTTCTTGGTGGAGAGGAAATCATCGAAGGACGATATGTGGTGATTCACGGTGTTGTGCTCGTTGAAATACAGATTGACTAGATCCCTCAATCGCTTACCCCCTTGTTACGAGCCTGTACGCCACAAATTCCTGGGCGGTTTCGCTCTTCCTGACGATTTTCACGACGCTCCCCTCCTCTATAGGGTGTTCGTGCACGCTCTCCAGGACTTTGATTCCGGGATCGCTTTTCCTGATCTTGGGAAGCTGGTCGCGGGTTATGCCCTTCCTGTGAAGGACTTCCTCTGCCTGCTCCTCTGTCAGGAGATGGTGCTCAGGCACTAGCTCGTGCTTGAGCACATTGAACGAGTTGATTTCTGCCAAGTGATTCACCTACTTTTGCCCAGCCCGGTCAGCTGGAAATCGTTTCTTGAGAAAATGCTCTGCATGCTTTCCTCATACTTGATCCGCCGTTCGATCGCTCATGAAGTCCATGGCGGGCCTGAAGGGATTCGAACCCTTGACCACCTGATTAAAAGTCAGATGCTCTACCTAGCTGAGCTACAGGCCCGTGGATAGTTTAAGCTTGTAATTAGTTGGGATAAGCTCATCCTATATAATACTAATGATAACTCGAATCCCTTTGATTCCCAAGTTCTGCGGAATCCGCACAGAAATCGCGAGAATCCGCATCCGGAACGGGTCATTCCGCCTTCGGAGCCCTCTTCCTGCCGAACACAAGGTACCCCGTGTGGCCGAGCGTGTCGAAGGACGGCCTGACGCCTCCGGGGTGGACCTCCAGGTAGCGCTGGATGTTCTCCAGGGCGCAGACGTCTGCATACCCGGATTCCCTCATCAGGACCACGATGGACTCCACCTGGTTCATGTTGGGGACGTATGCGCACACCCTGCCGCCGTTCTTCAGGTGCTTCTCCAGGTTGGGGAGCGCCAGCCAAGGGTCGGGCATGTCCATGGTCAGGGCGTCCGCCTGCCACCCGATGCCTGCGTCCATCTCCCTCGCATCTCCTATAGAATATGACCAATATCTGTCCAGGCCTGTGCGGGACACGTTCTTCTCCACCTTCTTGGCGTACTCCTCCCGGAGCTCCAGGGTATGGACGTGCCCTCCGGGCGCGACCGCATGCAGGAGGGCGGTCGTCAGCCCTCCCGAGCCGGCGCCGACCTCGATGACCCTGTCGCCGGACTTGATGTCGCAGTGCATCAGGATCGTCGCGGCGTCCTTGGACGAGATGATCTGCGCTCCGCGGTCCAGGGAGCCCATTAGCTCCAGGACCCCCGGGCGGAACACCGTGTAGCTCCTGCCCACGATGGTCAGCCTGTCCCCGTCGTCCAGGTCCTTGAAGCGGGAGCCGTCTATGGCTCCGAGCGAAGGGACCTTGACCATCCCGTAGTCGACCTTCACGAACAGGCGCTTGCCGTTAGAATCCTCCAGGAAGACCGTCTCCCCCTCTGCGAATGCCATGCACGAAGTCAACAAGCCAAAGGTTATATCGCTTGCCGTCGGAATCATGAAGCGTTGCTGCGCCTTCGCGGGCACGGAAAGGAGGAAACGACATTATGGATGGACAGGGGCCGAGGACCGAAGGGGTGCTGGCCGCAGTGGCCTGCCCCATGCTGGAGGACGAGCTGATCCACAGCCTGCATGCAGACCCGGAAGAGAAGGACATCATCGTCATAGACACCGAGCCGAACAAGAGCCTCAGGCGCAAGATGGACGCCTGCGGGCTGAAGTACACGGTGATGGACGAGTGGACCTTCCTGAACGGCGGTTCCCTGAGGGACGGCCGGTTCAAGGTGGTGATCAGGATGAACGACCTCGGCCTCCACGCGGAGCCCAAGGACCTGATGGCCTTCATCCAGGACGAGCTGATCATGATGCAGGGGAGGGTAGACGCATGCGCCCTCTACTACGGCATGTGCGGCAACTACGGATGGGACATCTCCAAATGGGCGGAGAAGGAGCTGATCTACCCCGTGACGACGTTCAGGGACCGGGAAGGAAGGGTCTGCGACGACTGCATAGGCGTGGCCGTCGGAGGGCTGAAAGGATACCAAAGGCTCATCAAGGAGTTCACCGGCGTGATGCTGTTCACTCCTGCCGTGGCGACGAACTGGGAGGACTTCATCGGCGCATCCGACATGATGAAGGGCGTGACCGGCAAGTCCAAGGAGACCATCAAGGAGATCCTGGAGATGTGCGGCTACACATCCGTGGTGCAGATCGACACAGGCCTGGAGGACAGGAAGGAGTTCGACGAGGCCACGAAGGATTTCGCCGACTACATGCACTTCAGGATCCTGCAGGCGTCGCCGGACTACATCGACACGTGGCCCATGGATGAGATATACAGGGAGTCGAAGGCCCTGCTGCAGAAGTCTGGATGACGAGTCACAAGAGGAATGCCATGTACAATGGCAGGAAGACCATGTTCCCTTCGACCGAGAGGTCCTTGGTGCACAGGATGTAGGACTTCCCCAGACGCTTCTTGAACATCGCATTGAACCTGTCGAGAGAGTCGTGCCTGACCCACTTCGAAGATTTGACCTCAATCGGGCAGATGTCCCGTCCTTTGCGGATCAGGAAGTCTATCTCAAGTGTTTGGCCTTTCACGGACCCGTCCTCTGCCCGCTTCGCATAGCGCGAGTAGAAGAACAGCTTCTTGCCGGTCGAGCGCAGAGCCTGGGCAGTGATGTTCTCTGCGAACATGCCCTCATTGATGCTGATTTTGTCCAGTAGGAGGCCTTTGTAAATATCCTCTTCAGTCGCAACGCCCATGTCCATGGCCATAGTCACTAACAAACCCGTGTCGGCCAGATACAGCTTCATCGTCGATGAGTCCTCGCTCATAGACAGACCTGCGGTCGGATCAGTGGCATTGATACATATGTTCGCAACCATCGCATCAACAATCCACATGAACGCATCTTCGTACTGGCGCGTACGTGCATCCTTGCTTATACTGGACAGAAGAAACCTTTTCTCTTTCTTGTTCAACTGGCCTGGGATGCTCTCAAAGACATGGTCTACAGATCCTTTGTAGTCTCCTGCGAATTTCCCTATGTCGTTCCGATAAATCTTGAGAATCTTCCTCTTCTCCTTTTCAGCATCCTCGAAGCTCTTGGTTTCCACAAATGTTGAAACCGCGCTGGGCATCCCCCCAACTAGCATGTATCTCCGGAACTGGTTCATTAGCATCTTATGAGGCCCGACATCCAACGGACGTAGTTCTTCGAGACATTTGCGCATGTACGGCCCAGCCGTCTCGTTCCCCATGGCCCAGAGGAACTCTTCAAAATCCAAGGGATAAAGATCGAATCCTTCTTCTTCAGACGGGAGCAATATATCTTGAACGTTGGCTTTTATTGATAACAATGAGCCTGTCTCAATGTAGTCGAAACGCCCATCTTCAACCAGCCTTTTGATCATCTGCCTTGCACGCGGATACATCTGCACTTCGTCGAAGATCACGAGACTGTCACGGACATAAAGCCTGACTCCGTGAAAGGTAGAGAGCTTCTCGAAAAAGATGTCCAAATCGTACGAGTGCCTATAGAATATGTCGAGAAGTTCTGGATCCAAAGTGGAGAAGTCTACCACCAGGCAACTTCTATACTCATTTTTGCCAAATAGTTTCACCAGATGGCTCTTTCCCACACGGCGCATACCATTGATTAGCAATGCCGATCTGCCGTTGCTCTCCTTCTTCCAATCAAGCAATTTTTGGTATGCTTTTCTCTTCAGTTCGACTCCCATGAATAATGGAATAATCTGGCCATATTTAGATTGCACGGATTCAGACTTCTTTTTGCCACTAACTTACACGGATTCAGACTTCTTTTTGCCACTAACTTACACGGATTCAGACTTCTTTTTCCGCTTTGGATACACGGATTCCGAGTTCTTTTCAGCCATTCAATACACGGATTCAGACTTCTTTTTCCGCTTTGGATACACGGATTCCGAGTTCTTTACGAACGAACAATGAGAAAGAGAAAGAGAAAGAGAAAGAGAAAGGGGGATTGCTCCCCCGAGGTTTCACATCGTGTGCGCGGCATAGGCGGCCTTGTCGACCGGCTTGCCACAGATGATGCACTTGCCCGAGTAGGGCTCGGGGTGGTAGGGCCTTCCGAGGATCTTGAACTCGGTCGTGTCCTCGAACTTGTGGCCGCACTCCTCGCATCCGCACCATCCGAGCCTGAGGATCTTGTCCTGGGGGATGCCCTCCATGGAGTCGATGTCCTGGATCCTGGACTTCTGCACCTCGCATGCTTTCCTGTACATGTTCTCGGAGATGTCGTCCAGGAGCATCCTGATCCCGGGCACGAGGGACTCGAGGGCGATGGAGCCCTTCTCTCCGGTGTCCCTCCTGGCGAAGGCGACGACTCCGTTCTCGATGTCCCTTCCTCCGAGCTCGAGCCTCAGGGGGACCCCCTTCATCTCCCACTCGTAGTACTTCGCTCCGGGGCGGGCGTCGCTGTCGTCCAGCTTGACCCTGATGCCGGCGTCCTTCAGGACCTTGACCATCTCGGCGCAGGCGGCGTTCACCTGCTCGGCGTTGTCCTTCTTGAAGATCGGGATGACGACGCACTGGAACGGGGCGATGCCGGGAGGCATCACAAGGCCCTGGTCGTCCCCGTGCACTCCGATTAATGCTCCCACGAGGCGCTCGCTCATCCCGAAAGTCGTCTGGTGGACGTGCTTGTGCTCCCCGTTCTCGTCCTCGTAGGTGATGTTGTAGGGGATGGAGAAGTTCGTCCTGTAATGGTGGATGGACCCCATCTGGAGCGTCCTCCCGTTGGGCATGGACGTGTCTATCCCGACGGTGTAGTGCGCGCCGGGGAACTTGTCCCACTCGGTGCGTATGCAGAGCATGTACGGAAGGCAGATGGCCCTGGCGATCCTCTCGAGGATCTGGATGTCTTCCTCGATCTGGCCCTGCGCGTCCTCCTCGGACACGTGGCAGGTGTGGGACTCGAAGAAGTGGATCTCCCTGACCCTTATGAACGGGCGGGTCTGCTTGGTCTCGTACCTGAACGTGTTGACAATCTGATAGGTCTTCAGCGGAAGGTCCTGGTGCGACCTGACCCAAAGGGAGAACATGGGGTACATGGCCGTCTCGGAGGTGGGCCTGACCACGAGCCTGACATCGAGCTCGTTGAGGCCGGCGTGGGTGACCCAGTAGACCTCCTCGTCGAAGCCCTTGATGTGGTCTTTCTCCTTGGCGAACTCGGTCTCCGGGATCATCAGGGGGAAGCAGACCTCGTCGTGGTCCGTGGCGTCGAACTCCTGGCGGATGTAGGTGTCGATCTGCCTCATGATCTTCCACCCGTAGGGGGTCCAGACGTTCATCCCCTTGATCGGGTACCTCTTGTCGGAGAGGTTGGCCTTCTCGACGATGTCCAGGTACCAGTCGGCGAAGTCGTCCTCTTTCATAGGCATAGGATCAGTTCCTCCTGACGGCTTCGCAGATGATGCCTGCCACGGAGATGTGGGACACCTCGTTCTCGAGGGTGTTGCAGCACAGGACGGAGTCCAGGGAGCTGCCGGTGAGCCTCTCGATGGCGTTGTTCACGAACACGCCGTGTGTGCACGCGACGGAAACGCTGACCGCTCCGGCCTCTCTGAGGGCCTGGGCGGCGGCGATGATGGTGCCTCCGGTGGAGATCATGTCGTCCACGATGAGGACGCTCTTCCCGGTGCAGTCCATCTTGGCGGGGGCTATGCGGACGTCCACTCCGGACAGGCGGGTCTTCTCCAGGTGGTCGTAGGGCAGGCCCATCCTCTCGCCAACATCCTTGGCGCGGCCCGCGGCCCCGATGTCGGGGGAGAGGACCAGGTCGATTTTCTTGTCCTTGAAGTAGTCGGCGATGACGGCGGCGGCCTTCAGGTCCATGTGGGGGCAGCTGAAGTAGTCCAGGACGGCCTCCTTGTGGATGTCGATGGTGATGACCCTGTCGCAGAGCAGGCCCAGGTGCTTGCACATGACCTTGGCGGACTCGGGCTCTCCGGGCTTGAAGACGCGGTCCTGCCTGGCGTACCCGAAGTAGGGGATGACCAGGGTGATGGTCTTGGCGCCGAGCCTCTTGACGGCGTCCTGGAGGAGGAACATCTCGATCAGGTTGTCGTTGGGGTACGTGTTCTGGACGATGACCACGTCGTCGTCCAGCGACTCCACGTCGATCCTGGTGTAGCACTCCCCGTCGGGGAACTTTGTGGAAGCAGCCTGAATGTATGCGCAATCCAGTATCGAGGCCATCTCCTTGGCCAGGTCCCTGGATGACGACCCGCCTACGATTATCATGATCCGATGTTAAACGCCTGTTGCTTATTACACTATCGCGCGGGCGCCCGCAACCCAATTATCGTGGAACGGGGATGGGCCCGCCATGGCAGAGAAGCTGAGCACAGTCACGGACGAGCGCATCGAGAAGTACCTGGACATCACGGCCAGGGCGCTGGCGAAGATCAAGGTCGCCGCTCCGGAGAAGTCCTACGGCCGCAGGCTGGCCGACAGCTTCCTCGAGATGGCCAACTGCTACTACGCCGATGCCAAGCACTTCAGGGACTCCGGCGACATCGTCACAGCATTCGCGGCGGTGAACTATGCGCACGCATGGCTAGACTGCGGCGCCAGGATCGGGCTCTTCGACGTGGACGGGGACGATGTCCTGTTCACGCTCTACGAGTGACGATCTCCTTCCTGCTGGAAGCGCACCTGTAGGTCCTCACGTGGCCGCGGCCCAGGACCGACCGGACCACGTCCTCGGGGGCATCGGTGAAGATGCTGTTGCCCAGCATGCACATGCCCGCCCCGTATCCGCGGTCGTTGAGCCCGACTATCGCGCGGCGGATCGCGGGCGTCTCCAGGCCGGACTCCGACGAGAACATGTTGGATGCGGCGAAGAGGCTCTCGTAAGAGGGGTCCTTCAGGAACAGGTCCATGGCCGCCGTGGCCGCATCGCGTATCTTCGCCACCGCCGAGGGGCTGCCGAGGACGGAGTCGGTCCTCATCTGCCCTCCGATGACCCCCAGCGTGAGATGGTCGATCCTGAAGCGGGCGTTGGCGACCTTCCCCAGCGGAGGCATCCCCGGGAGCGTCCTGATGGGGATGTCCAGGCCGGCCACTATCGCGGCCACGTCGCCCAGGCCCCCGCCGCCCATGACCTCGGCGCAATGCGCGGCCTTGAAGGCGTCCGTCCTCGGGATCCCGTGCAGGTCCGCGACGCATACCGCCGCGGCGATGGCGCCGGCGGCGCTCATCCCGAAGCCCTGGCTCACGGGCAGGTCGTTCTCTATGCGGACGTCCATCCCCTGGCCCGGGGCCAGGGACTCAACGGCCATCCTGGTTATGTGGGCCACGGACTGGCTCCCGTCGAGGAAGATGTTCACCACGCCGTCGTCCCTCTCCTCCACGCTGGCGGTGCATCCCCTGTCCAGGCGTATGCCGATCCCCCTGGAGCCCGTGCTCAGGCCGTCGAAGGACGACATGGGCTGGAAGACGCAGGAGATGTGGCCGGGGCAGAACGCGGAGATCATCGTATCCGGCATCGGAGGCACTTCACGCAGAAGTCCAGGACCGCATCCGACACTTCGGCCTTGGTCCCGGAGATGTCCTTCGACTCGCCCTTGGTGACCAGGATGGCCGAGGACGATGTCCTCCCCACGACGTCGATGTCGTTGGCCACCACGGCCGACAGCCCGTATTCCTCCAGGCGGGACCTGGCCTTCTCCGCCAGGCCGTGCTTCGAGAGCCCGGACTCCGCCTTGAACCCTATGACCACGGGGCACTTGGCGCGGATCATGGGCAGCACCTTCGGGACCGAGTCCAGGTCCAGGCTGAACCCGCTGTCGCTGGGGATCTTCCCCTCCGCGATCTCGTGCGGCGTGAAATCGGCCAGGGCCGCGGGGACCAGGACGACGTCGTGGTCGATCGAGCCGACCATCGAGACCAGGTCCTTCACGGACGCGTACCTGCGGGTCGGGATGTAGTCGGGGAGCTCCACGTTGCATCCGCCCATCCACAGCTCCACGTCGGCGCCCCTCTCGAAAGCGCGCTTGGCCAGCTCCACGGCCATCATGCCAGTGGACCTGTTGGTTATGATCCTCATGGAGTCTATCGGCTCCTCGCTCCTGCCGCCCACGACGAGCAGCTTCCTGCCGTGGAAGAGGTTCCTCGACAGCACCCTGAACGTCCATGCCACGACCTCGTCCTTGGAAGCCACTTTGGCGCGGACCCCGTCGCTGCGGGGGCCGATGAGGGACACCCCCCAGGAGGCCAGCTTCTCCAGGTTGGCCTTCACCGCAGGATTGCAGAACATGGAATCGTGCATCGCGGGGGCGATGGCCATCGGGATGCCGGACCCCATGGCCACAGTGGCCATCGACGTCACGGGCGTGTCGTCGATGCCGTTGGCGATCTTGGATATTGTGTTGGCCGTGGCGGGGTAGATGAGCAGAAGGTCGGCGGACCTCTTGGCCATCAGCGTGATGTGCTCCGTCCTGCCGGTCAGGTCGGTGACCGGCCTGTGCCCGCTGGCGAACTCCAGCGCATCGGGGGTCACGAGCTTCTGAGCCTCCGGCGTCATCACCGGGTACACCTCCGCGCCGTGCCTGATGAGCTCCCTGATGGTCGCGAAGCACTCCACGGCGGCGATGCTCCCCGTGATCCCCATCACGATGGTCTTTCCCCTGAGCTTGGTGCTCTTCTCGCAGTATATCTCCTCTGACGGATGCATCTCAAACAACCTCGTCTATGATCTTCATGACCTCGGCGAGCACCGCATCGGGCCCGGCCGAAGCATCTACCTTGCAGAATCCGAAATCGCCGGCGAGCCTGAGGTACTCCCTGCGCACCTGCCGCAGGAACTCCAGGCTCTCGAACTTGCTCTCGGCCTCCCCTCTCGAGGACACCCTGTCCAGGCTCTTCTCGGGGTCCATGTCCAGCAGTATGACCGCATCGGGGACGCCGGCGAACGGCCTGTTGATCTCCAAGAGCCATCCGCGGTCGGTGGAGTCGCCGTCGAGCTTCGCCGACTGGTATGCCACCGTCGATGCGAAGTAGCGGTCGCACAGGACCACCTTGCCGGCATCGCGGGACCTGCACATCTTCTCGGTATGGTCGTTGCGGTCCGCGACGAACAGGAGGGCTTCGGTGCGCTGCGATATCTTCCCTGCATCGCCGGAGCGTATGAACGCGCCGATGCCCTCGTGCGTGGGCTCGGCTGTGACCTCTACCTCCATCCCGCGGGCTTCCAGCGCTTCCGCGGCCTTCCTGCAGACAGTGGTCTTGCCGACCCCGTCGATTCCCTCGAATACAATCAAACGGCCGTTCATCCAGGGACCTGCATCCCCGTACCGACTTAATAGGATGCCCTGGATTCGAGCATCCGCTTCACGGAATGCACCGACTCCACATCCTTGCAGAACGGCCTGCAGACGGACGCCATCCTCTTCCTGATGCCTGTGTCGAAGCGAACGTCCAGGGACGCGAGGTTCTCCGCGAGTGCTTCCGCCAGGCTGTCGCCCCTGCGGTCCCAGTCGGTCAGGATGACGGCGTCCCTGCCGGAATGCCAGACATGCTCCGCGGCCCGCACCGGCCCTCCGGTGCTCTGGACGCAGCGGAACGTCCCGGCCACGCCCGCGTCCTCGAGGGATGCGACATCGTTCGCGCCCTCCACCAGGATGATGCACTTCCCGGCCATGGCGTTCAGCTCCCCTATCAGGGACTCCAGCAGCTCCAGGCGCTCGGCGTCGTCCATCGACCGACTCCTCCAGCCTGCGCATGATCTCGGCCTCGTCGCCGTACACCGTGACGGTCTTCTGCCTGGACGTCTGGCCGGACGTCACCTCCGCCTTGGACCCGGAGAGGTCCGAGAATAGCGCCGCCACCTCCCTGTTGGCCCGCCCGTCCAGCGGAGGGGCCTTCACGCGGACGATCATCCTGCGCCTCCATTCGTCGAACCCGTCCGGCCCAGAGCGGCTGGAGCGCGGAGACACGGACACATCGACCTCCACCGCCCCCTTCCTGGCCCGGCAGACGTCCGAAACCTTCATGCAGGCCCATCGCGGAGGTCGGATAAGCCGTTGACGATGGGATTATCTACTGAACATCCATTGGAGTCCCGATGAGCAATCCGGCGAACGCGCCTATGACATTCGACGAGCTGTCGGAGCTGTACAGGATGGAGATGAAGAGCAGCTCCGTCACCGAGGCCCGCAAGGATCTGTTCAGAGCGCTGGCCAGCCTTCTCATGCAGCTGCGCCAGGAGTACGAGCGCCAGGCGGCCATCGACGTCGAGTCGATCATCTGCGAGGGCGCCGAAGCGCGCAAGAAGAACGCCGAGAGGATGGCCAAGGAGGTCATCCGCATCAGGACGCAGAAGATCTGCGGCATGGCGCTCCGCAGCGCCACTGGCAGCAAGAACGCGCTGGATGTCCTGACCCCGGAAGAGAAGGACTACTACGACGCAGTCCTCGAGCTCACCAAGAAGCACATCTGCGAAGTGGATGCGCTCAGGGGAAAGAAGAAGACCGTGGACACCCGCATCGACGAGCCCGGGAAGCCTGTCGCGGAGGAGAAGCCGGCCGAGCCCGGAGCGCCTCCCGCAACGGAAGAGCCGCCGGTGTTCGACGAGGGCTTCGACGAGCCTTTCGACGACCAGCCGATCCCGGAGGAGCTGGAGGCCGTGATTGAGGAGGAGCCCGGCAAGCCCTCTCCGGAACCTGCCCCCGAGCCTGAGCCGGAGCCCGTTCATGTGCCGGAGCCCGCCCCGGCCCATGAGGAAGCCCCCTCTGAAGAAACGTCCGACCTCGCGCCGGTGCTGATAAGGATCCTGGAGGACCTGCCGGCCTTCGCCGGCCCGGAGCGCGACTACATCCTCTGCAAGGAAGACATAATAACGATGCCCAAGGTGCTCGCCGAGCCCCTGGTCAGCACCGGGAAGGCCTGCAACGTCAGGCCTACGCCCTGAGCGTGCGGGTGTCGCCCGGGAACTCGAGGCAGTCTATGTTCAGCCTCCTGATCCCGGTTATCTCCGAGACGGTCTCGCGGGCCAGGTCCGGGATGTTGTTGGTCTTGGAAAGGTGGGCCAGGAAGAGCTGCCTGCGGGAATCGGTGATCGTCCTGCGGATGGCGTTCCCGCAGTCCACGTTGGACAGATGCCCCTGGTCGCTCCCGATGAGCCTCTTCAGGCTCGGGGCGTAAGGGCCGTTGACCAGCATGTCCTGGTCGTAGTTCGACTCTATCACGGCGATGTCCGCCATCTTAAGGGCGGCCTCGATCTGGAAGGTCAGCTTCCCGGTGTCGGTGGCCAGGAGAGCGCTCATGCCGTCGACCTGCGTGAGGAACGCGTTCGGCTCGATGGCGTTGTGGGACGTGGGCAGCGGAGTTATGCGCATATGGCCCACATCGAAGCTGGCCTTGGAATCGAACGGGATGAAATCCACCTGCCCGGGATCGAACTGCGTCATCGTCTGCATGTTGCACAGCACGGGGACATCGAGCTTGCGGGCGATGGGCCCGACTCCGGCGACATGGTCGGAATGCTCGTGCGTGACCAGTATCGCCTTGACGACGCTCGGATCGACGCCTTCCTGCTCCATGGCGGCCATGATCTTCTTGCAGCTCAGGCCGGCATCTATCATCACGGCTTCACCGTCGGATTCTATGACGGTGCAGTTGCCATCGCTGCCGCTGGCCAGCACATGGACCTCGAGCATCCGGAATGCCCCTCATCCCTTCTTCTTGTAGAGCGCGAAGATGATGTCGCCCCTGGAGATTATCCCCACAAGGACCCCTTTCTCGATGACGGGCAGACGGTTCACGTTCATCCCGATCATAGCCTTGAGGACCTCCATGATGGCGGTGTCGGGCGTGGTCGTGAGGACCGTGCGCTTCATGATGTCGGAGACGACCATGTTGGAGATCTCGTCGGAGATGGACTTCAGCTTCCCGTCCTCCATGGCGGAATCCATGGGGTAGTTGAGCATGATGTCGTCCGGGTTCTCCTTCCCGAGCTTGTCCTGGTACTCCAGGATGAGGTTCAGGATGTCGTTCTCGCTCAGAATGCCGAGGAGATGGTTCCTGTTATCCACAACGGGCGCCCCCGATATGTTGTCAAGGGCGAACTTGATAACGGCCTTCTTGACAGTGTCATCGGGTTTCAGCGTCACCACCTGAGTGGTCATCAGATCCCTTACCTTCAGCTTAGACATCGACAGGGTATCCGTCCTACGCGCATATATTCGTTTCCCATATGGCCAGCGCACGCCGGCCAGAGGCGGATCAAAAGAGGCCATTCAGAAAATCTTAAATATCACTGGGACTTCAAGGGATTTCGTCGGGGCCTGTAGCTCAGCTAGGTAGAGCGTTCGACTCTTAATCGAACGGCCAAGGGTTCGAATCCCTTCAGGCCCGCCACTTATTCCCAATTCTGACTCCATCGAAGAAATTCTGTAGACCTGCCACATCGGACAGCAAGCTTCACTAAAGACAAGAGGCGGATTAGAGGGCAAATCAATCTACGATACGTGTTGGAATGGTCAGAACATCCTCTGCAAGGCCGATTGGAATGACCAGCTGGCCTGTATATACTTCAGACTCGCATTCTGCATGGCATTCGGCTTACAATTAAGCCCTTTGTAAAGTTCAGATGAGCAGAGGATCCGTTTCCAGTTAAGTTCTGATTAAGTGAAATCTCTCAATTAAAATGATTGTTTTCTCAACGAATCAATTATTTTTCAAATATTATATTTAAACTTAACTCATGAAAAACAATTTTTTCACTCAGGCTAGAATTGCTTTGTTAAGAGGCTGTTAAGATGTTGTTGAGCCTACGATGCGAGCAAATGTGTGACTGCGTCGCAGCCCCATCTCAATCGCATAGTCTCCAGGGAGAAGTTGGAAGGGACGGCTAATCCGCAGGCTGCGTATGTGGCCTTCGCCTGACGGTTAGGCTGGTCCACGACCACGAATCCCTTATCTGTTCTGAGGCACGACAGCCCACGCCCAGCATCTCCGTGACGGACATGTTCGCCTTCAGGGCGCATGACCTGAGCTCCGAATAGCATATGCGAGCGATGACGTCGCACAGGATCTTGACCGTCGTATCTGTCCATTTGCACAGCGGGAGGAGCTCCAGATGCTCCTTGATGGTCTTGAACGCGACCTCGATATCCATCCTCCCGAAGTACCTGTCCAGCATCTTGTCCGGCTCGTCTTCTATGTTGGACACCAGCACGAAGAACCCATCCTTGTTCGTGCGCCAGGTCTTCTCTTTGTCTGTCATGGAGTCGAAGGCCTCTTGGTTCTCCGGGTCTGCGAGCCACTTCGCGAAACGGCTGTCGATCGATGAACAGGAATATCCGTTTAAATGATTGTAAACAACAATGTTTACAAAAATAAATCAGAAACAAATCAGTTTACTTAATGACAACAATCAAGTACCTTCGCGCCATCGCACTATTCATGTTCGTCGGAAGGGATGATGAGCTGAGAATCCTGGAGGGGATATGGTCCGGAAGGCCTCCCAAGACCTGTGCGGTCTACGGCAGGAGGAGGATCGGCAAGACCACGCTTGTAGACAGGTTCTGCACCGGCAAGAAGCACATCCGGTTCTCGTTCACCAGCAACACCGAGGAGAACAACGCCGCTCTCATGGACTTGGCGATGGCCCGCTACATGAACCGCAGCGCTTCCGGGCTCACGACGTTCCAGCAGGCCCTCGATGCTCTTTCCGGGATCATAGCCGAAGACGACATCGTGATCTTCATGGACGAGCTGTCCTATCTCGTCGATACGGCGCCCCACGTGTCCTCCGAGCTGCAGCACTTCATCGACCATTCCCTGAGGGATAGCGATTCCATGCTTGTCGTGTGCAGCTCTGCCGTGTCCAAGATAAGGAAGGAGATCGAGAGCGAGGACAGGCCCCTTTACGGGAGGTTCATCAACCGCATACACGTGAGGCAGCTGCACTACTGGCAGTGCGAGAGGATGCATCCGGAGATGGCCCGCCCGGATGCTCTGAGAACCTACATGATATTGGGAGGATACCCGGCATACCACGAGATCGTCCAGGACAAGACGTTCAGGGAAGCAGTCGTCAACCGCATGCTCGGGTCCAATGCGCCCCTTGCCGAAGAGGCGGTCAACATGGTGTCGCTGGAGCTGAGCCCCCTCCCCACGATCGAGGCCATCCTCCTGGACATCGCCCAAGGGCGCACCGACGTCAAGAGGATCGCCGAGAAGGAAGGATTGTCAAGGGCCATCTGCGGAAGGTACATCAGGCAGATGGAAGAGCTGGACATCGTCGAGCGCGTCAACCCCATGGCCAATTCCGACAGGAAGACGGCGATATACAGGATAAAGGACCCTCTGGTCGGATTCTGGCATATGGTCCTGTACCGCAACCTGGACATCGCATCTTCGCCCGACAGGGACAGGGCCTGCGATGCCATGAACGAAGATATATCCACGTTCTTGGGGTTCAGGTTCGAGGACGTGTGCGCCGACTACATCAGGAACAGGTTCCTCTGCAAGAAGATCGGGAAATGGTGGGGATGGACCGACGGCGAGACGTCGGACATCGACATCGTCGCGGAGGTCGCGGACGGCAGGGAGATCTGTGCGATACTGGCTGAATGCAAGTTCAGGAACCGCAAGACCGGCATCACGGCGCTGGAGGAGCTGGAGTTCCGTTCCGGGTTCGTGAAGGGATACAACAACGTCAGGCTCATGATATTCTCCGGTAGCGGGTTCACGGAGGAGCTCATGGACATAGCGGAATCGAGGAGCGATCTGGAGCTCGTGTCCCTGGACGGCCTGTTCCCGGAATGGAGCCGATCGATGGAGCGCCGATGCAATCGGATCCTCGGATCACCGGGAATGGCGCATGGGAGCCTGCCGTCTGAAGACAGGCCCCTTGCCCGAGATGGCGCATACCGCATTACAGCGTGTTAGAGCTCCGACAAATCTTGTTGAAGCAGCTTGTCCTATTTCCTAGTTTAAATAGGTTTTTAGAATCCCGTATATAGCCTGCAATCGATTAAGTGCTTACATATGCGTCTAACCCGCCGATGCCGGCTCTAATGGCATCGGGAGGTTCAGAAAAATCCCTCGGAGAGTGATATCATCAATCGCAATGTCACATCTGACAGTTCGATGAAGATCGGAACGTTTCTGATGGCCATAGTGCTCGCTGTATCTGCCATGGCGATACTGTTCGCACTCCACACAGAAACGGATGCGTCATCGGCACAGATCATCGATAGCGGCCAATGCGGGCCGAATGCTGCATACAACCTTTATTCGGACGGCACCCTGGAGATAACAGGTTCCGGCGAGATGTATTCGTACATTTCCGTCCGTGCGCCGTGGTTCGAGAGCCGTGACGATATAACCAAGATCGTCATAGGCGACGATATCACGAGACTCGGCGAATGGTCGTTCCTCATGTGCAGACAGGTCAAGGAGCTCACCATCCCCATCGCGCTGAACAGCGTGGTCTCCGACATGTATCCTGCATTCGCCGTCTGCTACAACATCGAAAAGGTCAATTTCACCGCCGGAAATGAAGGCTGTGGATATTACTATGGCTCGAGCGATGAAAAACTCGGCAATTGGCATCAGAACACCCCCTGGTATCAGAGCAGAGATGCCCTCAAAGAAATTAATTTCGCTGACGGAGTCAAAAGCATCGGAGGCGATGCGTTACGCGACCTGTACATAACTTCGATAGTGATCCCCGATAGCGTTGTTCACCTTGGGAGCCACTGTTTCAAAGACTGCAAGAAACTGACCGATCTGACCATTCCCGTGAGCCTGAACTCCTATGGCGACGTGAACTATCCGGCATTCAACGGCTGCACAGCCATTGAGAAGGTGACCTTCACCAACGGAACCGGAACTGCGTTCAATTACATGGATTTCTTTGGACCGTGCAATACGCATGTGACGCCCTGGAACATGTATTCTGATGTTCCAAAGACGATCATCATCACAGACAGCGTCAAGAACTTGGGAGACTGCATGTTCCGGGGCTGCAATCTCAAAGAACTCAGCGTCCCGGTAAGTCTCAATGTCGACACAGATGTTGGCGATGGCTGGACTTCGATGGCTCCGTTCGAGTATGATACAATCTACTCTAATCTAGAAAAGGTGACGTTCACCAAAGGTACCGGACTGGGTACCATATACGAGAGTCTTTATGGGCGCTGTCCTTGGAACGATGGCCGTGCACCGAATCTTAAGACCGTCATCTTTGAAGAAGGCATCGTCAGCATAGGAGAAAAAACGTTCGGCTATTCTAACATCGAGAATTTAGTCCTTCCGAACACCCTCGCCTCCTTCCAAAGCGGAAACTCGTTCTACAAATGCACGATCAAGAATCTGACGATTCCGATCAGCGTCAATGCAACTTGGCTGGATGATGACCCTGCATTCGAGGGCGTACACGGAATAGA
>CAVICI010000002.1:0-90731 GCA_963640995.1 Dialister hominis | reverse complement strand
ACGGGAGGCACGGCAACCACCTCAGCGAGCGGTTTGATGTCGGCATCGGATAAGGTGAAGTTGGAAAGGCTCGGTATCAACGAGGCGACGGAATCCGCTCAGAACCGCATCACAAACTTACTGAATATCGATATAACCACACCGACAGCATCGAATATGGATTTGGCTCACTTCGGTGCGGAGTCCGCATCGTCGCTGAGCAACAGCCCGATAAGTTCTGGGGCGTTCTACGGTATCAGGCGTTGCTATTGGACATCCTCGGATGCTGGGATAGGTACAACCCATGCCAAGGTCATAGTCGAACTGCTCGAAGCCTATCCAGTACCAGGCAGGACATGGAGCAACGTGTATAACTTCGATACATCGACATGGTCTGGCTGGAAGGACTATTATCCATCGTGATTAGAATCCTATTGCAATGAATGACCATTGCATATCCTGATTGAGCGTACCTCCGTCTCCCTTATCAGGGTAAATGATGGCTTGCATAGTATCCTTTTTGATACGTATCTGGTATGACCATAAATCATGGTCATATTGGTCAACCAATGACACCCCACAACCGTAAAAGAGGTTATTGAACGAGAATGGGTATTTGACCGTACATTGCATCTTTGTGGCATTCCTATACCCATTACCGCTTGCCCATACGATTTTCAGCGAACCGATTATGACTCCGTTTGCATATATATACGTACTCGATGTATCGGCATTCGTTCCACTCGAGTACTTCGTTGTAACCGTTTTGGCAGATGTTTCTATACCATCCAACTTCACCTTATCCGATGCCGACATCAAACCGCTCGCTGAGGTGGTTGCCGTGCCTCCCGTATATTTCGTGGCGTACAACGTGCCGTTGGTGGCATATACCGATGCGTTGGAATACGTCTGTGGATTGGCTCCCTGAGACGTTGCACCTACCAAAAAGAGCTTCGACGTGGAATTGGTGCTACCTGCGGTGTTCTTGGTGTCGGTGAAGACAGCTCCCGACGGAACGGACGTAGCCAATGTACATGAGGTCTTGGTGACGGTTCCTGCATTGAGGTATACTGGCTGTGTTGCCGAACCTACCGTGTCCGAACAGGCTGTCATCACGCCTGCTTTGAGATACATCGGGTTGGATGTGCCTCCGACGTTGCTTGTGCTTGCCGTGATTGTCCCTGCGGACATATAGGTAGGTTGGGTTCCAGAACCGACGGTACCAGAACATGCTGTGATGTTTCCAGCGGACATATAGACTGGCTTCGTCGTCGAACCTACCGATGATGCCGAGGGGGTGATTGTTCCAGCCGACATATAGACTGGTTTGGTGCCTGAACCTACCGTGGACGAACATTTGGTTATGGTTCCTGCATTGAGATAGACAGGTGTCGCAACACCTCCGACCGTTGCCGATATTGTCGCTGGCTTCCCAGCTACCAGATATATCGGTTTAGCCGTCGAACCTACCGTAGCCGTACCTATCTGGGTCACCGAACCATCGGTTAATCCATCCTTGACCTCGGATACATAGGCATTCGTCGCATAGGTGGAGGATATGCGTCTGCCGTTACCGTCACGTATCGCACTGTCCACTTGGATAGGGGTGTCACCGTCGGTCAGTTTGGATATTGGGGATGGGGCTGTCGTGTAGATATTGTCCGCATAATACCCGACATATCCGTTGGTGGTGGCTCCTTTGGTGATGGTCAATGAGGATAGGTTATAGACGGTTTTGAGATTGGTGCATTCCTGGAACGCATACGAATTGATGGTTGCGACCTTGGCTCCGAGGATGACTTTTGACATCGAGGTGCAACCATAGAATGCATTATAATCGATTGTCGTGACTTTATCTGGGATGGTGACGGATTCCAATATGGGATTATGTCCACAACAATAGGTGGGTATGGATGTTATCGATGAGGGTAATTCGATATGCCTCAGATTCTCACAATATGCCAGCGAATAGACACTTATGCTGGTGACGGTGTCTGGGATATGGATTTCGAATAAGTCCGAATCATAGAACGCATTTGCATAGATTTGGGTGACGGTCGATGGGATGTCATCCTTATTACAAACCGTTCTTCCGCCTGGGAATGCTACCAAACGTGTTTTCGCTTTATTGAGGAGAACTCCATTGACGGAACAGTAGGTTGTATTGCCCGAATCGACGTTGATGTTCTGAATGTTGTGGGATGATTTGAATGGATATACCATATACGTGACTGTACTCGGTATCGTGACATCTTTGATTGTTTTGTTGTTTCCGAACAATGAGCTTGTAGCCATTTTGGTGACGGTGTAGGTAGTGCTGTTGTAGGTCACCGATGATGCTATCGTCAATGATGTGTATGTTGTCAATGCGTTATTCGTTATGCTGTACACATTTGCGTAAAATGTACCGTCGCCTGTCGAATAGCACTGATATGTCACTTCGCCTGTGGTTACCGTGCCGTCCAATGTATCTGCCATGTTTTCAGTCCTCCCAGTCCAATAGAGTTACGTCGTTCATTTCCAATGATAATTCCGGCGCGTACAGTGTGGTCGCCGTTCCGTTGATCGTTAGTTTGCCTATCTCCGCACCCGATGTCTGTGTTGCGGTGTATGTAACATCCGTACCGCCCGTGGGCGCACCGTCCACTTTGACGATCTTCCCGTCGGAGTCGAGCGTGTATGCGGTAAGGTTCTGCATCATCGGTGTCCAGTACCCTGTCTTATGCACTCTGCCTATGCAGATTGACGTATATCCCGGGAGCATGACGTTCCTGATATATCCGCTCGGTACGAAGTAGCCGTTCGAATCTATGTTTCCCTCGACGAATACACTGTCGCCCACCGTCCATGCCGATGTTGCCGCCCCTGCCGAGGTTCTGTTCGCTATCGAGAACGCCGCCCCCTGTGTGGTTGCGTTCGTAAGCACGCCCAGGCTGAGGTTGCGCTCCGAGTAGTCCAGCACCGCGGTGGATGTGCCTGCGGTCTGCGACACGGGACTTACTCCCGCCGTCAACGGCAGTTTGAACGTCGACTTGGCGGAACCCCTGAGTTTCCACAGTTTTCCGTCGCTTGCCACCGCCAGCAGGGTGCCATAGTAACTCGCCTCACCCGCCGAATACCCGTCTCCCGATATGGTGTTCCAAGCCTCGTCAGCCTTACCGTGAAGCTCATCCACCTCAAGGTCACCGGACATTATATGGCATCCGGAGTCTGGGGTGATGGCATCCGTGCAATAGTGATAGTTCGAGTTGTATGTGCTCACGGTCGGTGACTCATACACGGTATATGCCACGTCCGATTCCAAGACCGAAAGGGTTATCTGACCGGTTGCATCGAGCACTGCCCACTGCAACTCGATCTGGCTGTCCGGATCCGTCTTCGGCACCAATATCCGCATTTTGTATATCGGTGACGTGCCCGAGACGTGCAGTTCATATGATATCTCATCATTGTTACGTGCAGCATGAAGGTCTAAAATACCTGTCTGGCGATCGGATGTCGCCATGACGTGGAACGCTATGCGCATATTCGCCGTTCCGTTATTGGATGCAAGGCTGGCTTTGTCGGTTTTCAACACGGTATAATAATCGCTTGTCGAGGGCATGGTGATGGTGGCCGCCCTTCCCTTGACGGGCACCTCCACCGAATTATCATCACCCAACATGACCGCATGCTCTGTCAGATACTCCGACATCTGCTTTTTGCGGGGTGCGTTCGATTGGTTGATTATCGGCATTGTATCCCCTTATCAGGACCAGTTGACCGTATTCAGTATGTAGCCCGATTTGCCTGTCGAACTCGTATATTTCAGTGCGAATCCCGTGTTGGTCGTCTCAAGCGTGAGCTGCACATACTTACTGCCGTCGGGCGAATATGCCTTGGCAGGGAGGTAGCTCTCGAGTTTCGTGTCGATGGCTTCGTTGAGGGACGTACCGCCGACGATCTCACCCGACCCATCACCGGGCAACACGGTGACACACACCGTAAAGTTCGACGCGGGGGTCCCCGTGGCCGTGAACGTCAGCGTGTTGGAGGCCTGTTTGGACGCGTACACCTCATACTCGCTCCATGCATTCTGGGAGTCAGCGTCGGGGCCCGGTCCCGCGAACACCTGCATATCGGAGGTCAGGCCCGTGAGCGTCACGGACTGGGTTTTGGTGGTTCCGTTGCCTCCGTCGGGGGTCGCCCATCCCGTACTGGTCAGAGTGAACGTCTTGTACACCGCACAGTCCTGCTTGGTGAGCATACCAGCGTACACCGCGCTGGACCTCAGGGGGTTGGACGTGTTGGCGATGGTGGTCTCGAAAGTAAGGTTGTTCTGTTTCTTCGCAAGCTCTGTATATAGTCCGCCTGCGCTCACGAGGGTGGTCGAGCCCGATGTGGCCGCCGTTGCGGGGGTCGTCCATGCACCCGCACCGCTTCCGTCGGACATCCAGTACTGGCTGGCGGTTCCCGCGGTGGTCGGAGGGTATACCGTCTGGTTGACGACGGACGTGACCCTGCCCATTCTGTCGACGGTCACTTTGGGTATCTGGGTCACACTGCCGTAAGTGCCTGCGGTGACGCCCGAATCGGTCACCTTGATCGTCTGGTCGGTGATATTGAGCCCCTGTCCCGCGGAAAGGGTCTTCTGATAGGGGCTGAGGTCCACGGTACCGCCGAGAGGGTCCCACTCAGTACCGGTCCAGACCCAGTTCGTACCTGCGGGGTAGGGTTTGCCGTCGACGGTGCTGGCATTGGTGACGTTATACACATCACCCGTCGTGTTGTCTGTGGTCGGAAGGTCTGAATAGTTGGTTTTGGTACCTTTCACCTTATATGCGGATGTCACCGCGGTGGCGATGGCCGATGCCACGTCCGATGCACGTGCCAGCATGGCGGTGTTGGTGGTGGAGATGTCTCCCTCCTGTGCGGAAGTGGGCAATGTGAACGAAATGTTCGCGGTACCGTTGAATGACTGGGATAAGCTGATCTTTTTGCTTGTATCCGTGATGGTTATGGTCCTCGCGGTCTCCAGTTTGGTGGCCGAACCCGCATTTCCGGACACCGTTGTCTGGACAGGGTGCACATGGTCTCCGCGAGCGTATGTTCCGTCGTCCGTACCGACGGCTCCCGACCCGGATGCCACTTTGGGGGCGGTCGAGGAGGCCTTCGCGTGTCCGTATTTGGTCGCGGTGGACACACCGTAGGTCGTGCCGGTGGACGCATGGTCGTTGGGGGCCTTAGTGGACTGCAAAGTGGTGATATTGGTCTCCGCTTGGTCGATGTCGGCCTCCGCGGTGTTCATACGGGTCTCGAGGCTGTCGATATCCTTCTCCGCCTGGGTCACTCTGGGCGCCAGACCCGTGCCGTCCGTGTTCACGGTGGACTCCAGCGCGGACACGCGGGCATTCGTCTTGGTTATCTCGTCGGCATTGGCCTTATCTCCCGCATCGATGTACGATTTGGGCTTTCCCGTGGAAATATTCGTGATTGTCATTCGGAATCCCTCTTGATATTGATCATCAGTAACTTTACCTGCATATTAGAGTACTTGGAAATAATGGTACCGTCCGCTTCGGTCAGCGGAGTGATGGCGAATCTGGCCCAACCCGTGAGCACCCCCGATTCGTTGTATCCACGACCAATCTCCTCGAGCCTGAGGTCGAGTTTCCACGGCAGTAACTCTGTCCAGGAGCACCTGATTGCGTCCGCTTCGTATATCCCGAGGGACTCGACGGTCTGCCTGTACATGCCGTCCCCGTATTCTTCCCCGTTACTATCGTATTTCGACCATTTGTTGCCGTCCAGGGTCACGGGGATGTCCACGATATGGGTGTCCAGCTTCTCCTCGAGCTTATCGACCCTGCCCGTGAGCAGGTCGCTGGCCCCTTCGAGGGTATTCACCCTGTCGGTAAGGCCGACTTCGCTGGTGTAGTCGTCCACGCCGTCCTGCCCGTACAGGACCTGCTTCAGTCTGTCCACGTCGGAGTCGGTGGCGAATATCTCGTCGAGGTTTATCTCGACCTCTTTCTTGAAATTCGGCGAATCAGGACGGGTTGTTATGACAACGGTACCTATTTTCTGGCCTTCGTCGTCCTTTTTGAACTCCACGGTGACCAATTTCTGGTCCAGCCACCACTTTACCACCGAAGATACGGACATGGTCTCCTCGATGGTGTCCTCGAGCTCGTGCTCGAAGGTCGGCCAGATGGTCAAGGAGTCTATCGCGGAGTGGGCGACCTGCGTGCCCGCGCTGTCATCCTCCGTGTCGATGGGGCGGATGAGGACCAGCTGGTATTTCAACGTGTTATTGTTCGCCCTGGTCATCACGGAGTAGGGTATGGTGAACGTTTCTCCGTCGAAAGGCGGGTTGGATTCGGTGCTGTACCAGTACGGCGTGCCGTTCCTGTCAGTAGCGTCGAAAATTATGTATTTCGAGTAGTCGCTGACATCAGAACTGTATTCGAAATGGAGCGTAACGGCAAAATTGTCCCTGTTCGACCCTGCGCTCTGCGAGGCACTGCCTTTCTTGAGGGGTACGAGTTCCATCGTCCCCGTTTTGAGCTCACGGTACAGGTCGATCATAGGTCTGAATACCCCTGGATTATTTTATATTTAGCGGGGATCCATTCTGCTTCCGCGGGAACGGCAGGGTCGAACTCCGCGATGGGCGAACGTACCATAAGGGTGTCATGCCAACGGCCTCTGCACCGGTCGATACGCATTTTATCCCCGTTTCCCGTCGCTTTGTCCATGTCTGCTTTGGATATGAGGCGGTATCTCAGCATATTCCCCTGCACTTTGTCGAGGATGTCTTTGGTGATAACGATTTTACCGTCCGTAAGCTCGAACATCTGTTCCGTATCGAAGATGATACCGCATCCTTCGGGGGCCCCTTCTATAAGCAGGGTAGTGGTGCCGTTGTCGCCCTTCGTTCCCGCACAGTTATTGGCGGATATGCGGATGACGGCATTGCCTCTGAACCTACGGCGGATGAGCATCACTGCGCCCCCGATCTTATCGAGCTGATCTTGGTCTTCGTCTGGTTGATACTCGCGGCCAATGTGGTGGACATGGGTGTACCGAACGTATATGTCGTCATGTAATCGGGGTACTTGCGCACATACTTGGCCAGATAATTCTTCTCGTAGTGGAACTGACCGTCCAACGGACTTTTGGAGGACACGACGAGGTCCTGTTCCCTGTCCGTGAATCTCGGCACGGCACACACCGTCGGGAACATGGCCGACCACATGGTACCTTTCAGGTTCACCTCTTCGCCCTTCGTGGATGAGGTCTGTTTGGCATAGTTCTCCATGGCCGTGAACGAGACTTCCTGCGGAGCTTCGAGCTTGTAGTCCAGGAGGGTTCTGATGATGCATGCCACGAGTTTCGGGGGGATGTCCTGAAACACCTGCGTCAGGTCTATCTCTTCTTTGAACTCCCCGTATTTGTCGATGGATGCTTTGGTGCGGTCCCTGGTGTTTACCGGTATTTGGTCGTTGTACTCCGATGTGGCCGTATAGCTGTCGTTGCTCTTTGTGTATGTCCCGAATGCTCTGGACAGACCGTCGGAGAAATATCCGACACCCAGCGACATGGTTGTGGATTTATTGTTCGTGCCTTTGTACGTGAATTTGATCTCCACTTCGTTGCAGATACTGGTTTCGGAAGATTTGGGTGCTTCGACAGAGCCGTAAAGCCTGGTCGAGATACGGCTCTTGGTCGATGTTCCGTGGCATTCGAGGGAATTATCGACTATGCTGTCGGAAGAGGGTAAATTACCCGCATCGAGCGCATCGCGGATCAATAACCTGTTGCCTCTGCGGTAACTTTCCGACGTGCTGGACACTTTATCGTCGGCGACACCGATGGCGGTATAATCTATGATGTATGCGTACCTGCCGGTGAAAAACATCCTCGCGTGCAACATGTATCCGACGTATTGCATGATGACCCAGATGGACTGGTTCGCATTCACCGTGAAACCCGGGTCGGTGCTACCCGTCGCTTTATTGCCCCAGACATTGGATATAATGGCATTTCCCGTATATCCTGAATCCAGCCCGTATTCCGTGGTTGTGAGGGCCTGTTTGAGGAAGTCCATCGGGTTCTCGAAATACGTGGCACCGGTAAACGTTTTGGTAGCCAGATTGGCGGCCTTGCAATGCCCCTCTATCGTGATGGTGTTGGATTGCACGGAATATGCAGTACAGTAATATTCACCCAATCCGGCTCCGGCATATACTATGTTCGACCCCATCGTGACGGATTGCCCGTCGTCGCTGTCGGTGAATTGGATGTCGGGGTATGCCGAGGTTATCCTCTTCTTCGAGGTTTGGATCTTAATGGTCTCGAAGGGGTTCTGCGGGCCCCCGGTCAACGTGACCGCCTCCACGACATCGATGTCGTCGGAGTGGTCTTCCTGGTAATCCAGGGTTTCGTTCGGGGCCGCGTCGTTACCTCTGACCAACAGCAGATTCGTTGTGTCTATGTCGTTCTGGAACTCGACCGTGCAATATTTCTGGGCCTTCAATACGAACTCGTTGTATTCATTGTATGTGTTGTAACAATTCACGTATTTGTCCGTGCCGTCAGGAGGGTCGAACAACGGCACGTGGTCTTTGTTTTCGTCATAGTACCGATTGGGTCTTACTTCAGCACACATCTTCAGCTTCCCTCCGCATCCCCGTCATAAAGTGCGTTGACCACCTTGAATTGCACCTGGGCATCGGATTGCCCGCTCGCGCCGGGCAGGGTCTCCATTTTGGCGGTGGACAATCCTCCGACCACTACCTGCATCGACCCGGATATGACGTCGCATTCGCCTGCGGACAGGTGGAACGACATTGATTTTATGTATATGTTCTTCAGCACCTGCGGAACCAGCATGGTCTGCCTGGCCGTGACCCAGTTCCCGTCGACAAGGGCTTTTTGGATCTCGGTTCCCTGCTCGTTCCAGACGTAGTTGATGTACATCGGGTACCCGCCCTGCCTGGCTTGCCACCTGTTGATAAGGGTCTGGACGTTCTGTTGCCATGTCGCGTTGGTCCACATCCACGAACGGGTTAAATAATTTGCATCGTCCTCGTATGTCGTACCGTTTTTACGGAACGGGGTTCTCCGTTTGAACGATATATAGAATTGGTTCGATGTGTTGGATTCCAGAGCGAACGTGGAGTCGGTGGTAAGGGACACGATGGGCACCGACGAGATGGATTTGTCCAACGAATCGGTGATGCTTACGACCGTTCCGAAGTCGTACAGCAACCCCGACTGTATCTGCACAAGACCGTATCCGTACTCTACCATGATATCCCTCATTTCTTGACGAATAATAATACTACGGCTCCGTCGGCACCGCCGATCGGGGGCAAATCATGACCGTATTGATCCCCAAGGATCTTTCTGGGGAAATTGGATGCGCCCCCGCCCCCGTATTTCGGTTTCATCGGATGATCGCTGTCCCGATCCTGTGGTTCGTACCAATTATAATATCCCCAGGCGTTTGAAGATGTGGTGTCGGTATGGTTGAATGTATTCTTCGCGGGTGAGGCCCCTGTGCTCACCATCTTCTTTCCGGTTCCCAAGTACGCCACGCGGTTCGGGATTATTTGGAACTCGAGAACCCTCGAATCATAGTCATCCTTGCCGAAGATGTAATCCAAAGGAGAATTGATTATTTTGAATTTGGCTTTCAGCTCCACGCGGTATCTCCCGTAGTTTTTCGCCGTACCCCGCACATGGAAATGTTTCTTGTACCTCGCCGGGAAGATCATGTCTCCGTTCGCACATTCCGCGGAATACCCATGACTGTTCATGAAATTGGACGCACTCGAACTGCCTGAATAGGTTTCGGTGTATCCGGAGCCATATGGGTTCGGGTTGTATTCGACCGATACGTATTCGAACGACTTATACTCCCTGCCTGTTTCATACATAGCGTTATCGTGGGTTAAGTCGATATACGATCCGACGTAGCCCGTGTACAAACCATCTATTACTCCGGGTGTCCTGTCCCCCGGCCCGAAACACGGAATATCCGTAAGATCTAAGCTGAAATTCGCCGCGCCTCCGCCCGAACCGGCACAGGTGACGGTGGATGGATAATCTCCATAATCTCCTGAAGTATTTATTTCCAGTTTGGACTGTATCCCGGGTACGCCGGCCGAGCCACCCGTACCGGATCCTCCCTTAAATCCATCCGCAATTTCCTTTTTCTCATCCAGGCATTTATCCTCATCCGAATTGTTTTCGGCTATGTCCCAATACCAGAGGAATCTGAACCATGTCCCATCCTCCCAAAGTCCATCATCGCCGGTGATCTTGAACTTCGGTGTGTCTCTGTTTTTATCGAATAAACAACCTTCTCCGCCTTTCCCCGATCCCACTTCGTTTGCATTGGGGGACTCTTTGGTCTGTCCGCAAGCTCCGCCCGATATCCTGATCGGCGAACCGAACGTACTCGTTCTGCCATGGTATGTGAGTGCTGACGCACCCCCCGACCCACTATCCTGATTGTCGGCACCTTTACCGACCTCGGCTACGAAATAACCGTCGGACAGCCATTCCGCATTGATCTGGGATGCACGGGAAAACGCACCGCCGCTGTTGCCTCCGCTGGCCAAATATACATGGTCCATGGGTGTATTATATACCATGCAAATAGGGGTGCGCTTGTTGTATCTGGAGACCATGTATGGCGCGTTCGAGTCGCAGTTCCCTCCCGCCCCTCCGCCTCCGACCACGTATGCGATCATGTAATAATTCTCCGTATCCAACGGATCGAGATCGATATGTTGTGTGGGGTGTGCGTTTTTGATATACTCATTGACTTCTTTCAGAGATATTCCATACGTTCCGGGGCTGTCCCAGACCACGGCCATGACCGGTTTGCCCGCCACTCCGACGAAGTAATATTCGTTCGATTCGTCGGTGACCGTGAAGAGAGATCCCGCCGGATATGTCCCGATATAGTCCCCTCCCCCTGTGGTCAGCATGTATAATGCCCACATGGTTATCACGCCCTTCAGACTCCCACTGCCCTCAAGGTCGACCTCGGTCGACGGTGGTAAGGTCATGGAGGATCCGTAGACCGTTTTCTTATACAGAACCTGATTCCTGTCGCGCCCGTACTGGTCGTAAAACAGGAATACGGCCCCTGCGGACACGTTGGTTTTCGGGGTCATGGTCGCCACGGTGAACGTGAGCTGCAGGTCGACGACGGCACGCCCGTAACTGTACGAGATCTGTGATGATGTGAAGACGTTCTTGTTCAAGGTCGGGAATGCGTATTTGTTGCCGGGGCTGTATATGAAATTATATCCTCCCGACCTTGAACCGTCGGCACCGTAGTTGAGGTTCTGCCATTCGTCGAAGAACTTTTTGACGTGCTCGAACCAATAACCGTTGGACCATTTGGACTGGTCGGTGCCGTTGTCGTCCACCTCCGTGGGTTGTGTGCGGGACACGGACAGCGATATTCTCTCGGTCGTTCCGAGGTCGATACAATAGTTGTATTCGGATGATTTCGTAAGGATGGGGATGGTGGTAACGGACGACGTGAACCCGCGCTCTATTTTCGTGATCGACAGATTGGACACACCAGGATATGACAGGATAAGGTCGTGCTCCAACCTCTTATTGTCATCGGATATCCCCACGTATGTGGCCTTGTCGTATTGGTCGTATTTGCTTGTGACTCCCGTATCGCCGGTCGCGCCGAGGACATACTTACGGATCATGCATACCGGCGCATCGGAATCCACCGAAGATACGGATATGGGAATGTAGTATTTGTTCATCTGAGGTTCGGTGTCGCTGTCTGCTCTGTGCAGGTACGAGAACACCACCATATACGAACCCGCGGGGGCTCTGGCGGCCACGTATACCGAACCGAACGATGTTGTCACATTACCCGTGCCATCAACGGAGGGAATTGTATCGTTGGGGTTTATGGACACCTCGTCGCAGGACGCGGTGATATACGGTGTGTATATCCTCGTGAAGTATGCGTTGCCCGCCCTGTCTGTCTTGACCTGATATGTCGCCCATTCAATCGGTTGGAAGGGGAACCAGCAGTGTATCGGGGTCGCCACGGTGTTGTTAATGTTTATCCATGTGGCGGTCGCCTGCCAGTTGTCCGAGGTCTCGCCCACGGGCAGGATGGTAACGTTGGCCGTGGTATCGGCCACCGTGACAGCCACGTCGGGGTCGGTGGCGTCGACAGCTCCGTCTTCGCCGATGTGAACCATATAGAAATCGTAAACCTCACCGATGGGCACGGTGAACGTGAAAATGGTGTTACCCGAATCATCCGTCCCCTTTACGCAGTAGGGCGGTTGGGTCTGCTGGCTCTCCGAATACATGGGCGTGATGGTGCCCCTGAACACGTCCAGCTCCTCCACTATCGCCCCCGTGTCTTTGTCGTATTTCAAAGAGACCTTCGGGAGGTCTTCCGCCTTGACTGTCCACGATAGTACTTCCGCACTGTCGTTGTGGACTATCATCGCGTGCGTCCAGACGACCGCCTCTTTGTATATCAGGCGTATCACGGACTGGTTCAGAGCGGGGGCCTGCACGAAATATTCGGGCACGCGGAGGACACCGCTGTCGGACAGTATCATGTCGGAACCGTCGCTGGACACGGTATGCCAATCGAAGTCGTATCTTATCTGTGCGACCAGCTCCATGGATCCGTCTCCGGATTCTATCCTTTCCAACGGGGATGTGCTGTAACTTACGGATGCAAGATGGGCCACGGCGTTCGCGACCTTCCACGTCGCCGTGAGTCTGTTGACCCCCAGACCCAGAGCTACGGGGGAGGTCACCGACCGACCTCCCATCCGCCAGCCGTCGAAGGCGTATTTGGTGTGTATCGGGTCGTAGGGGATGTTGTACTCGATGCTGTTTCCGCCGGCGGCCGCACAGGTGGCAACCCCTGCCACGGAATCGGGGGCCTCATCCGACCATCTGCCCCCGCCGAGCACGTATTTCACGGAGTATGTCCATAACGGGTAAAGCGTTATCGTACCCGAACCCCATTTGATGATATTATCGACGGCTTCGGTGCCCGTGGCCGAGTCGGCCCAACCGGAGAACGTCTGGCTCACATCACTGGAGGCCGCGGTTCTGTTGGCAACGGAGATCTCTTTCTCCTCTTCCCCGGACGGTTGGAACCACATGATGCGTATGGGGTCGGGCATGACCTCCCAGAACGGCACGCCGTTAACGGCCGTGCCTTCGAAGTCGATCTCCCCCGACCTGACCGAGAACGTATATTTCTTCTCGGGGTTGGCCAGCAGTCTGATGACATAGGATTTTTCGGATGCGCCGTCATGGGTCAGGACGAACTGCGTGACACCTCCGACATACTGCGTACCGACCGTCAGGAATGTCTCCAGGGTACCGTCCGTCGAATACAGCGCCGCAGCGGTCTGGGTATTCTTGTACGTAGATGCATTGGTTATGGTCGCACGCACCTGTATATCCAGGTTTCCGAGGATGTTCCAGGTGTCCTCTTCGGGGGTGATAAGGAGCAGTCCGACGGGTTTGTTCCCCCACACGGGGTACATATACAGCGACTCACCGTCATACACGTATTCCCCGCTGGCCCTGCGGAAGTCCACAAGCCCCGAAGCGGGATACGCATACGAATAGTCGCCGTCCTCCTGTGCGGTGTACGAGAATCCGAGCAGGGTTTGGTCGGAACTCCTGCCGAAATCGGATGCGGTAAAGTGGGTTTCCACGCCGTGGGACACCTGTTGCGTCACTCCGTTGCACACAAGGTTGAATTTGGCTGGACGCAGGGTTGCCGTGATATAGAAATCCCCGAGAGTGGCCGAGGACGGTATTTTGAACGTGAACACGGGGTCTGTGTAGGAATACTCGTCTTCCTCGCTTCCGCTTCCCGAGACATCACCGACCGCGTACAGGTACGCCTTGTCGTCGGGAATGTTCAGGAGCGAGAGCAGCTCCTCGTTCGTGACCGATACTTTAGCATCGAACGAAAGGTTGGCAATGTAGTTGGTGATCTCCACGGTGTATCCGTTGTCTTCGAAGTAGCCCGTGTTACAAGTAAGGTATATCGTGGGTTTGGTCGCGGTGACGGGGTAGATCGGGTCGAGCCTGACATCATATGACGTTATGTATACGGAAGCGTTGGCGGAATCCTTATCGGTGTATACCGTTCCGTCATACGAAAATCCCGATAAGTTCTTCTCGGAGACATTATCCCAACACTTGCTTAATGAGAATTTATAAGTCCCGGGGATAGATACAACCTTATCATAATAATAGGAGTCGGGTTGCTCTTTCCGCCCGGATATGATTAGAGATACCTTCGGGCACTGTTGCCAGACGGCATAGAACGAGGGTGATTTTGAGACGTCCACAAGACCCGATAATGCCGGTATGGTGTTCGTGGTTTGGGTGTATCCGCTTCCGGCATCACTTGTATCTTTATCCCATCCGATGAATTGGTGTATACCCTCCGTATAGTTGACAAAACCGGTCTCCACCGTTGATTCGTTGTTATCGATATATCTGATTACCTCATAATCAACATCCTTGTAGTTATCGGTGTCCTTATACGGCAGGTAAGTGGTGCCTGCACCGAAGTACGCCCTTGGTGTGAGGTTCTTTTCCGAGTTCCACTCCACGCTGACGTATTCAGACCCGCTTTTTGTGGACTCATACTTGATCGTACAGGTATCTATGACGTACTCACAACTGTTTTTGAACGTGACCCCTTCGCCGAATGCGGTCTCGCCGATGTCCAGCCTGGGGTTGCTCTCCGGATGTCCCATCGATGTCGGGAATTTCGTATACAGCTTCCACGACAATGTGTTCGTCTTCACGCTTGTGCGTTTCAAAACGATGGGGTACAACGAGGTACAAGGAGAATCCTCTGTAACCTCCTCCTCGGGTATCGGGTATAGGTTGGATACGGATGTGATCCCTGCCGTACCGAGGAAGTGCTCCCTGAGATTGCTCATATCGGTGGTCATGCATAAGACCGTATCACCTCCGGTGGTGTCTGTCCACCCTCTGAAGATATATGTGTCCGAGTCATAGTCCGGCTTCGAAAAACCGTCATCCGAGAATGAAATGTCTTTTATCTCTTGGTATCCAAGCGTTCCCGAGGGAGTCGATTTTACGGTATTGTACACAATGGATACGGTTGGGTTATTCTTATCGTATATGTATACTCTGCACACACCCACGAACCGGATGAACTGTGCTTTGAGGTACTGAACAGTGTCGCCCTTGACCGGTACAGGAACAGAAGTGCAGTCTGTGTATGTCGATGGCCCGTACCAAATATCCCATGTGTCTGTATCCTCATCGTATTTGTAATTCCGACCGATATACCACGTCTCCGAGTCGTTTCCATCCTTATCGCACCCGATATATCCTTTGAACCACCAGTTTTCTTTTTCGGATGCGCTGATACCTGTTACTTCAACGGCCTTTTCGGAATCACTCCACGTGACTATCATATTCCCCGCGTTATAGGTCATTCATCCTGCCCCCACTTGACAATATGCGCATACTGGTACCAGACCCCGTACAGCGTGCGTTCTTTGTCCCAATCATTACCGTACCCGGGTGCGAATTTCGGCAGATCGACCGATGTGAGGGGGGTTATACTCTCATATGCCACACGCTCCCCGGCAAGGTCGGTTCCGATCAGATCCAGGAGTTCCTTTTTAGCATAGACTATATCATACACTGTATTATCCCACACCCAACCCTTCAATTTACAGCCCGCGCTCTCGTATGTTCTCGTCAATTTTGTTTCCAGTGTTACGGTTTTGTTCGCACCGACGATATTGTCCGGGGCCGTGACATTGTTTGCGGGTTTGTACGTGATCTTGTACTGATCATATGTCGCATTAACTGTGGTGGTTTCATTGACCTTACCTGTGACATCCGTCTTGTCGAACCCGTTGAAATACCGATTATCGCACAATACGGTATAAGCACATTCTCTTAAGGCTGGTAGGCTCAGAAAGGTGGTGGCATCGTCCGTTTTCAGGAAGTAGTTTGCGGAGGAGTTATCAGAGGCGACTTCACAGTTCCATTCATCTGAATTATTGTCCGCGATAATTTGGAACAATGATGTCTCGGCATCGGGGTTCAGGTATCCTTTACCCAAGGTCACCTTGATTGTACAACAATTACTGAAATACACCATTTGCACGATCACGGTGGTTTTCGGGCGAGGTCTAAAGGTTATTGTGTCATTTTCTTTGTATTCTTTGTATTCGTCAGGGTAGGGGTTCCCCCCTATGATTATTTTATAATATTGGAATGTCGCATTGGCATAGGCCCCATCTAATACAATACCTGTGGCCTCGCAAGATAACAGTGTGTACGTGAATTCCGTTGTATCATATTCTTCGGTCTTGGAGTCGGTATAGACCGCTTTGTCTTTTCCTACGTTGAGCGCCCAATATTCCACAGTGGTCGTTGCGGTATATATTGCCACCAATGTCAGCGCGTAGTTTTTGGATACGGGGATGTCAGCGACCCCATCCTCTCCACCATAATCGGTCGTCCCTGCCCTCCAGCATTTGAACGTTCCGTCGGACGGTGCTACGAATCCATGGTCTGCCAGCAATGCCCATGACGCCACTAGTTCGGTTGCGGATGTGCCTTTGTCGTATGTGCTTGTGTACGTATAATCGGCCCCGGTGCCGTAACCTGATTGATATGTTATTTTCACGGTATACTGGTACTTCGCATATAACGTGACGGTGTTCCCCGGGGACATCGATATTACTTCACCCGGTGCCTTGTAGGTTATGTATCCCTGCCTGCCGGTATACCAGATCTTGAACCCATATCCTTCGGGCGCGGTCATCGCGAACTCTGCGACTTTGAGGTTCACGGTTGTGCCTACGGCGAACCAATCCGATTTTGTCTCGCCCTGGGAACCTGATGCATCGCTGTCGCTTTTATCGTATTTTATGCTTGCATAACCGCCCCAATACGGTGTTAAACTCAGGTCTGACCATGTCGTGAGTTTGATTGTGTCCCCGGCAGTCACATACTCCGGATCGCCTTCGATGACCGATCTAGTGTTTACGACCCATTTTGTGAATGAGTAGGCATCATTTATCGGTTCGATCAGATTAGCGGCTTCGACGGTGATCTGGGAACTGCTGCTCGGAGTTATTGTTTTGGTTACTGCGGATACTCCGTAGTCTCCGGCATTGTATGTGACTTTGATACCACGGGGCTTGACAGTAAATTGAGTCAATACCATGTCCCCGCATTGGTATACTGCCGTCCTATTGTCAATAATTATACATCTTGCAATGATTTTTCCGATTTTGGATGTTGATGTGTTTGCGGTTGCTGTGATTTTACAACATGCCAAATCGGATTCATAGCTTATTTCGGCTGATGGGCTGCCATCTGCCAAATCGCCGGTCGGGTCACTTGCATTCTCTGCGCGGCCGATCTGGTTATCATCACCGTCGCAAATTATTAACTCCCAAGCTAAAACGCCCGATGTTCCTTTTGATGATGATGTGACGTGGTTAGTATAAATCTCCAAATCAATGTAGATCTTGTTGTCGCCCTCGTACAGCTCTCTGCCGGTTACCGTAAGGCCGGTATCATAAACATCATAACCGAAATTATAGCTGACATATGAGGTGTTTTCTGCCATCACTCCACCTCCCCGATCTCGGTCCAGTGGTCGTCCCATGCATTCAGCTCGGCATCGGTCGTGGGGAGGACATCGTATGGGTACGGGAACCTGTTGACGAACTTAACGGATATATCTCTGCACTTGCCGTTGCTCAGCTGGTCGTATATTACCGATTCACCGCTGTTCCATGTCATTTCGTTCACCACGCAATCTTCTATGTCAACGGTCATGGTACGCTGTACTCCGATCTCTGTGTCGTCCACGGTTATTACTTCCCCGCTGTCCGTAGAGCGTAGCTCTATATGTTCTATTGGGGCGGAAGCTCCGTATCTGGGTACGCGTTCGGGTGTGCAACCGCCGGACATCGTCCGCATCCTCAGCATCTCGGGGTTGTCCGAGTACAGATATATCGAGAACAGGTTGGACGTCTGGCCTTCGTAATACGACCGTATATGTGGATTGCCTACGCTGTATATGCCTCTGACATTGTTCTGCACCTGCAGGGACCAGGCGGACACTTTGCCCCACACGGAGTCGGAGCCTTTGTCCACGTATGCGCAGGAGAACTGCACCATATTGTAGTCGCGCTCTACCTTGTCCAGACCTCCCGTCAGAGTGGCCGTGGCCACGCTTTCCTTCGAGTATATCCCGCTCATGTTCACGGTTATCTGCGACTGTCCCGCCTGCTGGGAAAACCTCAGCGAGTTGCACACGCAACCGTATAGGTATGATATCTCGTCCTTACCGCCCGTCAGCGTATTGAGCTGCTTTCTTACCACGGTGAACGACGGCACGGTTCTGGACTCCGACTTGGAGAACGTGTGCTCGCCCACGCCTGTTATGGATGATGTGTACTCATATGTGTCGAAGGCCGCCCTCAGAGGTTCGATGAACTCGTAATCGAGATAGAACTGCCACTGCCACGTGCCCGAGATCTTACCGTAATCCATGTCGGACCATTTCTTGTCAGTGACCGCATTGATACGTTCGGTCTCCTGCGAATGTGACGACGTAAACCACGAACCGGGGGGTGGTATCAGCCATTTCGTCTGGGTAGGGGCCACGGCGAACGTATCCTCGAAGGCGTACAGTAACGTGACTCTGGGGTCGGTCATATCAATCCCGTTGTGTATGAACTGCTCTGGACTTCGTCGCGCAACACATCCTTGACAGTCTGGATAAGTTCTTCCTTGGTATATCCGTAAAAATTGTTGACGATGGTAGACCCTGTGCTGCCTATCTTGGATTCGGGGATGATATACTCCCCTTCGCCGCTTTCACCGACGACCCTCAGCTGTCCGCCGTGGGTGGCGGGGACATAACCGCCGTCCGCCATACCGAATGCCTCGAATGCAATCGATGTTCCCGCAGCTCCTACGCTCATACCGATGAGACCGCCCGCCGCGCCCCCGACCAATGGTATGCTCGACCCCATCGTTGCGCCGAGCAATGCCGTCTGGTATGCTATGAATATGGTGACGAACGCCTGGAAGTGGTTAAGGACGAACTGTATGGCGTTGAATATCAGGGTAAGGGTCGGTTGGATACCCGACTCCAGGAACTTGCCGACCCAGTTCATCAGGTTGCCGATGGAGCCGAGCAGTCCGCCGTTGGCCTGCAGTTGGGAGCCGAGGCTGTTGAAGAACGTGGCGAACTTCTCCATCCCTTTGTTGAGGATGATGTCCAGGATCTGTCCGAGCGAACCGCTGGTGCCGTCGAACGCCTCCTCCATCTCGTCCCACAGGCCGAGCACACCGTCGACGAGATTTATCATGGAGGGGAGAATAACGGAGGCCAGCGCATTACCGAACGGCAGGAGCAGAAGGGACATGGCAAGGTTGAACATGTTCTCCACGGCCTGGAGGAACTGGGAGGACTGCTTAATCCTCTCGTATATCTGCTGGACGATGCCGAACCCTTTCTTGAATAGGTTGATGCCCGTGTTGATAAGCGTCATCGTGGTTTTATAACCGGCGTTGAACGTGGCCCGGGTGTCTTTTTTACCGTCGCCGTCGTCATCGTCGTCCCCGCCGCTCTTTTTTCTCTTGGACTTGCCCCCGCCTCCGCCATCGCTGTTATTGTTGTTATTGTTGACGACATTGCCCGACCCGGCAGGTAGGTTCGTATCGCTTTTGACATTCTCGGTTACCTTTTCGACATTCGCTTTTTCTTTGGTGATGGCCTCGGAGATTTTCTTCAGCTCTTCTATGATCGTCTTGAACTGGTCGCCGGTCAGCCCGCCGCCTGAACCTCCTCCGCCTCCGCCGGAACCGCCGCCTCCGCCAAGGGAACCCATCTGGCCGAATATGTTTTGAAGCTGTTGCTGGAGCTGGGCGGCATCTATCTTAGGAATAAGATTGATTATCAGACTTTTACCGGTGGAAATATTATCTGTCATTACCCGCACCCAACATCGCTTTCAGCATTTTGAATATCACGTCGGTGATCTGCTTTATTGTTCCTGTATAAGTGGTGAGGAGTATTTGTATTTCATCTTGGGTCAGCTCCGCGAACTTACCCGGATCGCCTCCGTGCATCAGATAGATCCCGTATGCGTACATCTCCGCAGAGACGGGGGAGAACTCCCCCCTGGAGACCGCGTCTTCGTAAAGTAAAACGCCCCAGTCCCTATCGCCTGCGGGATTCAGGCCTGCGAAGGGGAACTGTTCTGGTCCTTGAGTTTCTCCATGGCCTGCGCCATGGCGACGAACAGTGCGTTACCGCCGTCGGCGAGCTTGTCGCAATACTCCAAAAACGGTTCGATGGCGAACTGGAACGGTGCGGACCTTACGAAAGAAAGCAACATAAGGATCTCCACGTCGCCCGCATCCATCGCTTTACCTGTCTGCACGCCTTCGGCGGTCACTCCCATTCTGCGCCCGATCTCGTTCTTCATACGGATCTGCGACCTTACGGAAGGGGGGCCCATGACCACAAGGTCGCCCGATTTTCCGCCGTAATCCGCCATGTTCAGCTCGATGTTAGGTATTATGTCCATTTTATCGATTCCTGTACTTGTTCTAGGTATATATGGGTTCACGATGAGGATGACCCGGTCTCGGTTTTACTCCCGGAATATCCCGTCTTGGATTGGTTTCCACCGGCCCCCGCCTCACCGGTCGGTTTCTCCGCTACTGTTATCCATTTGCAGGAGTCGTTATCGTATCTGTACCCCACGACGGAGCTCATGTGCTTCGTCTGCAACTCCCTATCCCCTGGCAAAACGATCTTCAGCACGATCTCCTTACACTCGACGGTCGATATGCTGTCGATGAGTTTCTCCGCCTCTCCCCTCTGCCAGCTCATGGTCTTGATCACGGCACCGGTCATGTCGAACTCGATACGGCGCGTCGACATCTCGATAACTTCCTTCAGCTTATCGGTGGTGATGTTCTCTTTGGCGGCATCGCAACAGCACAGGTCGTACGACACTATCTTGAAGCCCTTCTTAGGGGATAGGCCTTTGCACAGCGGACTCGTAAGGTATCCGCCCGAATCATCGGTCCAGGTGGAATCACTCGATGTCGGCATACGCCCTCCCGAGAACAGCCTCTGTTTGAACAGCTTCGGATTGGTGGAGTACACCGAAGCGGCGAACTGGTACTCGGTCTTACCTTCGATATATGTCGGGATGAACGGACTGCAGGTGACGCCGAAGGGCTCGGTGTTGTTCTTGAAGGTGACCGCCAGACCGTTGCAGTTCGCAATGTATGTGCCTTTGGACGGAGCAACAGACATATCGTCTCCGTCGAACAGGCAGGCGAACTCGACCAGATTCGTGATTTCTTTATCCTCGTAATCCGTGTGGTCAAGCTTGCCGAGCCACATCACCTCGCGTGCGCAGAACCCCTTGGTTGTCACACCCCACTGGGACGACCCTGCGGACTGGGACAGTTTCAGCTCCTCCAGCACGCACCCCCTCACTTCGAGGATTTCGTCATATTCTCCGCCGGCCATGACATTCATGGTGACGATGCGGATAACGAAGGATTTGACTTTCCCCGTGTTGGTGATCTTCATCTCGTATTGGGTAGTGATGTCCTGGGCGGGGACTTTCGATGGGGTGCCGTCTTTGGTAACTGTTTTGTAATTTACCTTCACAGGGGTGTCGGTTGGATTCCCGTCGGAATCGGTCTTGTATACGATTTCTCCTTTCTCGTCTCTTTTTTCCCCTTTCACATAGTTCCCTTTCTCCACATCCTCATCGGTCGCAAGTTCATATATGATCTCTCCGTTCGGATATGTTTTATCCTTGCATATCTTTTCCGAATTGCAGGTGTGGAACATCAGACTGAGCGGGTCCAGATACTCATAGTCCAAGTAGAATGACCAATTGAACCCGCCTGATTCGAGCCCGTATGCGATGGTGTCGTACTTTCTCGATCCCATGGCATCGATACGGTTGGTCGACCTGTTGTGATTGTGCGATGTGAACGTTCCGGGGGGCGCGGGCATCCAATATTCGCCCGGCCCTATGCCTTTCCCGTATTCTGCCTCGCGTGCATACACCATTGATTTTCTGATTCCTGTCATGGGCTTGTTCCCTCTGTATTATGATTTGCGATATCCTCGACGATTTTATTAATCCTATCGCCAAAACCGGCGGAATGGATGGGTTTGGCATAAGTGGTCAGCCTGATGTCTATGGTGGTCGTGTACCACCCCGACAGGTCGACCATGGATCTGTCGTTGGTGATCTCCAGAAACAGCCAGCCCCCCATCTCCGCATGGCCCTTACGGCGGTTGGCCAGGAGGATGCGGTACACTTCTTCGCACCATGCGAAGTGGTTCTCCCTGAACCTAGTGGAAACTTTGATCGACAGGTTCGACTGTCTTTGAAGCGTCTGATAGTCCGTGGTCGATATCCTGTTGTTCCTGGATACACGGTAAACGAAAATGTTCCCGACCCTCGCGCTCACCATGATCTGCTCGGGGATGTAGGTTATGTTCGCCTCCTGCTGGGGCCCCAAAGACCACTGGTCCCTGAGCATTTCCGCGATCATTTTGGCATCGTCGGAGTACATCCCTGGCTCCTGTATGACGTCATCTATCTTCATGCGCTCACCTGTACAGCGACCTGACCGGGCCCGCCCTCTGATATGAGGTTTTCAGCATATTGATCTCGTCCTGCCACATCTTTATGGTCGAGTCGCGGGCGTTGCCTATATCCCCGCCGGCTCCCACTTTGACGTTGAAGAACTGCATGCCGAGCACCTGTATGGCAGTCATCAGACAGCACATCCTGTTGATCCCCGAGGGCACCTCGAGCTTATCCCTGTCCACGAGAACGTTGCCGTCGGCGTCTGTCTCGTATATCGCAGGCGTGTGGTATATGACATCCTCCTGCGGGTCCAGAATAAGCGGATATCCCTCCTCCGTCCCCTCGTCGTGCTCGGTCTCGACGAGTTCGGGGGCGGTATCCGTGGGTTTGGGTGGGTCGGTGGTCTCCCAATGGAATTCCCCGCCCTCTCCCTTCGTCCATTTCCAGAAATCGTCCTCGTACAGGGTGATGTACGGAACCTCGGCACCGTACCTGTAGGTTATCCTGAGCGAATGGGCCAGGTTCTGGAACATGGAGGTGCGGAGATACAGCTTTCCGAGGTGATAATCAAACCAAAAACTGTATCTGGTGCCCGCCTCCGCCCACTGTGCGCCTTTGGTGGGGTCGGTGACGTTCACATGGGTCATCTCGGTCATACCCGACACGTCGATCCATGTGTTCGAACGCGTTTTGAACTCCAGTTTGTCACCCTTGGAAGGGTCCCAGGGCAGGACATCTTTGCGAAGCTGGACGTAGTTACCCCCCTCGGTGTAATAGTCCTGTCTCCAACCGTTGATGTCGTGCCAATATGTGTTGATGGTAAGCACTTGGTCGACCACGCGGTTCTCTTTCCAAGACCTGCGGACGGTGCGGTCGATGATGTCTTCGTTGGACTTTATCATCTTGCAAACCCTGGAGTAACTGGGGTGCGACATCTCGGAAAACATCATCGTCCCGTAGTTGTCGTTGGGGTCGGGAAGATCCAATGTTTCCGCGACATCTTCGGGGGTGCAGTAGACCGGTTCCGAGTTTTTGATCATACACCCATATTACCCAGGGTTAATATTAAAGTTATTTCGGTCACAGAAGGTCCGTGTCCCTTTTGAAAAGGAGGTATAACTTGCCCGACGGCAGGGTGATTCTGGCCTTGCCATCGATTTCCGTGATGGTGGCACTGGGGCCGAACAGCCTGTCCGCAAGAACAAAAACATCGTCGGTATCCGCCTGCACGGTCTCGACCGTGTGCAGGGGCAAAAGGTTCCATTCGATGATGGCCGGCTCCTGTTTGGAGGGGGATTCCTCCCCCTTTTTGGGTTTAGAGGATGACATATCCGTCTTCTCCGCTGTTCAATTGTTTGATCTTTCCGCGGTATTCGTACAGTACCGCCAACAGGACTTCGATGCCGTGCTCGTCCAGTAGGTAGGTGTCCATGTCGCCGTCGGCCATGATATCCATATACAATCCGTACTTTTTGGTCTTGTCATCTTTGGTGACCTGTATGCCGATGTCCGTCATCTTCTTAGCGAATACCGGTTTCATATTTCTTTTCCCTACCGTCATTCTTCTCCCACCCTGTTCTGGATGTCTTCGATGGCGTTCTCCACATCCGCCACGGATCTGGCCAATATATAGATGCCCCCCGCGGCCTTTATCTGTTTCTCGCGGAGCTTCTGCCACTCGGACTGCACACCCGTTTTGGTCTTGGCCTCGATACCTATGTAAATGCCCTGGTAACATACCACTATGTCCGGGTCACCCGGTTTGGAGTAGGCTCCGCCTTGTATCATCGACCAGAAGGCTCCGATGGAGTCGAGGTATTTCTTGATGTCCTTTTTGATGATGGACTCGGGCGTGGCCGTCAGAATACCATCTCCGCATCGGTCGTTTTCTCTATCTTGTTGAGCCTGACCGTAACTAGGTCGCCTACTTCGAACCCCAGCTTGGTCGGCATGACTATGACCAGCCCCGACCCTGAACGCAGGGCCTTGCGGGTTATGCATACATAGTCGACTGGCGTGCCGTCGCTCACCCTCCATACGAGCGCACAGACAAGATCGCCCTCACTGAAACCCCACTCCTTCTCAAGATAGAAACAGGCGGTCGATCTGGCTATCCTGCGGAGAGATTTGGTTGCGTAAAAATACATACTATCCCATGAGCGGGGGGCGAACCCCCCTTGGTGCTCACTCCTTATACAGGATGTCCTCTGCCTTGCGTCCTTCCCAGTGCTGGTCCTCGAGGTCGGTGTTCTCGGTGACCTCTTTCTCGGGAGCTGCGCTGTATTTGTATACCCTGGTGTACCCTTTGGAGTTTAGCTCGACGTCCGCACCGACGATACCTCCCACGATGTCCGGGGGATAGGGGACCCCCTGGGCATTGTCGCCGAACAGGGCTTTGTTAAGGGATATGAGGGTGGCTCTCGCACCTGCGGCCCCTTGGGAATCTCCCTCGAACCAATACCTGCCGGAGAAAATGGCACCTGTGCCGAGCTCCCTGGCTCTGATCTGGTAGAATGGTTCTTTGCCTTCGGGGCATACATAATCCGCAAAGGTTATTTTCAACAGCCTGTAGCCAGGCTCGATGCTTTCGGCGAGGGTGTTGTCTGCGGTCATATCGGATCCTTTCCATTTCGTATTGTTGTACATACTATTGTCTCCTTAATTTTTCGATTTTATCGGCTTCAGCGATAGTGCTTTTGATATTGAAGTGGTTTTGTACTTGAGGGGGTCTATGCCGTCCGCGACCATGCGCTCCTCGGCTATCTTCTGGGTGACTCTGGTGGTCAGCTTGGCGGTATAGGCACCGTTGGTCGATGCGAGCTCCACGAGACCGTTGGCGGACATATAGTCCTTGAGCCTGTCCTTGAGGAGCTGTGCATCCGCGCGCAGTGCGTATATCATGTCGTCGTGGGCCTCTATCTGGGCGTTAAGCTCGGTAAGTTTGTCCACGGTGGCCCTGACCTCGTCGATGGATGCCGAGATGTTCTTAAGATGGGTGAACATATCCGCATCCCCCTTGTTGGCGGGGTCGTACTCGGGAGTCCTGTTGGCTAGGATGAACTCACCGTACCATTTCCTGACCATGTCCAGTACCTCGGTGACCGCTTTCTCGTCGATGTTGACCTCGTACATGACCACGTTCTCCTTGGATGGTATCCAGGAGGCGGGGTCGCGGTACGTGTTCTCGTTGACGATACCGAGGACGACATACGCCTTATCCTTCTTCGTGATGAAGTGGTTGTAAAGAGCCACCTGCCAGAAGTAGTATGTGGGTACGCCGTCCTGCCAGCTGTCGAGGTTGGAGGATGTCTTGATCTCGAGGATGTAATCCCCGTCGGACTTGGACACGATTCCGTCCACGTGACCTGCGAAGGTCTCGTCGTCGAAGTCGGACACCCACGAGTCGTGGTCGCCGTCCCTCGCACCGAAGCCCACATCCTTCTCGGTCATGAACTGGCCGTATTCGGAATAGGCTTTGTCCGCGTAACGAATGATCTTCTCTTCCAAGGCGATACCGACCTTGACGGCATCCTTGTCGCTGATGTCCTCCCTGGCCAGGCCCAGGAGGTTGCAGGCCACGGAGAACGGTGTGCTCCATGGCGAGCACCCGAGGATACCTGCCATGGACGTACCCGATACCTTATGTCTGACGGTACCGTCGCTCACGGCGGTGTTGCCGTCGATGTGGAACGCGTTCTCAGGTGCTTTATAGGCCCTCACGGAATCAGCTCCTGTACTTGGTGATGAACGCACGGGCCTGGTCGGGGGTCATACAGGCCTCCGCTTCTGCCTTGATGGCCTTCACGGTATCCGTATCGATCTCACCGCCGGTAAGCTGTTCCATATACCTCTCGATGATATTGTCGATGGCGCGTTTCTGCATACCGGACACGGTGGACTTCTTCTCCTCCTTGGTCCCGGTCGCGGGCGCGGGTGCAGGGGCAGGAGCAGAGGTGGGTTCCGGTGCGGGTGCTGGAGCCGGTGCGGGTGCGGGCTTGGTGGCCTGTGCCGTCGGTGTCTGGGTTGGGGTGGGTGCGGGGTCGGCCTTCTTCTGCACAGGAGTCTGTGCGGGGGCGGGCTGATGCTCCGCGGGGGAAATTCCTTTGGAGAGTACCTTGGAGGTCATCTCCTCTTTCTCTTTGGCGGAACGGGGGACGAAGGAGGAGGTCTGTGTTGCGGTTCCTTCCCTGTCCGGGTCGATTCCGTCGGCGAGACAGAATTTGGTGGTCAGATACATTTTGAGTGCGTATGATTCGGCGACGACGATGCCTTTGTCACCCATGGCCGCGGAGTAGAACGTACTCTCGAGGGTCTCGCCGGTGTCGGTATCGATCCATACGAAAGATACGCCGACCAGCCATTGCCTCGTATCGGGGATATAGGTGGGCTGTTGCATCGTGGGCTCGAGCTCCAGTCCGAACTTGTGGAAAAGCGGGGCAAGGGCCTGTTTGATCTGCGTCACAGAGATGTACTTGATGGTAGCTCCCTGTATCTTCATCATACCGTCCGCGGTCCAATCATATTGGGTGATCAGTGCCTCGCGGAACGCTCTCATTTTCTGCAGGAGCTTCACACGGGGTGCGGGCTCCGGTTCTTTCTTTTCGGTCATTTTTTCACGTCCCCAACCATTCTCGGCTGAGTATTTTCCCCATAGGTGGGGTAGTATATAATTCTGTCGAAATCTAAATCCGTTTAGATTTTGGATGTGTGTCCAAGCTCGTCCACAGCCCACGAATCCAGCATGGCCGCGGACACGGATTCGCCGTTCCTGACGGAGTTCCAGGCCTTCGCCTCCACCGTGCCGGGTGTGGTGAGTATGTAGTACAGGCAGTGGTTTTTCTGGCCCTTACGGTATATCCTGGCCCTGGCCTGGCTGTATTTCTCGGCAGACAGGTGCGGTTCGTAGAATATCATTGTATGGCTGGCGAAGAGGTCCAGTCCCGCACCGCCCGACTGATACTGGCAGACCACGGCGTTTGCATCGCCGTACTGGAAGTCCTTCCACTGTTTCTCCCTGCCGTCCACCAATGCGGTCTTACGACCCTCCTTCTCGCATATATCTTTGCAGAGGTCGACGGATGCGCGGTACGTGCAGAATATCACGACCTTGTCGTCCGTGGATGAGATTATGTTGCGCAACACCTCCTCTTTGGACGTGTGGAGGCGTTGGGTGCCTTCGTCGGTCTTGAGACTGCCCGAACATATCTGCAGGAGTTTCGTGTACGGGTTGCCTGCGGAGGCCACGTCGAGCTTATACTCCTCGACGGCACCGCTCATCACATCCCTATAGACCTTACGCTCCGCAAGGGGGCACGGGATGACCGTGTCGGTCTTCTCAGGCATGTTGACCACCTGCTCTATCCTGCAGACTATGGCGTAGTTTTCCATGAGCACGTGGCACGAGGCGATGTCGTAACGGTCGGGGTTGTTGAAGTGGTCGTAGTGCGTGACGTAACGGTTGCAGAACTCCTTCCATGACCGCCATATCGTCGGGTTGAGTATCCGCATCTGTCCGTACAGCTTGGAGAAGTCCTCCTTCCCGCCACCGCCGTGCACCGGCGTGCCCGTGAGAATGTAGCGTTCGCGGGATATCTGCGCAAGGGTCCATGCGGCCTTTGCCTGCAGGCTGTTATGGGCCCCCAAATAGTGGCTCTCGTCGCAGATCAGGATATCCCAGGGGTGATCTACCTCGTCGCGCAAAGAGAGCTTTCTGCGCCCGTTGGGGAGCTTCTGCGAGCGGTATGTCTTCTGGAACGACACGACGGTTATGGCGGCCTTCATCCGCGCAAGGCCTGCGGGCGACACGCCCTCGAAATTCTTCATCTTGTCGATGTTGTCGAGCCAGTTGTCCACAAGGGATGCTGGACATACGATAAGCGCGCTTTTGCATTTGCTCTTCTGGACCCTGCGGTAGATGTGCATGAGCGCGATGGCGGTCTTGCCCGTACCCATATCGTAGAATATCCCCATGGCCGGATTGGCATCCATCATCTCCAGGGCGTAGACCTGGTGTTCTCCGAGGGACCACATCAGAACGCACCCTTCTTCGTCAACGGGCAGAATACGTCTTGGGTGGTGTTCTTGCCGAACGAATTGACCGAAGCCTGTTTGATACGGCCTATCTTAAAGTCCGCACGCAGGGTAGCGTAAAACTTCTTGTTGGAGAACGGACGGTTGCCGGAGTCGAAACTATACGTCCTGTACACCGCATACACCTCCGGGCAGGATTTGCCGTCAAGAAGCTCAAGCAGTACCTCTCTGTTGGTCGAGTAGTAGTTGAACAGGAAATCATAGATGTTGTTGTTCGTCGAGTAATAGACACGTTCCTGCACCATTTCGGGCGAATCCGCGAACGTGGAGTTGTCCGCCAGAAAGTCGATGTATGCGCACAGGCATTTGTATGTGAGCCATTGTATCGCGCGGGTGGTGTAAAGGGTCGCCTGTATGTTGTCCTCCACGGTGAACTCGTGGAGCATGTGGATGATGTGCAACCTCCTCAGCACACCGCCGTCGATACCGCCGAGGTCGGGCTGGGAGTTCGACATGAACCACAACTTGGCCTGATTGTACATCTTGTACGGCTTCTCGTTCTTGCGTTGGACGACTATGGGTTCTCCCGTGGCCATGGCCTTGAGGGTACCGGACTCGATATGTGTTTCGGCGGACGACTTGTCGGTGGCATCGGAACAGAAGTTGACCACACACCCATCCAAGAGGTTGCTGGTGAATTTGGCGGTGACCTGTGCGATGTCGAGACATGATACGTTGGATTCTCCGATGATCTTGGTCATGATGGTCTGCAGGGTCCCTTTACCATTACCACCGAGACCGTACAGGATGAACAGCGAAGCGTCTTTGGCTGTTATCTTCTGCGAGAACATCGTGTACCCCATCATCTGGTAGAGGCAGTATCTTGTGCCGTCATCAGGGACCATCCGCTTGAAGATCGCCTCGGCCTCGGGGCAGTGGTTCTGCGTGGGGTCGTAGCGTGCCCGGAGCTATTTGGTGAAGAACAGGCCGGGTGTGAACGGGAGCAGTTTGTTCGTCTTGATGTTGTATATCCCGTTTCTGAAGGGTATCAGGTGACTGTAATCGCTGGACGCGGGCCCCTCGTCGAACATCTCAGTTTCGGGTTCGTTGTCGATGTATTCCCCAAGGTCTACATCAGGTATCCGGTCGATGGTACTCACCGCCTTGAGTTTGTTGAGAATATCGTTGAGCTCAGACGCTTTGAGGACCACACGGTCGAGACGGGGTGACACGGATGTAACGGGAGCCATCGTCGTGTATATGTCCAACGCGATATGGAGGAGGTTCTTCACGTCATCGTCGGCCAACATGGCATAGATGCACCCGTCGAACCTATAGAAGTGCTTGCCCTCGTAGATGATGCCACAGTCCTGGAGGTAGTCCACCATCACCTCGTACTTGCGTTTTATCCCACCCCGCTGACCGTATTCGATCATCGTATAATCCGCAGGGTCGGGAATCTTTACCGGGTAGACGAGGTCCTTTGAGAAATCGTTCGCACTGATATCCATTGTATCGGGATTAGTGATAGGGCGCACAGTATATAGATTTGATGCTCGGCCCGTCCGGGGATATACGATATACGGAGATACATAGCTATATTCCCCCTATAGTTCGCTACAGTTATCGTATGAGGGCATTTTTCCCCTTTTTTTCATATTTCGTATATTTTAGTTCTATACTATATAAACCCCTATATATACTTTATATATTATTCCTATTTACAGTTCGTAAATTTTTCATAAATAGTTTGTATTTACCGTATATATTTTTGGGAAATTATTGTAATATATTACAACATTTAACAACACTCATATACGAACCTATACGGAAAAAATACGGAAAATTTACGGTTCCATATATGGTCTCAAAATATTATAGTATATACTATGTATATACTATAATATTCAAACCACGGTTTTGCCGGATCTCGGACACAATCCGTTCCGTATTCCCTACTCCGTCGGGGCTGTATATACTACGTATATACAGAAATTTCAGGAGGCGGACCGGCAAATAAAAATAAATACTACACGGGACATATAGAAAATGCTGTAGACCATTGTATCAACCTACAGGGGGGTCGCGGAAGCAACCCCCAAAATGTGTTTTAAAAATCTGTTCAGTCGAGGCTCTCGTCTTGGAGGATATCGTAGACGAGGTCGTCTTCGGAGATATTATCGAAGTCGAGGCCGTTCAATGCATCGCGCAGGTCCATAAGGTCCTTCTTGCACTTGAACGTGATGCCTTGGGTCTTACACCTAAGGGGATCGCCGGATTTGCCCATCTTCATTTTGCGTATCTCGAAGCTGGGGGCGATGCCTTTGTATCTCCATCTGCCTTTTCTGATCTGCATTTCGAATTCGGTGCCTTCGACAGGGTATTTCGCATACACTTCCATGACGTCATACCCACCAATATTACGTACTACCATTTTATCACACCTCGAACGATTTCCCGCAATGCGGGCATACAACCGTCTTTTTGTCTTCAGGGGTATCACAGGTGGTCGTTTCCGATCCTGTGTCACAATCGACGTCTACGACGGGTTCCCCGACCTCTTCTTCATCGGCGTCGGTCACATCGTCGAAGTTGTCGAACCCCAATGCGGGCAGATCGAAATCGGAGTCCTTAAGGCCCGCAAGAATACTGTCGAAGATCTCGTAGTCATAACCTGCCTTCTCCGAAGAATTGTTCTCCGATATCCTCATCAGTTCAAGCTCCTGCGGGCTGAGGTCGTCCGCCAGAACACAGGGGAATTCTTCGTCCTCGCGACCGAGTTTGATGAGTGCAAGCCTGCGCCCGTGCCCGCACACGATGACGTTGTTGCTGTCGATGACGAACGGCACCTTGAACTTCAGACGTTTGATATTCTCGGCTATGACATCTATGTCATAATCCTCGTGGATCTTGGCATTCCTTTCGTAAGGAACGAGCTCGGAAACCTTACGATACACTAGGTTAAGCTCGTTCCTCACAGGCTTCTTTTTCGCTGCCATAGATGAGTATCGTGGTTACAAATTTAACCTTTATCACATTTTCTCACCTCCATCTTTATGGAATTCCTTACATAAAATTTCAACACTATCTAAGAGCTGATTCAGATTCATAGAACCTTTTCTCTTCAATGCCTTGAATAAATATGGGTATCCCTCCCCAGAGTTAGTATCATACACCCGTAACCAGTCGCAGAAATCACTCTGCCCGACCTTGCTGTTTACTTCACGCATCGCATCGGGTAGTGATTCTACCAACTGCTCCAGATTAACACTATTGTTTAATTTTTTAGGCCCGTCTTTATCCGTGAACTGGTGCTTCAGACTATCCTCGCACATGTTCAACAACCTAATCACGGGGGAGAGATCGTGTTTCTTAAATTCCACGGAATTTGCTGTATATATTGCACCGTCCCCATTATCATTTATGATGCCGATATCTATTCCCAATTTATCAGGTAACTTAAAGTCTAGTTCTATCGCACAAGACATTTCATCACGGACCTTGGTCAAATAATCACATAATTTCTCCAATGTGTTGATATTCTTGACGCCCTCATAGGATTTGGCAATCTGCAATATATCAGTGTTATAACCGGCCACACTTCCCGCCACTTTTGAAATGATATCCAGTTCCCAATTTTTCATCCTAGGCTGGTTTTTTATCAGAGTAGTCAACTTTGATATCACATTATCATATGAGGATGTTTTCTCTGCGTATTCATCTACCCCCATACCTTTTAGATAACCACTGACCGATAACCCGATCCATATATTGTCAAAATCACCTTTTGATACATATTCGCGCCACGCTTCACGCATAGTGTTAGCAGCCTCTCTCTCGTCCTCTTTTGAGAATTTTACGGTGTTTGCGGAGATAGGTGGAGAATCCGGCTTCGGCCTCAATACTTTATTCTTGTTCCTTTCGTTTTCCTGTGACTTGCCCGGCAAGGGAGTATTAATTATTTGCTTGGGTTGGGGGTCGGAATCCGATTTCGTTTTCAAATTACCCGGCGCATGCTCGACACACCAATTATAAAATACATTCTTCGCAGAGATACAACTCGGGAATAATTTCTTCAATCTTTCTCCATACTCCCTATCATTGCCGGAATCAAAGGACCCCCTTCCAGTAAATATCCCAAATTCACCAAAACAAATATCATATAACGTTCTCTTAATTTGGCCAGTCGAACCCCACTTTATTTTCCTCTCTTCTTCAGTCAGCGGAGCACAGAGATCTATTAATCCATTTGCACTATCATATGATATTGCACACATATCGAGATCTTTGACTCCCGATTTTGATAAACTCTTCAAGAGCTTATTCAACGCCTGCTCCAAATCGTCCTTTACTATATTCAGATTTAGATCGCCCTCTCCATCATAGAAATCCATACACTCCCCGAGTGCAGTCATAATATCCCCATCCCTGTCACACATCGTCAGATTATCCGAACACTCGGTAGGGTCGTATGCGGTCGGCTCGCATATTATTTGCTTGCCCGATTTGGGCGGAACCTCCGGCGGAACCTCCGGCGGAACCTCCTCTTCCTTAGGGGAGACCTCCACAAAACCCGGGATGTGTGACAGCACCTTCGCAACATCATCTAATGATATGGGATCCGAGGGATCCATCAATTCATCTTCGAATGCTTTGCCAAGTACACTATCTGCATTCGCCCGAATATTCTCGAACATCAGCGCGCGAATATTGGCAGACTGCTCTCCCGCATAAATGCATATCTGATACAACCTCCTTGCTGCCTCGAGAGTTGCCTCATCCGGGATCGTACCTTTTTCGATATTATTCAATTTAACTACTTCGTCGAGGCAACCATCACCCCCATGATTACTTATGTAATTTTCAATCTGCCTCCTATTCTCGATGTCCCCCTCCCGCCCATTTTTCAACAAATAGCGGAAACGTTTCTCGGTTCCATTAAACAGATCCTGTAGGACATCCAGGAACTCTCTGGGTGTGATCTGATCCATCCCGCGCCAGAGATTGGCACATCTGGGGTCCTTCATAATGGATAACTCACTCAATGTGGGATTAGGGCTATCCATGAATTTCTCATCATCCCCCGAATTGAATATTTCATCAAGTTCCTTTATCTTTTCCCGGAAATATTCGATCGAAGCAGGGGACCACTCATCACCCTCTCTCCCCTCAAGTTGATCAATGACACTACCTTTGCAGATGTCCTCGATATGTTTTAGATTGCCTTGAATAACGTCCAATCTGATTACATCTTCATCCTCATCCTCATCCTCATCTTCATCTTCATCTTCATCTTCATCTTCATCCACAATGGGTGGTACTTCAATATCATTCGTTTCTCCGGTAGATTGCTCTTCCTCGGAGGATTCTTCGACAGGCTCTTCATCTTCGTACCCCCTATCCATCATCCGATTCGTCAATTCAAAACCGTTCAACCCCATAGCTAACCGATGGATAATGTCTGAATATGTATCCAAAATAACATCATCTACATAAATCACACTATCCCTATCATCGAGATGTTCTTTTGGAATATCACCGACCGGGACCAGCTTATACTCGGGATCCTGGTCTGGATCATCCGTATACAATGCCATCCTCGGCCTACTTTGCAAAAATTCCCATATTCCGGAAATTGATTTTACAGGTGACTCCATATCAATATTGAATGTCTCAGCATTTAGTTCGTTCATCAACATTTTACTTAACTCATGTTGTGTTGTTTCAATCACCCATTTATCGAGCATCAGATAAGTGTTTTGAACATACTCCCTTAGCAACGATCTTTCCAAATCGCCCCAGATTTTTTTGACAGCCTCCTTGGTGTCTTCCCCCAAACCCTCGCAATATGTCTGTAATGCACCCAATAATACCGCTGCAACGTTTGTTGAATATGCACCCTCCACGCCATTGTTGATATCTGAATATACCTCAGAATACATTCCCAAATTACCTGATGCAATCGTATCTGGATTTGGCATAATCTCTTGATTAATCTGTGGGAATAAACATGATGTTATTTCTTTCCGCTCCTCGCCTTGTGACAACATTATTACGAACATACCGGGGTCAAGGTTTCCAGAAGATCCCTCCGAAAATTGTATCGATGTTATTACTTCTAGCAACTTTTTACGGGCACCGACATCATTTCCCTCTTTGACACAATCTATTATGGATTTTCCATCATCGCCCCGGGCGGTCAATACATTAATCACTTCATTATTATATTTTTTAATTGCCTCCACGGATTCCTTAGTTAAATTACCGCCGCACATGTTCTCGATACGTGTCGGGTCGGGTGTACCTAACAAACCCCCCTTGACCAAAGGTAAATACCACCTGAATCTCATAAAGTCAGGCGCACCCGCAGAGTTCTCGGGCCAAATTTTTTCATCTATCCCGCCCTGGAGATTTGAAAGACACCCGGTGATAATTTTCCAGGGATCTTCTGGAGGGTACTCCAAGTCCACATACTTGTTGCAAACCTCCAATATATAATTCAGCTCCGAATTTTCGCACCCCTCACCCGGGTTATATTCGATTACCACTCTACCTGATTCGGAGCTCCCGCTTACGCATTGTACCATCCCACCATACCCTATGAAATAATACAAATCCGGCGCGTCATACTCCTCATTCAATTCATCAAACATATACTCGGACCCAGGATATACCAAAAACTGCCTTTTGATGACGGGAATATCTTCGTCAATTAGGCCGAATTCGTTACAATCTTCAAGCATCGGTAGTACCCCCTCGGGCAGGGATTCCTTCTGATTGTCTCCAATATCGGTTATATTATTTATGTCCGAAACGAAATCATCCGTCTCTTTGATTCCCTTAAGCTGCTTTACTTCATCTCCACCATGTATGTTCGATAAATATTCCAAATACTCATCTTGCCGAGATCTCGCAATCTGTTTCGCAGCCAACTTTAGTAACCCATACGCTCTCGAAGCAGGGTCGACCACATTATGGATCTCCTGAATCCATTGGTCGAGTTGTGCGTTATATGTTCTCGCAGTCGCTTCATATTTAGAATATCTGCCCCGGGTAAGTTCCACAAACAATGGTACTGTTAGTCCATCAATTTCAAACGCCCTATACATCGATAGAATATCATTATAATCTAGTTTAGATGCATCCAAATATGCTCTGGATTGCTTCGCCAAATCAGGGTCGGCAACACATGCCTCATGGATATCCCGAACCAATTTGCACATCTGCGAGAAGTCTTTTTGAAACATCTCATAGTTGGAAGGTCCAAGATCACATCTACGCGCAATTTTGTCAAGATTCTCCAATATGCCCCCGAGTTCCTTGCAAAGCACCCCTACCTTTGTACTTTGGGGATCAATCCGGTTCCCTGTCACAGATAATATTTTTTCAATTCCTTTGATATCGGTATATAGTGAAGTAAACTCCCCATCATACGATTTCTTAGGAATATCCATATTTATTTTCTTTTGCTCTAATGATTTGATTGCCCCCTCTCCCTTAGATATTGCACGGGATATATACCACCCCCATCCGTAGACTAATTTAGGATTTTCTCCCTCCCCCTCACTATTATTCAAAAGCCCAGAACGTGTTCTGGCGTTTGAATACTTTGACCAATTCCCACAAAGTGCCTCGGCATATTTTTTTCCAAAATATTTTTCAAAAACCGGCCGGTATTTCTCAAGTGTGTTTGGATCTGTAAGCGGAATGGTTGTATTGGCCCTGTATATGGTTTCCTCCGTGGGTGCAGCAGAGGATAAGACTTTTAACAATTCCCGATCGGTTCTGCTCGGATTTCTAACATCTTCCAATATGATGAAATATGTCCCGTCAAATTCATCCTCGAACGAAGGCCCCTCATCCAACTTCCCTGAACCGAACAGAGTTCTGTTCACGATTTTGCGATACCTATTCAGAATGGCCTCGCATTCCTCATTTTCCGAATGGGCCATATATAAACGTAAATCAAACGCACCTAACTGTATGGTTCCGTGACGATAATTCACACGAAAGATTCTCTTCCTTGATTTCCCTCCCTTGCTTGTGCCCCACGGACAATCATCGGTCGCGTCTCCAAGCAGATTTTTAAGATAATCTGCATCATTGAGCTTGTCATAATCGATATCTATAAATTTATGTTTCACGAGCTCCGGTAACTTCGACAAATACTCTCCGTTTATTTCCCGCCCTTCGATATGGGGGTCGAATTCATCAGGGATATCATTCAATAACCCACCCTCGGGAATATCGCCGACCTCCGGCTCCATCCCAATCAACGTCTCGATAGTTGGATCATTTCCCGCTTCTTTTGACCCACACACTGCTTTAACAACCTCGTTTACGCGCTCCTCCGACTTATTTGGTAAGATCTTATCAATTTTATCATCACTTGACTCAGCATTATCCCATAAGTCTTTCAACACATCTGTATCGCCATCGCCCGAACCATCGCCCGAACCATCGCCCGAACCATCGCCCGAACCATCGCCCGGGAAATTCTTCCCGGGTTTTCCAACCTGTTCTAATTTTTCAAATCTTTTTAGAACTCTCTCCAATACTTGTATACCTTTAGTGAAATTGGAAGCCATCTCATCCGCAGCATCCAACAGTTGCCGGGTCTTTGAACCCATACGCTCGTATACCTCGCTAATCCGCTGATACCGCAATTCATCTCTCGACTCGGCTTCGGATTTCCGCCTTGCTCTATCTTCTGCCTTTTCAATCTCTATTTTTTGCTTTAATGCAGGTGCATATACCAGGCCTGCGCTGTTTGCAATCGCACCAACATTTACGACATCCTCCAGGTCTTTCGGTTCCGCCCCCCACAATTTATGTATAAACTCCTTCACATCTGGCAGAGCGGACGCATTATCTATATCTATATCAGATCTGGATAGGATTTGTAACAACTTTGCATATTTCAGTAGATTTTCGCGGAGGGTTTTGTCCTTTGTCTCGTCTCTGCAATAAGCCGAGATTGCCATAACTGTCTTCATATATGACTCAACTGTCGGGTCCGATCTTTTATCTCCGCCGAATACCAGCAATCCAGTCTTTTTGTCGAGAATCAATTTGTTATGTTGATCTATCTCAAGCAGTGCATTGACCATATCGTTTGACACAAGGTCATCCAAGCCTTCGTACTTACGCCGGTCTTCGTTATTGTGGATTTCCTCAAAATATTTATGTTTCCTTTCGGGACCTGTGTCACCAGTACCTGCGTCACCGCCCCCATCGTTGTCCGCATTAGCTTTGGGTGGGTCTTTATCTTCTTTATCAGTCGCTCTGGGTTTCGGCGAAGGAGTTATTTTCCGAAGAACATATTCCTTCAACAACTTCCGTTTCCACACATCCAATTTGTCTTTTCTTTCCTGATCGGTCAATGTTTTATCGGCAGCCAGTTGCTTCTCCATGTACGCCAATTTCTCATTAAATCTGAACTCATCATCGTTCAAATCATTCATTAAATCGGTATTATCGTACACGTCCGCAGGCAACCGCATGGCTTTGTCAATCCGGTTGACCATGTCCATTACCAGGTCGTTTTTCATTTCTCTGCGAATTTTTGACTCGTTTGTCCCCTTCAAAAGACTTAACGCTTCCAGTCTCTTTGTACCTTGCATATAAAACGCGCCGAGTGTCTTATATTCCTCGGGATTTTTCAAATTCAACCAATTTTTAGTAAGCAATTTACGCACTTTATTGAGCTTTTCTATCTCTTTTGTGCACCGACCCATTGTTTCTTCAGCCTGTTGGCCCGAAGCTTTGCTATACTCCTCATTCAACTCTCTGATCCGCGCGTCCACCTCACCGGAAATGTTCAGATCCCTGGGGCCGGGAGTTTTGCCAGTTGCCTGTTTAAGAATGTCCGCACAATTGTTTTCGAGGAATGCCTGGCACGCGGCATCGTTCCCGTTTTTCCAACCCATCCCCGGGTCGTTCGGATCGATGATTCTCTGTATATCGCCTGGGTTTTTCCCGGCACAATAGTTCTCAATATCTTCCGGCTTGAAAATCCAATCCTTGTTCTCGTCGGGGTTAAGATACTTGTCCCGCACCATATCGTCAAAGGTGGTGATCATTTTTTCCGAAGTAAGATATTGCCCCCAATGTTTGTGCGCAAAATCAATTATATTGTTTACTGTGTTTCTGCGAACCTCCCACGCCCATAAACTATCCAATGTTAGTAACTCTTTCCACTCATTTTCGTCCAGAGGTTTTTGGTTGGCCTTATTTTTCGATTCTGCGCGGGCACGCAAGTCTTGATATCTATTCATAAGGCCGTATGTTCTGCCCCCACTCGTTAACGATGTCCCGGATTTACCGCCACAGATCGGACGACCGACCCCGTCAATGTAATAATCGGCGTACAACCCGGCATGGTGTGCTTCCGGGTTTTCACTGCAAAACGATGTTCCACCAAACAAATACCCATCATACCTGTCTGTTTTCGGAGAGGGGTTGGCCTGAGTATTGACCGGATTCCATTCATTTTGCTTATCTTTTTTCCATTCAGATATATTCAGGTTGTACTCCGGCCCTACTTCGAGCCCGTTCCCTGCCCCAGGTGATCTCATCGACCACGGGTGTGTTCTGAGAACCTCTACGAAATCCTGGGCTAACTTCGTCACATCTTCCGGGTGCCCTTGGGATTCTACATAATCCTTACATGCAAGATAATTATCCCATGCATCCAAACATATTTTTAAGTTAGTCAACGACGCATAATCGGCATAATCCGCATCCCCCTTTGAGGGTTTTTGAGCCATCGCATCGTATTTTGTCAACCTCATAATTAAATCGTTACGTAGTTTCGAAGAAGGCCGAGGGATAGCGAAAAGCTCACCGGAAGGTGAACCTATCATAATATATTCAGACGGCGATTCTGGTTTATTTTGGCTAAATACCAATTGGTACGCCGGGGACTCGCCTGCCCACAATTGGTTCTGCTGTGCGACAGATTTTGTTTTGGTCTGTTTGATTTTCTGAGCGTGTTTCAACGCCCTTTGTACGGCGTCCTGATATGCCCTGAAGTCCTTTAGGTTCGTCTGCGCCTCCCGGTCCAATGCGACCAACCTCTGATCCATAAGCTGCAGAGCATCCATCAGGCACTTGCGTTCGAGAACGGTACACTTGTAAGGTATTATCAGGAGGTTTCCCTTCGCATCGAGTTTGGGTTCATATCTTCCCGTTTTGGGATCCATCTGGAAATCATAAGAGAACCCGTGTATGCTCGCCTCCAGCTTCGCGGCGATATAATCTCTCTCATATTGCAAACGCTCCCTGTATTTACACAAGTTTTGCTCGGGGATCTGCAGGTATCCGGACTCTTCAAGAGGTTTGAGCTTACCGCAAGCCGTTTTCATCACGGTCATGAACCGTGCCACATTCTGGGCCATCTTGTCATAATCCGGGGCATCCTCGTCGATATCCTTTATTTTCCCGAATCCGTATACTTTGGCATCGTGCATGACTCTTGCAACCTTTTCGATAAGCTCGAATCCTGCATCACCCGGTTGGACCGGGAATTTCGCCCTGTCATCGGGGTCGGATAAATCCAGTTGCATCAGAGCATAAACCTGTACCTTCTCTTCCCCGGTCAGTTCCGGCGACGTAAACAATGTGCGAAGAGCTTGCTTGTACTTATTCGCGGTTTTGATTTTCACTTTGGTGTTATCCTTGAACGCATTCTCCGCAACGGCCCCCCAATCCACTATATCCGCGAAATCTTTGTACCATCTGCCGTAAATGTTGTATATATTTTTACGGCGGGCTTCGATTTCATCTTTCATTGCCTTGAATTTCCGCGTTTCGAGATGGTCCTTCACCCACCCGTCCAGCTTAGCCTGTTCGTTAAGGTGTGGGGCGCCGTACTCGTTGACAACCTTTTCAATTACGGATTCCGCACCGTATCCGATCGCCTGCAGGTTATCCAGGGAACCGTACAGCATGGCCGATGCGGCGGACATGGGACTGCCGCGCAGGATGGCCCCCAGCATCCTGCTGTAACCGTCCATGGCCCCTTCGAGGGCCTTGTCGAGTTTGAATCCATACCGATTGCCGGGTGTTAACAAACCCTGTAATACCGTGTTCCCGAAACGTTTCGAACGTTCGGCGATCGTAGTATCCAATTTACGTTTGGTGTTCCAAGCTTCTTCGTCGGGGACCTTTTTATCAAGTATGGCCTGTTCCTTAAGCCGTTTGGCTTCGGCTTTGATGTCTTCGGATTGCGAAGGAATCTCGGATTGGTGATACTCCTTACCATTGACGCTATACCACAATTCCCCTTTCGCATCCACTCTCACTCCGTTTTTCGAGGTCCCCGGCCCATTGTAATTATACCCGTCGGCTTCAGGGTTGTTGCCGGCTCCCTTGTCCCCCGCACCCGCGTTTGATGTATCCGGCGCGGGTTGTCCTTCGGCTCCATGGACATTATCGGTTCTTTGTCCTTCGGCTCCATGGACATTATCGGTTCTTTGTCCTTCGGCTCCTCCTTTGAGTTTGTCTATACCTGATCTGACCCCATCCACGAGTGATCCGGGCATCTCCTTTATTTTGCCCAGAGTGTTCTTCGCCGCGTCAACGACCTTCTCATTAACCGGTCTTTCGTCCCCCTTCGGGATATCCAACGGTACCTCCGGGGCAATATTATTGGTTGTCTGATTCGTTCCTGCAGTCGCTTTCGTTATTTTTGTCTCATTAATGTTGCGCAGGGTCTTCTTTGGGGTGATCGGAGGGGCCATATTATCACATCTGATACTGATAATTCACTATATATGCTATATGCACAAAAAATACGGGCCGTCAGGCCCGGGTAAGGGGTTTTCAGGACAGGTCCAGCATCTTCATGTCCCTTCCCAGGAACACGGGTGCGGAAGACAGGCATTTCACCTTGTCCAGGAACTCGTCGACGGACGGGATCTTCTCGTTGTCCCTGTACAGGTTCCACAGGGCGGTGACCTTGGCGGCCTGGCAGGTCAGGACGGCATACGCAGGCACGCCGTTTTTGTTGATGTACCTGATGAGCAGCGGGGTTTTGGTCTCGGTGGTCACGCCCGACATGATTTTGTTCATTTCGTAGGTCATGAGCACCTTTTTCTGCTCGTCCGTGAGGTACGGGTCGCCCATGATGGTCAATTTGACGGGTTTTTCGGGCTTTTTTGCCGGTTCGGAGACCGGTTGGGCAGGTTCTGCGCCGGCCTTTTTCACAATTTCCGGCTTGACGGCCATATCTTCGCTCCAGATCTCGCTATCAACGTCGATTTTCGCTGTTGTTTTCGGTTTTGTCATCAAATTCACTCCCAAAATTCGTATTTTAGGTACATTTGGTCGAAGTAATACTGGATTATAGCGGTTCCGACCTTCTCCTGGCCCTCGTTGACGGACTTATATCTCTCGACGAGCTTGTCCACGCGCATATCTATGGCCTGATCGGTGTGCACATCCACCAGATCGGCCAATCTGAACACATTTTGGTTCATCCACTGCGCATCACCGGGCTTTGCAGGGTCCAGGTCGTGCAATCCCATGAGATTTTTACCGTCCACGAACGGTATCTCGAGCACCCTGGACACGAATTTCAGCAAAACCTTGGCCGCATCCAGCTTCAGCCTTGTTCCCTCGACCTTATAATCGCTTTTTATGAGGATAAGGTCCACCTTTTTACTATCTCTTTTCATTTTTGTCTGACCTCTCTGTAAAAACGTGTGCACGGTTTCGGGAGAAATGCCCGCAAGATAGGCTATCTCGCTCATTTTCAGCCCGTTCCGTATACATATCTGACAGAAAGCTTCCTTCGGGGACAGCGCGTAGATCTTCTGCAATTCGATCTCGCTCATCCAGTTATCTGTCATACACCCAAATCTCCCTTTAATGTATATAATGGTTACATTTGTGTCCGTTCCGACACCATTATATACTCAGGAACAGTCTCCCAATCCTCAACCTGATCAACTCTTTGCGGATTTGATTTGCGATTCGGCGCAGAAATGCACCGGATGCTTGAGTATCTGGCCCAGGCGGACCGGAACCGAACGCCCGGGACAGGCACCGTTGTAGCTCAGGGGTAGAGCGCCCATCTTATCGGGGTGGGGGTCGGGGGTTCAAATCCCCCCAACGGACATTTTTCCTCCATTTCTCAGATACGTTTGAGTATACCGTCCCTTTTCATTTCACCCACGGGCGTGAGACGATGGCATCTGGGGCACTCCGTCGGCATACCTTTCCACCCCATCATGAACCTTGTCCCGCACTCGCACTTGTACGAACCTCCCGGACGGTCGGGCACGGGGGAATCGTTGGACCCGTGGCCGTAATAATTGAAATAGATCTCCTCGAGGTTCTGGTCCAACCCTATTTCCCTGCAGTCTATCCTGTTCTCCAGCTTCGACGCGGATACGCCCCGCGCGTCCCTGGCCTTCTCCATGTCCGCATAGTCCTCGGTACGGTGTATCATATGCTTGTTCAGCCCGCGCATCTGGCCGTAGGTGGACAGCCTGCACTTCGTCAGGGCATCCTCGTCGACCACGTGGAGCAGTGTGTCGGAGTTCATCAGTCTCGCCCTGGTGAACAGATTGTCTTCGAAGCTATGGCGCAGATTTTCGCGGAATTCATCCTGTTCGCGTGTAACCATGGACTACAATTGTCCCCATGAATTATATAGTTATCACGCATCGTCAGGGGCATGACATCACTGACACAACCATCGGTTCCGAAGCCCAGAGTCGCCAGCCTGTTCGCGGGCATCGGCGGTATAGACCTTGCATTCATACACGCGGGGGCCAGGATAGTATACGCCAACGAGCTGGACAAACGGGCCTGCGAGACCTATGCCCACAACCTCAACGGCAACAAACTCTGTCAGGGCGACATCCGCGCCCTGCATATCCCCGTCGAGACGGACATCATCACCGCGGGATTCCCCTGCCAGCCGTTCTCGGTGGCGGGTTACCGCAAGGGCTTCGGGGACGACAGGGGCGACCTTGCGCTCGAGGTCATCCGTCTGGTGCACGAGGCCCGCCCCAAAGCCGTGTTCATGGAGAACGTCAAAGGTCTCTACACCCACGACCACGGACTTACCTACCGCACGATCAGGGAGGCTCTGGAGTCTGAGGGATACTCGGTCACGGAGAAAATTATGAACACCTCGGAGTACAGTATGATGCCCCAGAACAGGGAGCGTCTGTATATCGTGGCCTTCCGCGACCCCGCGTGCATGGAGCGGTTCTCCTTCCCCGAGCCGGTACCCAACGGCCCCAAACTGACGCTGGCCGACATCATCAAACCCCTGGCCAAACGCCCCGCCGAATATTATTACGCGAAAGACCACCCGTATTACCCGAAGCTCGACGCGGCCGTGCGCAAGGGGGCGGTGTATCAGTGGAGGCGCGGGAACATCAGGGAGAACAAGAGCGGGGTGTGCCCCACCCTGACCGCCAACATGGGTACGGGCGGGCACAACGTCCCCATTGTCCGCGACCAATGGGGCATCAGGAAACTCACGCCCCAAGACTGTCTGGACCTACAGGGCTTCCCCAGAGGATATGTCTTCCCCGACGACGTGCCGTTGTCCCAACGGTATAAGCAGGTGGGCAACTCGGTGTCGGTGCCCGTGGTCGCGCTTATCGCCGAACGCATGATACGCGCACTGAACGGCACGGGTGGGCCATGACCTCCGCCCTCGACGTGGCCCGTGTCCTGTGCAACCGTTACATAGATATGCACAGGCCCATCACGGATGTCCGCCTGCAGTGGCTCCTGGCCATAGCGTACAGGGAGTATGCGGACTCGCACCATGGCAAGGCCCTGTTCGACGACGAGATCATCAAAGACAGGGAAGGCCGGCCCTTCGTGGATACTGTGTGGAACAGATTCCTTTTTTACGGGTATGCCCCCATCTCCATGCGCGACACCGTCTACGAGCCCGACCTGCCCGACGGCGTGCATACCTTCCTGCAGGAGTTCGCCGACAGGATGGAGCGGGTCCAGATGTGCGACCTTGTCCGCGAATACAGACGCCCGGGCATGCTGTACAGAGCGGGCGTCATAGACAGAAAATGACTGACCCTCATGCCGTACCCCGGAGGAAGAATGGCCGTCGGGAAAGGACAAAACCGACGGTAGGGCGGATGCTTCGGGTCCGGCCCCGGCGGTACGGTCGGGTCAGTTTGCGGGTGTCCGCACCGGAGTCCACACCATGCTCCGGCTGAAGCACGGCATCATTATTTTGGGATTATTTATTATGTTGTGTCTGTCAATACACTCAAAAGGGGTGCACCGGGAGGGAAAATGAGTAAGAGAAAACCCCCCGGTGCGAAACACCAACACCAACGCAAGTCAAAGCCTGCAATCTGACCATGCACAGAGAGTATATAAATTATCGGGCGCATAGCCATAATATGTATGATATTCTCGCAGGTATTCTCATAGGCATCGTGATATCCCTCGCGCTTGTCCTGCTCGCACTGTACTTCGGACGCCGTCTAGGCATCTTCTCGATCATCATCACCCCCAGGGACCCCGTGCCCAAGGTAGACCGCCTGGCCATCATGAACCTCCAGTCCGATCTTGACGAGCTGCGCTCCCGTCTGGCCGACTGTGCACTCTCCGACAACCTCTACACCGTGGATGCCAGACTCACCGGCCTGGAGGCCACCCTGGAGCCCTACCTCGGCAGGGCCCGCACGAAGTCGTTCTCCGCCGTGCCCGACCCCGCGGAGGTCCACACCCTCAGAGAGAAAGGCAAAGAGTGACGGGAAAGATTATATCCCGGCCGGGCATAGACTGTACCGGGGGGAGCGATCCCATGTGTATACCACGGGTGACTTGCAACAAACTGACCATCCATTTATCACCCGCTCCCTCCGATCACTATAGGTGATTACCATGAAGACAACACACACCAAAAGCTAGGTCGACCCTGTCGACGCCATAGAGAGCTGGAATCTCGATTATCACCAAGGATGCGCCGTCGAGTGCATCGTCCTCGGAGACCTCCGCGGTGCCATGGAGCACCTCAGGCGCGAGGTCGCCCTTTACGGCGAGGGCCCCACCGGAGACGCCCTCTCGCTGATACGCTCGTTCGTCGGCTGCGAGCCTGACCCCCCGTCTGACAAAAAGGCAGATTATATGAGCCTGACCCCGGACAGCGACCGGTCGGCCACCGAGAGCGGGTGGAAAGAGCGATGCGCGTCGTACTCCTCCAGGGCCCCGGAGATGCCCTCGGGATATGCGCGGCCGCCGCCAGGTCCTGCTACTCGGACCGTCCGGCCTCCGAACTGCTGGACCAACCTATGCCAAGATCCCACGGGTCTGTCCTCGAGCACATATCTTTCACTTTTTCCGTGGAAGAGATATCCCGGGCCTGCTCGCACCAACTGGTGAGGCACAGGCTCGCCTCTTACAGCCAGCAGAGCATGAGGTATGTGAAGACAGACAAAATAAGATCGGCTGCCGGCGGGGAGTTCCTCGTCGTCCCCGGTACCGTCCGTGCCCTGCTGGAGTCCGGCGACCCGGAGAGCACCGAGGCCCTGGAGAAATACCTCGGTGCCCTGGACGGCCTGCTGGACGTGCTGGGGCAGAAAGACATACCATCGGAGGACCTGCGTTACTTCATGCCCGAAGGCACGAAGACCAACGTGGTCGTGACGATGAATTACAGGGAGCTTATGCATGCCTGCGGTCTGCGCATGTGCAACCGCGCCCAGGCAGAGATACGCGGGGTCTTCGGGCAGATCTCCGCCATCGTCAGAGAGAAGTACCCGGAGCTGTGGACCTATGCCCCGCTGGTCCCCCAGTGCTTCCATCAGAGCCGTTGCCCCGAGCCCAAGGGGTGCGGACGCCCCGTTCTATTGGACAGACTGCAGGTCTTCGACGGACAGGATTGAACTTCTGTATCCCAGGGAACATCCGGGGGATGTTATCGGGGTCTTGATCTTCTGTATCCCAGGGAACATCCGGGGGATGTTCCCCGTGGGCTTCAGGTATATACCCATAACTAAGTTTTTATATGAGTGTGTGATATGATATCACATGGTCGGAAAGGACAGACACACCGGCACCGGAGGACGCAGGGACGTATGGTCCGCACAGCGCGGGGCCCGCAGACTCTCCCGCATCGAGGAGAGACTGGTGGCCGACGTGGAGGATATCTGCATACAGGTCACGGAGCACCAGAGTGACCTCGACAGAGCTTCCGCGCGCTCCATCCTCATAAGACTGGAGAACACTCTTCTGGCCATCCGCGACGCCGTCTATAAGACGGACGCGGCCCTCTGGGACCCCGCCCTCACCGAGGGGCTCCTGGAGGATGTGCGCGAAGCGCGCAGGGAGGTAGAGTGACATATGAACACACCAAGAGACATTCTCGAATACACCGCGGCCCTCGTGGGGAGCGGGGGAAGCAGTACCATGACCGTCATCCCCGGCGACGACGGCTGGGAGATCTACAGTATCGATCCCGCCCATGTCATAATCTCCCACACGGAGATAGACAAGGGTATGTTCGGCGACTACACGAAGTGGGATGCCGAGGTCACCTTCGACCTGGATAAGCTCACCAAGGCCCTCAAACTGACCAATGCGGACGACCGCACGATAGAGCTCACCAAGGAGGGCAGGATAGTGCTGTCGGGCGCGGGCATGACCAGCCGTTTCGCCCCGACGGCATACAGCACCTGCCCCCGCCGGGTACCGAACATCCCCGCCACCGCCACCGCCGAGATAGACCCCGTCCAGCTGAGCAGGATGGTCAAGGCGGGGAGCAACGACGTCAGTGCCTGCCTGCGTATCAGGATAGGCCCCGACGGCGTGGTGTTCTCCGACCTTGACAGACAGGGCGACGGCAACACCCTCACCGTGCCCGGCGACGAGTGTGCCGTGCTGGAGGGTACCGCGGAGAGCATGTACCCCATGCCCGCGATGAAAGGCGTGGCAGGGTGCATCCCCAAGGGGGTCACCGTGACGCTCAGGCTGGGCACGGACACACCGCTGGTGATGTCCTGGGGGGCCGGAGAGAAGGGGAGCGGGTACAGGGCCGTGTGGATATGCGCCCACCGGCTGGAGGACGATGACGACCTTTGACGGGGTGTGGGAGAGATATAGTATGGAGACAAGCAAGAAGAGAGGTGCGCTGATCATGTGGTGCCCCGACTGCGGGGAGCTTGACGAGGACGGCGAGCCCAAAGGTCTGTGGTTCAGGACCACGGAAGAGAAGTTCAGGGGTAGGTGCCCCAAGTGCAGACAGATGCTGACGGTGCGCAGGTGCACGCGGTGCGGACATAAGTGGACCCCCAGGGATTTCACCAAGCTGGCCGCCGTGTGCCCCAAGTGCTCGTCACCGCTGTGGAACAGGGAGAGGATCATGAAATGACTGTGGAAGACATGGAGAAGACGGCGGAGCTCACCGTCAATATGATGGTCGGGGGTTTCAAGACCGAAGACCTGTTCGAGCTGGGCAAGACACTGCACGACGTACAGGAAGCGGGGAGGGTACCTTGGGTGACCATAGTGCCCACCGATGCGTTCAACACGCTGTTCGACGACGGACACTTCAGCGAGAACGTCGCGAAGTTCGGAGAGATACAGGCCAGGCATACCAAGGCCATGCTGGACGAATACCTGGCATACAAAGTACTGGAAGAGAGAAAAGGGAAGAAGGATAAGGAGTGAGTGCTTGAGATCTGAGGCTTGAGAGTATTGACAAACGAACAGGGATAAAGTAGAGTAAACTATATACCTAAGAAACACTTTCCCATATATACCGCACCTGATGCCGAGCCTTTCATGCGTTTGGTGCGGTACTGTCGCGCGCTTACACGCGCGCGTGGATTGAAACCCTATACGGTAGGTATATACCTACCAAAATGAGGGTCGGTCTTCGGATCTACCCTCAACCCTTACGCGCGTGATGATCCGTAACGGGCTACCCGTGGGGGGGGAGAGAACGAAATTTTATGTCGTCCAAATCGGGCTATCCCTGTCATTTCAGTATCTAATCGGCTACCTAAAAAATGACACGAATCTTTATATAGTTCAAAAACAACCGTAATATCATAAGTCAAAAAGACTTATCGCCTACTAAGGCGTGTGAGAATTGAGAAATCGAATAAAGCTACTGGTAGGAAACCGTGAGGCACCCCCCCAGTAAAACCTATTTCTCTTAAAACCGTTTAAAATATAACATACAAGGAGTTAATAATATGGCTAAATCTATGTCAATCGGTAAAACTGAAATCAAATACAACGCCTACGGATACAAGTATTCCATCAGTGCAAAATATGACGAAAATCTAAATGTTACTGGATTTTCTAAAAAATTCGGAAAAGTCACGGAAATTGAAACACTTTTTTCCATTGTCGAGTTGGAATTACCCAATGTGAAAAAGGACATTCTGCAAAAAGCAATCGACACACTGGTAGCTGTCGGTTGTCCAATGAATTTAGTAGTGTCGATGTCTGTCTCATACACTGCAAAATATGACGGTAAAACAAAAAGATACGAACCCGATAAAATCAAAACTATCTCAGTTGAACCTTATGGACTGGTTCGTTCTGGGTCCACTGATGCAAGCGAAATACAAAAAGCTAAGGAATTTGCGAAAAACATAACATACTTTATAAATGGTCTCAAAGTCTACCAGTGAGACCATAATCTCAATTCTCACAACCCCAGCGGGGGAGCGTGCGTGACGCGCTCCCCCGCTGGGGTTTTTTTTTGGTCGGCTCGGGCTGTTTTTTTTATCCAATCCAGCCCCGACCCTACCCCCGTTAGGGGCCCCCGGTATTGGGTTACAAGGGGGCAGTGACACCCTACCCGTGTTGTATATGCCCTACACCGTATCCAATATCTATCCCGACACGGACGAAACAATTTACGAACCGATTAAGCAAGAAAAAAAGGTGAAAATTATGATTTTTATGAACGGACAAACGATTGACTCGAACGAACTGGATTTGACCGAGAAACTGAACGGTGCCATCAGCCTTCAGGGACACAGGGAGATCCGCCTGGGTAATTACGACCTTGGTGCCACCTCAGCCATTGCCCACGCGGACTATTTGAGTCCTGAACTGATCATGATTGAGACCAGCATATTCGACCATGACGGTAGGCTCATCGCCCGGGGCATGGAGAGCGTCGACATTACCAAATATGATTGGGTCGCAACCCTCCACGAGGAAATCGTCGAGGATGCCTACGACGAGGACGAGTGACCCGATCCCCCGCCCAAGCACGCGCCCCGCGACCAGGGGGCGTTATAAATACGGTCGGTAGTTGATTTCTTCTTTACCTACACAACCAAACGATTTACGTCTATAACTATGAGGTTATGATTATGAACAGCGAAAAATGGGCCACTGAGCTGGCCAAGGACTGGGCAAAGGACAACGGCTATGAGATCTGGGAGAACTGGGCAGAGGTAGTCGAGACGCTCCGTGAGGACTTCGTCGACGGGGACGTCGACACAGGCGTCTATTTCTGCGACAGGGTCAGGGTCTACCTCGACCTCCATAAGGACGGGGAGCAGTACTTCGCAACTCTCAGATACTACATGTGGGAGGACGACGACGGAGAGGGCCACTACGAGGTCTACGACGACCCTGTCGTTGACCACATCGGCCCCTTCGAGGCGTGACGCGCTCCCCCGCGCCCCGCCCGCCCGACGACCGGGCACGCGCCCCGCGACAGGGGGCGTTATAAATACTGTCGGTAGTCGATTTCTTCTTTACCTACGAATCACGCCCCCACGTGGGCGTGAAACTTTTTTTTTAAAACCACCAAGAGGTCAGTACAATGTTTTATCAAGACTTTGAGACAGTGGAGCAGGCTATTGCCAAGCTCGACAGGCGCGGTATCAGAAAGTTCTTCCTGGAGAAGGCGGACGACATCTCTTTCTCCATGGACGAAGAGCCCGAGGTCAACGAAATCTACGGCAGGGTCGTCTTCAGGGAGAGCAACGTCGTGACGGTCGTCAGCACGACCGGGACGATCTCGGTCTACCTCGACGAGGGCCCCGGGCCCTCGAACGGCTGGACGTGGACGCTCGACACGAAGGACGCGCAGAAGGTCAGGGATTTCTTCCGCGACGTGGTCGACAACGGAGACTACGGCACCAGGGAGGAAGACGAATGACCGGACTGCCGGAGACCCTCGTCGACGAACTCGACGCGGATATGCTCGCCGAGGTGTTCGCCGACGGGGAGATGAACGGGGAGGGCTGGAAGATGCTCGACGGGGCCGAGCCCCGGGTCAGGAGGATGTTCTACCGGAGGATCACGGAGATCATCGGCCTCGCCGGGCTCGACCCTGTCGAGTACGCCGAACAGCTGGACGACTACGGTATCGACGCCGACTCGTGGCATCCCGAGTCGACCGTCCTCGGACTGCACCTCACCCCCGCGCTCACCGCGAGGGTGAAGGAAGAACTGGAGATCATAAAGAAAAACGAGACATTCTGAAAAAGGTGATGAAAATGATATTCAAAGACACATTCGACATTTGGGTGGTGGAGGACAGAACCTCCCACACCTGTGAGCCCATCTACCATTGGGACAGCACTTTCGACACATACGACCACCGCCGTAAGATGGGGCATCAGGCCGCCATCTGGCAGGTCTACACGCTCGACGACGAGAACACCCTCCGGGCCACGGTGCTCGGGGGCACCGACCTCGAGATGGCGGGGCAGGACGACTGCCTCCTCTCGGATCTCCTCATGACGGGGGAGATGTGATGGCAGGCACGTGGTACTTCATCTGCCGGAGGCTCAACGAATACGGGGGGGTCATCAGGATGAAGAACAGGCTCGAGCACCCCATCCAGGGCACGACGGAGGTCGAATACAAGGACGGCTTCCTCATCGTGAAGTACATCAGGTGCACGGTGTACCTCCCCGAGGGGGAGGTCTCCGAGGCGGAGGTCAACAAAGACCCCTCCGAACCGGACGCGGAGGAGGAGGAGAAACTGAAGGAATTTCTGAAGAAATACCACACGACAGGCAAGAGACCGAAGGAATACGAGAGCGAATGAACGGAGTGATGATATGATAAAGATAACGAAAGAACAGATGGACCAGACCTACCTTGACGTGGCAGGTCTGCGCGGCAGGTGCATGATCGTCGACGGGGAACCGTACAGCATCGGGTGGTTCTACTTCCCGAAAATGGTCGTGGAGGCGTATGCCAACTACGACATGTGGAACGGCTCCGTCCACATCAGCACGAGGATCGGGGAATACGACGAACTCGCGGGGCGCACGCTGGTGAAGCACAGGGACGAGACCGATATAGATCTCAACAGTGCGGAGAGCATCGCCTTCGAGCTAACCCCGGAGGAGCTCCGGGAGTGGGCACACCGCACGATGGGCGACAAACTGCCCGAGGTCATCGAGGAGGTCTTGGAGGAGTTGTGAGATATGCCTGCTATGGATGCCGACGATTATTACGATATGGTCAACGAGTATTTCGGCACGATGGTGCAGCGGCTCCTGAAATTCGGCGGTCAGGTCGTGATGGACAACGGGGTGACCATTGATGTCGAGCCGGGCTCGGACGTGGGTGTCGTCCCCTTGTCGAAAGGTTGTGCGATGTTCCTGACCGTCATCGGAGCCGACCGCACCGAAATGTACCCGGTGGATAAAATCTCGATGATCCTCATCCGCCACGGGCCCATTACCGTGGCCGACGTCCTCGCCGATGAAGCGCGCGTCATGGCCGCCAATAAGGCGACCAGGGAGAAGAACGACTATTACCTGTGGCACGAGGATGAGGCCGACAAGGTGGATTGGCTGTGGCAGTGACCGGGTGTGACCCGCTCCCCCGCCGACCCGCGCCTCCCCTCAGGAGTGGCCCTTGAGGGCCACACTGCGGTGGAGACGTATTGAGAGACGGATTTGGGGAATGAGTGCCGTGGTGAGGCTGTGAGAGGCCCTGCCGTGGATGCGGATGCAGTGGTGGGATGGTGGTTGTGAGGGGATTTGAAGAGAATTGTGGATTAGGATAGCCTAAAAAATCGCTATTATAATTATTCTACATACGATAGTATGTAGATAATAATTATAATAGCGCCAAGGAGGGGTACCAATGCTGCGGCGAGTAGGTGGAGGATGGGCTGATTTTGGAAAGTTCATTTATTATATTATATAGTATGATAATACTATATAATATAATAAATGAAAAATTGAGAGAGAGATTTATCTAAATATGTTTGGATAGATTGGTGGGTTGAATATTATAGTATATACGTAGTATATACTATAATATTTTGATATGATTTTTGGATCCGTAAATTTTCCGTAAATTTCCATATATGCTCCGTAAATAATTTCTTTGATTTTGGACTTCCATTACAATTTTTTACAAATTTCTATACGAACCATATACGGAAAATATACGGAAAATTTATGGAAATCTCTATTTTTAGCAGCATTAACTTAGTATATAAAGAATATATATAGGGTATATAAATAAAATAGGGGGGGTAAGGGGGGGGAAATATACGAAAATACGGAAAAATGGGAAAAACAGCCTCATACGATAACTGTAGCGAGCTATAGTAAAGAGTTGGGACATGTGTTTCTATATTTCGTAAATCCCGTAGCTCCGGCGAGAAAGTCCCCCGGACTTTTTCCTCCGGAGATACGGCCGAAACCGGGAGGAGTGTGGGAGTGCGCACCTTCCCGACATGCGAAACGTTTTAACAAAAGGTGAGAACAATGAACAACAACACCGCAAAGACAAGAATGACCGCCAAGGTCATGCAGGAGTCCTTAGAGGACTGTGAGATCAAATACCGCGCCCTTTCCATGGCAAGAAACGCCGTGGACGATGCGAGGTATGCCCTCATGCAGAAGATGGCCGAGAAAGGCGTCTCTACCCTATACGGGCAGGAGATCCGCGTCACGAAGTGCACGGACGCGAGCATACTCCCCGGAACATACGGGGACAAACGCCTGAGGGACACGGTCGCGAAGATATGGGAGGAAGACCCCGGGTTCATCATGGGGATGATATTCAGGGAACCCGCCGATATCGAAGCGGTCGCCGAGAAGTTCGGCACGGAACATCCCGACGAGGCGTACACGTGGGACGAATTATCCCAATTGTACAATATCTCGACGCACGACGCGACGTATCGCGTCGGGGACAGGAAGGGGATGAAGATGTACAACATCTCCAAGTGCAGGAAGGCAGACGACGAACACACCGTGAAAGCGGTAGGAATGGTGAGAAAATTTAAGCTCCGAGCTTAACTAGTTAAGCTCCGAGCTTAACTAATTGAGGTATTTATCGATAATCATTAATTTTTTATCGATAATCATTAATTTTTTATCGATAATCATAAAATGCCTCATCGCCCTGTTTCGAAAATTGTACAATCGGGATAAATCCCAACCCAATTTATCCTAATTGTACAATTTTTCGAACAAAACTCCTTATCGGAATATTCTTCCGAGTATAATATTCTCAAAAGAATATTTTCCCCTGATTGTACAATCCTTATCACAATCAGGAAAATAACCAAAGAGGTTGAAAAAATGTTGATGAAACTATCCGAAAACGTGCCCTATGTCTACGGGCACCGTGTTGTACTGAGAAAGAACGACGATGTCCTCATGACCCTTCGCGGGGACAAGGGCGAGTTCGTCTCCGCCATATTCTCGGCCAGTGAGGCCGCGGGTCTGGCGGGCGAGCTGTCCTATATCGTGGAAGACATCAGGAACTACGAGAAGAAATGAGCAGACAAACAAACAAACAGACAAACAACAAAGGTGATACAAATGGCAAACACAAACATCGAAACCGGCACGACCATCAGGTCTTTTATTCTGTCCGAACCCGTCCCTTCGCCCCTCTCCCCTGTCGCGGAGACCGCCGGGACCAAACCCGCGACCGTGAAACGCTCCCCCGCCCAGCCCGTCTACACCGTCGAGGCCATGTCCGGGGCAGACCTCATCGTCCGCAGGCACATGAAGACCAAGGACACCCTGCTGGTGCTCCTGCCCGGTCAGAACCAGTACTACATGAAGGAGGAGAAGACCGGGGAGATATATCCCCTCACAGAGGAGGGGCTGACGTCGTTCCTCAAAGGGATAGGCGGTACGCCCACCGACCAGTTCGGCGTGTGGAACCGTCTGACACAGGGCAAGGACAGTGCGAAGGTCATCTTGGGCGCCACGCGGTCGGACTTCTTCAGGGAGATGGCGAAGATAGGTGCCATCGACCTCAGGATCTACTGCACCATCACGGGCTACGCCAGCCCGGGCAGGTCCATGAGATGGTACGGGGACGTGACCGAGTACGGGAACGACCCCGCACCTACCAAAGAGACGCTGTGGCTCGCGGGGGAGATGCTGAAACGCGGGGCGACGCCGGACGGGCTGTACGACACCTCCTGGGGCGACGGCGGGTACGAGAGGGAGAACGGCAAGGCGAAGTGGTCGGCGAACACGGCGACGTTCTTCAAGATCATTCTCCACATGTACGGCAGGGATAAATGCGCCAAAGCACTGGACATCTACACCGAGGACGACTCTCTCTTCTTCGGGACCAACGGCGGGTCGGTGTCGTATGTGTTCGCCAAGCTCCTGATGAAAACCGCGCCGGACAACAGACCCCTCATGTACACGACCTACGGTCCGAAGGAGATGTTCCAGTCCCTGCACCTCACGGAGTATAAGGACATCGTCGCCAACATCTCGGCAACCCGTCCCGAGTGGTTACCGATGCTGGTGACCTTCGACGCGGACAGGCTCCTGGAGTATGTCTTCTACGACAGTGCCGAGTGCGGGTCGGCGGACAACATCGGCAGGTGGTTGGGGCAATGGTCGGACACGCTGGACATGGAGATGGAGGTGTTCGGCAGGATCGTCGACAAGTATCCGAAGGACCTGCCTCTGTACCATGACCGGCTGGCGTACAAGTCCAGGGTCATCAAGCGCACCTACAGTGCGAGGGGATGGGCGCAGGCGGTGGAGAGGTTCTCGAAGTTCGGCGTCGAGGGCGACGAGTATGTCCTCCTTGCGCCGGCGACACCCGACGACATCCTGGAGGAGGCAAGGGCCATGAGCAACTGCGTGGCATCTTACATCAAGAGGGTCATCGACGGGGACACGAACATCCTCTTCCTGAGGAAGCGGAAGGACCTGAAGAGGTCGCTGTGTACGGTGGAGATGAACAACGACGGGGAGGTCGTGCAGTTCAAGGGGCCGAGGAACACGAGGCCGACCGAAGAGCAGTACGCCGCCCTGAAAGGACTGGTGATAATGAACATGAAAGCAAGGGGAAAAGACCCCATAAAGGAGGGTCTGGGGTACGTCCTGGACTGAGACGGTATACGAACGAAAACCAACAAACAAAGAGGTAATGAAAATGACAACAGCAACGAAATCAAGGAAAAGCAAGAATCTGAGCAACAAACTCATCCGCCACTGGGAGGGACAGACGGTGTGCACATTCTATTCGCACTACCCAACGTTCTTTAAGGTGGTCGGGTTTAAGGGAGACAAGACCGTGGTGCTCGAGCGCATCCAGCAGATGTACGACTCGCGCTACGGCTCGAACTCGCCGCACTATCACACCCTGCCCCTCGGGACGGAATACGTCCCCGGGGTCTTCCCCACCCAATGGTATAAGGTGGGCAACGATGTCCATGAGCATGTCGAGGCGACCGTGAGGGCACTCGACGACGGCGGGAGTGATTCGCTCCCCCTGCTCGTGCTGTACACGCGCTTCGAACGCTACATCCCTTGGGACGGGAAGCCTCTGCAGGGCTGGTGTGACTGAGACAGGAGAAACGAACGGAAGGAAAACGACAAAGGAGGCAATGAAAATGGCATACTGTGTTTATCAGAGACTGCGCGGAGACACGACCGAGAACGGCTGGATACGCGTCGGGGACAAGAAGATCGAGGACTGGAACGATGCGGTCGACCGGATCAGGGCGATGAACTACGAGGACTGGATATGGGGGACGGGAGGCAACGACCAACCCTTCGAGAAGTACATCCTCGAGCCGGACTTCGAGTACCGCATCGGGGAGGTCGAGTGAATGACCGGCATCGACTTCATGGACGCGTCCGACCGCGTCTTCAAAGACCTCCTCTCCGACCGCCCCGTGGCCGAAATAGAGCTTGCGGAGCTACCGAAAGGATTCACACAGCCCTACAAACGCACCAAAGACGGCCGTGAACGCGAAAATTGGAAGCAGTGGGTATATCAGGACCTCTTGACCGCAAGAACGTTCCTGAAGGACGCTTACTGCGTTCTTACCCCCTACGACCACATGAAGTACCCCATTCAGGTCTTCGTGGACCCGTGCAGGAGGACGTGGTGGATCCACAGCAGGTGGTTCCACGGGCCGATACCCAACGAACTCCTGAGGTACATCAGGACCTACATGGAGGACAAATATCCCGGCTACACATCGTGAGAACCGGAGAACGGAAGGACAAAAAAAGGACAAAACAAAAGGTGAGCGTAAAATGAGAACGGAACACGGATTCAGCATAAGCATCGGCAATACGAAGCTCGGGGCCATCCACTCTTTCAGCACCGCGCCCGGCAGGACGTGTGCGGAGGGCGTGCCCTGTTCGCGCGAGTGTTATGCGCGGAAGGCGATGAGACTGTACCCGCAGACAAGGCAGGCATGGAAAGACAACACCGACCTCCTGATGGAGGGGAGGTGGGACGACTTCGTGGAAGACCTCGTCGGCCACATCAGCTTCAACGAAGGGGCGGGACCGCTCAGGTACTTCCGCTTCTCGGTGGCGGGCGACATATTCTCGGTAGAGTATTGGAAGGCGGTCGCGACGATAGCCAGACGTTGCAAGGGTACAAAGTTCTGGGTATACACCAAACAGTATGACATCCTCAGGGAGTTCGTGAAGGACAACAAGATCCCCAAGAACCTCCGCATCATACTCTCGGTATGGAAGGACTATCAGCCCGACGAAGAACTGACGAAGCTCTTCGGCACGGCGTGGTATGCGGACACCGAATCCGTGTATCCGGCCGACGGGCTGATATGTCCCGGGAGCTGCAGGAACTGCAAGGAATGCGCGAAGCTCAGGGCGGGCTCGGCGGTCATCTTCCCGAAGCATTGATACCATGTGCAAGACACAGGTGAAATCCAAGGATAGGGTCGCGGACCACGGCGAGGTCTTCACCGCACCGAGAGAGGTGAAGGCGATGTGCACGCTGGTCCGCTCCGAGGCCGCGAGGGCGGACTCCAGGATACTGGAGCCTGCCTGCGGTGACGGCAATTTCCTGGATGAGATACTCAGAAGAAGGCTGGCGTCTGTCAGAAGACAGTATGGCAATCGTCCGTCGGACTTTGAGAAGTACTCTGTGCTCGCGGTGTCCGGGCTGTATGGCATCGACATACAGGACGACAACGTCGAGGAGTGCAGGACACGTCTCTTCAGGAGATGGGCATGGCAGTACAAGGCCGTCTGCGGGAAGCGTTGCGACAGCAGGGTGTCGGACGGGGTGGAGCAGATCCTCACGACCAACATCATATGCGGGAACACGCTGACAGGCAGGACCGCCAAAGGAGGCAAAGAGACGGATGACCCCATCGTGTTCAGCGAGTGGGCGTTCGTCTCGGGGCCGATGATGTCGGAGACCAGGTACGCCCTGTCGGACCTTGACAAACCCCTTAACCAGCGTATCATCGATTATAGGAGGATATGTGAAAATGAGTGAAAAAGAAGAAACCAACCAACTGCCGGACGTCCTCGACTGTCTGGCGAATCTGTCGAACGACGAGGTGTCCACACCCGTTAGGATCGCGAATGAAATATTGGACAAATTCCCGCAGGAGCTGTTCAGGGACCCGGAGACAAAATTCCTGGACCCTGTCTGTAAATCAGGCGTGTTCCTGAGGGAGATAACCAAGAGACTGATGAACGGGCTGGGGAACATGTTCCCCGACCCGCGGGAACGGCTCGACCACATCCTGCATAAGCAGGTGTTCGGCATAGCCATCACCGAGCTGACCAGTCTGGTGTCCAGAAGAACGCTGTACTGCACGCCGTATCCGAGCAGTAAGTTCTCGATAAGTCCGTTCAGGACGATCGATGGAAACATCAGATACAAGCAGATCCCGCACACGTTCCGCAAGGGGGCGTGCATATACTGCGGAGTCAACGAAAACGCATTTCCGAATAAAGAAGACAAGGAGAATCATGCATATGAGTTCATACACAACATGGATCCGGAGAAGGTGTTCAAAATGAAATTCGACGTGATAATAGGCAACCCGCCGTATCAGATGGAGGACGGAGGTCACGGCAAATCCGCGGGCCCGATCTACCACAAATTCATCCAAAAGGCCATTGAAATGGAACCGAGATACGTATCGATGATAGTTCCGTCCAGATGGATGGCCGGGGGCAAAGGGCTGGATAAGTTCCGTGCGGATATGTTGGGTGATAACAGGATATCGTATATCCATAACTTCGAAGAAGCCTCGGAGTGCTTTGCCGGCGTGGTCATTGCGGGCGGTGTCAGTTACTTCCTGTGGGACCGTAACAAGACAGACCCGGACGTGAAGATAGTTACCGAATGGAAACATGAGCGCACGGAGTCCGTGAGGCCCCTGTTGGAGGAGGGGTGTGATGTGTTCATCCGCGACCACCGCCTCATACCGATATTAAAGAAGGTGCGTGCGGTCGACGACACCTCGTTCAGAGATATAATATCACCCCGTGCCCCGTATGGTCTGCCGTCGGACCTGTTTACGAAGCCGGACAAATACGGTCTCCCGCCCCTCGGCGAAACCCCTCTGGAGGGCGGGCTGACCGTGTACGGCGTGATAAATAGCAAACGTACCAAAAGATATGTACCGAAGGATTATCCCCTTTCTAAGAAAGGAGGGCTGGACAAATACAAATTGTTCGTATCCTCGGCGACGACGGGGCACGGCGCATATAATGACAAGTTCGCCGCTCCGATCGTTGCGGGTCCGAATGAATTATGCACCGAGACCTATCTGCAGGTAGGCCCCTTCGACACGGAGCAGGAGGCAAAGAACTGTTTCGGATACATGAGAACAAAATTCTTCAGAGCGTTGTTCAATCTCAGACATATCTCCCAAAATGCACCGAGAGGGGTCTACCAACATATCCCCCTGCAGGACTTCTCCAAACCTTGGACAGACAGGGAGCTGTACGCGAAGTACGGGCTGTCCCAAGAGGAGATCGATTATGTCGAGAACAACATCACAGGGGGGAGTGATTACGAATGATCGCCGGAAGAGACATCAGGCCTACTATCTATGTGTATGACCTTCCCGATGTGCGGTCGCACGACGGGTATGTGAAGGTCGGGTATACGGACAGGCCTGACTGGGAGAATAGGATAAAAGAGCAGATGCATACCGCAGGTATCCTGCCCCGTGTGCTTCTTCTCGAGCCTGCGATGAGGCCGGACGGCTCGTGTTTCATGGACCATGAGATACATACCATCCTCAAACGGAACGGCATCATACAGCTCAACGAAGGCGAGGACAGGAACGAATGGTTCCGCTGTACGGTGGGTGACGTCAGGGCGGCCATCGCGGAGGTGAAGACCGGTGTAAGGTCGGACGAGCGGAGAACCCAGACATTCAGGATGAGGCCCGAGCAATACAGGGCCGTCGCCCGCACCGAATCATACTTCCTGCGTGAGAAAGATTCGGAAGGGCCGGCGTCCCCCAAATTCCTGTGGAATTGTAAGATGAGATTCGGTAAGACCTTCGCGGCCTACCAGTTGGCAAAGAAGATGGGCTTCATGCGTGTGCTCGTCCTCACTTTCAAGCCGGCTGTGGAGTCGGCATGGAAGGATGACCTGCTGACCCACACGGACTTCGCAGGCTGGCAGTTCGTGTCGGACAAAGACGCACACTACTCGAAGCAGGAGATGGACGAGGCCTTTGCAGGGTGTGATCCGGACAAACCGATAGTCGTGTTCGGGTCATTCCAGAATCTGTTGGGAACCAATGAGGCAGGGGGCATCAAAGCGAAGAACGAGTTTATCCATTCGGAGGCATGGGACCTTGTGATATTCGACGAGTACCACTTCGGCGCATGGAGGGAGAATGCGAAGAAACTGTTCGACGACGGATCGGAGGAATCCGAGTTGGACTTCGACGCGGATAAGTATCAGAAAGAGGAGGCAGGCAATGCATACAACGAATCGTTCCTGCCTATCACGGCGGATTACTATCTGTACATGTCCGGCACACCGTTCAGGGCACTGCACAGCGGAGAGTTCATGGAGGACCAGATATTCACCTGGACATACTCCGACGAGCAGAATGCGAAGGAACATTGGGAAGGGCCGGATAACCCATACGCGGCAATGCCGAAGATGGAGATACTCACGTACAGGATGCCGGAAGACATCACATGGGTGGCTTCGGGCGGCGAGTATAACGAGTTCGACCTGAACGTGTTCTTCTCGGCGAAGGGGCACGGAGAGTCTGCGGAGTTCGTGTATAAAGAGGAGGTACAGGCATGGCTGGACATGATACGGGGCCAGCACCTGTCGATGAAGATCGACGGGCTGAAGCTGGGTAAGGCCAGAAGACCTCTCCTGCCTTACTCGGACCCGACATTGCAGGACGAGTTGCTCCACACGCTCTGGTTACTGCCAGACATATCCTCATGCGAGGCGATGTACAATCTTCTGATGGCTCCTAAGAACACGTATTACCATGACTACACCATCAATCTCTGTGCGGGGCCCAAGGCCGGTGTGGGGCTTGATGCGCTCAGGCCCGTGAGACTGTCGATGGATAAGGATGGCAAAGGTCCGCTGGGGTGTAAGACCATCACCCTCACCTGCGGTAAACTTACCACGGGTGTGACCGTGAGGCCGTGGACGGCGGTGTTCATGCTCCGTAACCTGAAGTCTCCCGAAGCATATTTCCAGGCGGCGTTCAGGGCGCAATCTCCCTGGACGATAAAGAATCCGGACGGTACGGAAACGATACTGAAGAACATGTGTTATGTGTTCGACTTCTCGCTGGACCGTGCGCTCAAACAAATATCGGACTATGCCTGCCGGTTGAGTCTGAACGAAACGAACCCGGAGAAGAAAGTGGCCGAGTTCATACGGTTCCTGCCTGTATTGGCCTATGACGGTTCGTCGATGAGCGAAGTGAATGCGCAGGACATCCTGGACATCACTATAACAGGAACGTCGGGCACCATGCTGGCAAAGAGGTGGGAGTCTCCGCTCCTGGTGAACGTGGACAATCGCACTCTGGACAAATTGCTCAATGACCCGAAGGCCTTGGACGCGGTGATGCGCATAGAGGGGTTCCGTGCACTGAAGTCCGACATAGAGGTCATCATCAACAAGTCGGAGCATGTGAAGAAAGTGAAGAAGGAGTCGAAAGGGAAACTGACACCGGAGCAACGCAAAGAACTGACAGCGGAGGAGAAGGAGTACAAGGACAAACGGAAACAGGTGCAGGAGAAACTTGTAAGGTTCTGCACCCGCGTGCCCGTATTCATGTACCTCACCGATTACAGGGAGGCGTGCCTGAGGGATGTCATCACCCACATCCAACCGGGGCTGTTCAAGAAGGTCACGGGATTGGATGTGGCGGACTTTGAGCTACTGTGTTCCGTCGGTGTGTTCAATGCCCCGCTGATGAACGATGCGATCTTCAAGTTCAAACGTTACGAGGACTCGTCACTGTCTTACCCGGGTGTCGAGAATGAGCTCACCGGGGACGTGGGTGGATGGGATGTCTCCATCAAACGTGATGATTATGACAAGCTGTTCGACCACCAGCAGATGTCCATGGACGACGCGGAGGAAGCTCCTGTCGAACGGGAGGAGGGTAAGGTCGGTATGCTGACGGTGCACGGGCCGATAGCCGAGGGGGCGGAGGTCGAGCACCCCAAGTTCGGGGCCGGGATCATCAGTATGGTGTACAACAACGGGAAGTATATCCTGGTGAAGTTCGCCAGAGGGGAGAAGAAGTTCCCTGTCCTGTGAAGATTCGAGCGGGGGCGGTGCGAGAGAGCGCACGCCTCCGACATGCCAAACACCGACAATGTAATAAAGAGGAGTGAGATACTGTGTGATACAACGCCTGCATCGGAACTTTTCATGGGCAACCATGACCAAACGCCACCCAAACACCAACAATACAAAGGAGACAAAAACATGAACACATGTGATAATCTTGTATGCGAACTGATTGAGAAAATGACCGCTGACGACAGGAAAGCCCTGTACGAAGCACTCGGGAAGTACATCGAAGCTTCCGAAAAGAAACAAGAGCCGTGCCTCAAGGAACACTGCCCCCTCTGCGGTGGCAGGCTTGTCATCAAGCGCACCATCGACGACAGGACATGGCTGGCCGCCTGCGACGGATGCGGTGCGACCGGCCTCTGCGGACACAGGGAGGACGGGGAAGACCTGCCCACCCCCGGGACGCTGGAGTACGGCAGGGAGCTGAGGGAGGAAGAGGACGAAGAAGAATGCGACGACTGCGACTGCGGTTGCGGTTGCGGATGCGACCCCGATCGGTGCATGGACTGGATTCTGAGGTTCGCATTCGGGAAACGCCGGTGATAAGAGGTGAAAAAAATGAGTAAGAAAACAACAGAGAATGGATATAAGATACGGCCTTTGTGGGAAGGCCTGCTGAAGGGCGACATAAAAGATGTCGCGGAACAGCTGTACGAACACAGCTTCAGGGCGGAGGATGCCGACTATATCGTCGACACCCTCATCGCCGAACCGTTGCTGAGGGATACGGACGTGGTCTGTTCCCCCGCGCTCGCCATGGCCTGCGTCAACAGGCTGAAACGGCTGGAGAACAGGAAAGACAGGGAACTCAGGCGCGAGGTCCGCAGATGGTACGGAGGAGGGTGGTTCCGATGGGAACGGTGACCACGACTTTCCTTGACCCTGCCAAGCTTAAGGTCGACGAAGGGATGAACGCCATCCGCATCGACCCGGGCTCGGACTGCCCCGACGAGAGACTCAGACTGTGGGCCAGGATATCGGAGAGAGGTTGTTTCCTCCATCTCGATATCAACCCACTGTTCTCCGCGGACCTGTCCGACAAGGAGAAGGTGAGGATATGCATAAGGGACGACTGCGTGGAGATCATCGCCAATGGCGGGGAGACTCCGTTCGGCCCGCAGTTCAACTGCTTGGTGAGAGCAGTGGTGATATCTCCGAAGGTCAGAGACCGCATGACATACTGCAAAATAAAATACAGGGGATTTCAATGAAAAGCCTGCTCAATGAACCATGGTTCTTCGGAGCCTACACGAAAAACGGCATCCCGTCGCTCGAAGGGATGATGCTTATGGCCGTCAACAGCGACAGGGATGCACTGATGGACTGGGATGCGGTCATCAGCGACCTGTACGCCAAAAACCCCAAGACCGCCAGGGATATGCTCGTCCGGGATGTGGAGGAAACATACCACGACATCGCCGACGATGTGGTCAAGCTCAACAGGGTTGCGAGGTCCGGCCTCAGCCCCGAGAGCATAGGCTTCATCAGGGTGGTGATCGGTTACATCGACTGGGCCGTGTTGGCGGACGGATTATTGGTACTGACGGACGAATACGGGAAAAACAAAGAAAACAAGGAGGAATGAAAATGGCAAAATGGACAAAAGCAAAAATGCACGGAATGGGCGTCCCCGCCTCAAAGAGGGAGTATGAGAGATGCATGGACCTTATCACGGACATCGAGGCAACGATGGCACGCGGTGATGCAAGGAAAGCGGAAAAACAGAAAGAACAGGAGGGAAAGGAATGAGGCCGTTCAAAGAATTAAGGGAAGAAGCCATCGGATTATACAATCAGGGATGGAGAGCAAGCGACAAAGAACAACTCAGGCAGGAATGCGGATACAGGGGAGAGGAACTCAAACTCATCGTTGATTTCCTCGGAGACATCGCACTGTCCTATTCCGATGAATGGGGATGTTGCTGATGCCGACAATGGCGGAAGAACTGAACGAAGTGGGTGGCACCATCCACTTCAGGTACGGCGATGAGATAAAGATCAGGAGCTTCCTGCCCCGCTCCAGCACGGAGGGGGAGCACCGTATCAACGTCATCACCACCCATGTGACGGAAGCAGACGGGTTCCTCAGGATAGAGAGATTGACCGAATGGTTCGACACGGAGAAGGATACGGACGTGCACCGCATCTGCGACACGGAGTATATCTCCCTGAACAGCATCGTTCAGGTGAAGATCTCCAGGTCGATGGGCGGACTGGAGGAGATATTGAATGCCAACCGAACGGAAAAAGAAGAATAAGAAGGCCAAGCGTCCGAAGTCGCTCATGCCTATTTCCCCCGCGGATGCGTTCCGTTGCTACATAGCACCGAACAACCACGGGGCGGAGTACATCGAGGAGAACCTGGACGTGAACCACTGCTACGGCGTGGAGATGCAGATGTTCGGTACCGATGATATGCTGGTCATCTGGCTGGCCCCCCTCCCGATGGAGGAGGCCGGCCCCGAGCCGTGCAACTTCTTTCTGAGGTGCATCGAGAAGCTCGAGAAGCCCGAGCTCATCGAAGAGACCGGCAAAAAGCATTGGGTGCACGTCACCTCGGGCATCGCCCCCCGCCGGCTTGTCAGCGGGACGATGGAGATACCCGGGCTTGCGATGTGCTTCCTGGATACGCCGGGCTTCACTCCGAAGATGGCCGGAGAATACATGAAGGCCATGGGGGTGAAACGGAGTAAATGAGATACAGATCCCAGGCCGAGGTCGTGGAGGCGATACAAGGGATAGGCCGTCCGTTCACCGTCAGGGAACTGATGGACATCCTGTATCCGGACGACGAAGAAGGCTATGAAAAATGGCATAAGAAGAGGAGACTGTCCTCCCATATGACCGTGCTGAAAAACAAGGGCGTCGTGAGCCACGTCGCCCACAACAGCCGTCTGTGGGTGTACAAGGAGAATAGCGAGAAGAAATAAAGAGGTATGAAAAATGAGTAGAAAAGTTGTTGAATTGTTCGCGGGTATCGGAGGCTTCCGCGTGGGCCTCAATGCCGTGAAGGTAGTGGAAGAAGAAGACGGCCCCGCCGCATACGAAGACGGTGACTTCGAGTTCGTATGGGCCAACCAATGGGAGCCGTCCGCAAAGAAACAGTGGGCGTATGACTGTTATAAGAAATGGTTCGGGGATTGTGTCAACGAGGACATCGCCAAGGTCGACAAGAGCACCATACCCGACCATGACCTGTTGGTGGGGGGATTCCCCTGCCAGGACTATTCGGTGGCGCATTCCAAGGCCACCGAGAAAGGCATCGAGGGCAAGAAGGGCGTGCTGTGGTGGCAGATATACGACACCATCGCGGCCAAGCGTCCGAAGTTCGTCCTGCTGGAGAATGTCGACCGTCTGCTGAAGTCTCCTTCGAAACAAAGGGGGCGGGACTTCGGCATCATCCTCAGGTGTCTGCATGACCTTGGGTATGATGCGGAATGGAGGGTCGTCAACTCTGCCAACCATCAGTGCTGGCAGAGGCGCAAGAGGCTGTTCATCTTCGCGTTCAGACGGGATACCGTGTGTGCGAAGGGATACACGGACGAGGTGCGGTGGATAATCGGGTACGAGGGATTCTTCGGCAGGTGCTTCAACGTGTCGGATGTCGACCGTCCCGAATACACCAACATCAGCCCGGGCGAGAGATACGGCGTGCGGGGTTACAGGACCCTCGCAGACCTGTCCAAGGACTATTCGTTCACCTTCGAGAATGCGGGATATATGCACGACGGGGATGTATGGACAGCCAAGGTCGTCCCGGTGGATCACGGTGCTGAACGCCTCAGAACCATTCTGGAGAAGGATGTGGACGAGAAGTATTATCTGACAGACGGACAGATCAAGAAGTTCGCATATCTGAGGGGGGCCAAGTCCGAGACACGCCGGAGCAAGAACGGCAACCATACCTACAGGTATGTCGAAGGGGCAATGTCCGAGTCGGACAACATCGACAAACCCGCCAGAACACTGCTCACCAGCGAAGGGACCGTGAACAGAAGCACGCATATCATCAGAGACCCGCAGACCAACCGTCTGAGGTTCCTGACACCGACGGAGTGCGAGTGGATACAGGAGTTCCCCGTCGGGTGGACGGAAGGTATGCCCGACAGGAAAAGATATTTCGTGCTGGGCAACGCCGTGATAACGGGGATAATATGGCTGATGAAAGACGAGCTGACCATTCTGCTCGACGACGAGGTGAAAGAATGAGATACAAACACGACAGGGAATTGATAGAGTTCCTCGGAGGATACCCCGAAGGGGTGTCCACTTCCGAGGTGGTGTACTGCAACTATCCGTACAGTTACTGGGAGAATAAGGCTGTGCTGAACTTCACCCATAACCAGCTGTGCAGGATGGAAGCGAACAAAGACATCCGTTCGGAATCGGACGGGAACAGAACCGTGTGGAAAATAAACTGAATAAAGGAGAGAATGAAAATGAGTGAAGACGTAGATTTTAGCGAAGCGATTGTGGTTGACGATGGTATTATGGATCTGCAGGTGCATATCAATAGAGACATAGTTCAATTGAGGTACGGGGACACAATCCTCGCCAGTTCTAATAGAACACCTTCGGATGGAATCTGGATCGAACTCGCACCCAATGGAATCAAGGTGAGTCATCATAGGCCACGTGCGAACTGCATTAACATGTACGCCAAAGGCGCCGTACTTTATGGGGACCAGTATCAGGTCAACTGGAACAATGATGCCGAAGGATACATAACCAGGGTAAGGATATGATACCGATCGGCAAAGTCAGGGCATTATTGTTGGATGTGGAAAAAGGGCCGAAGGTGATCGATACGGGATTTTCCCTCAGGAAACTTAGGTGGTTGATAAAGGGTAATATGCCCATAAGCTCGATATTCTATGTCGGCGGAAGACCATACCTGATTGTGTTTGCTTATGGCACAAAAGGCAAGACTTCGGCCACGTATAAGAAGAAAGGGCAGCTGCGGGGCAATCTGGTCATCACGGCCTGTAGGTCAGGGTACCAATCCGGACTTACGGATGAAGATATAGATTATCTGACACAGAAAATAATCATAGAGAGGTCATGCAACGACGCTCTGAGAACGCCCAACGAGTATACGTCGTATATGCTGTCGGAAACCACCGAATCACAGCCCATGCCGACAATAATCGACGCAGAAGAATAATAAAGGTTCGCCTTCGGGGAAGTGAATCGCTCCCCCGAACGGCGAACCCGTTTTTTTTGCAAACTAATTAAAAGAGAACCGAGATTATGTATCATAATAAAGGAGTCGTTGAGATATGAAAAAGGATAAAAGAGACATCGTCCCGATACCCCAGTTCAAAACGGTAATAGCCAAAATCGTAGCTGCTCTCCAAAAGGACGAAAGATTCGAGGGCAAGCTTGGGATGATCAGATACAAGGTCAGGATTATGTCCAATCCCCGCATAACCTACAGGGTGTATGACGGAAAGGATTTCTTCTTCGAGATCCCCGATGCGTATTCCAGATATGGGTTCCGCAGGTTATATCCGGAGTTCGTTAAGATATTGGAACGGGAATTCTGCATACAGAGCCTGGGGTTTATGGCAAGGGTTCCGCAGCTTACTAAATACAAGTATAAGGGATATCCTGATGTGGCAACGGAAATAAGAGAGTTTGAAAAGAACAACGGACTCGTCAAATGCGATCAGAATTTCAACGAACGTCTCGCTATCAGTGAGGCGATTCAATTCATTGTTGGCACGATTTATCGGGACTACGATTTTCTTAGGTCCATCGAGTTCAACGTCATCGAACCGCACGACCTTCGGTTGTACTCCGTGGCGTATACGAACGTACCTGTGAGGATGATATATCTGGACAGACAGATATTTTCGGCAGAAGGAGCGCCGGCCGGGATAACCACATTCATAATATGGCATGAGTTTTATTATATCTATTGGGCAAACCACACCAAGGGGTACATGGGGTGGGGTTCGATGGACTCCGTGGAAATGCGGTATTTTGACAGGGATAAGTATATGAAATGGATGGATGAGCATGGGTGGAGGTTCAGTCATGGGAACTACGAAATCGTGCTGGACGACGGCAAAGCAACTTTTAAACTTGTGGACTGAAATACAATCGTATTACACGGCCGAGGAGAAACATCTGCCCTACGGGGCTGCATGTAATCTGGAAGCGTTGATGATATGCGAGTATGGGAAACGTATCAAATTATGGCAACGGGATTATAGGGTCGCCATCGAGGTGTTTCCGAGACTCGAGATGGAGCGTTGGGTGGCCGCCCCCGCATTGTATTATAAAGACAAACTTCTGGGAGAGGTGACCGATGTGTATGAAACGGATGAGGCCTTGGTTTTGGATACGGATACTATCACATTCTCGTTCAAATGGGAGGTTGAGTGAATGGCAGGTATATCTTCCCACCCTCTGTATGAAGTATGGCGCACCATTAAGAAGCGGTGCTATCTCAAGACCAACAAGGATTACCCGCATTACGGCGGGAGGGGTATCCGTATGTGCGATGAGTGGAGAGACGATTATGAGGCCTTCTATAAGTGGGCTATGAGCCACGGATACAAGCCGGGCCTTACCGTAGACCGTATTTCCAACAAACGCGGTTATTCCCCGCAGAACTGTAGGCTTATCACCATGAAGAAGCAGGCCTATAACCGCGGAACCAACAGATACCTGCGGTATAACAACGAAACGCACACGCTCACCAAATGGGCGGAGATCCTGGATATCCCGGACAACACGCTGTCCATGCGTCTTGCCCGTGGGTGGACGGTGGAACGTGCCCTCAGCACACCCGTGCAGGAGCACAAAACCGACCGTTGAAATACCGCAAAAGTGTTCATTAAATATAGGCAAACCTATTACAAATTAAGTTAAGCGCGGACCTTCGCAACCCTGCACCCAGTGTGGGAGAGTACGGAGTTCCGCGCGCTTTTTTTTATCGAAATTTTTTGACAAAACAATGCCCCCGAAGGGGCGAATGGGTTTAGTAGACAGAGTTGGGCTGTCCGAAGACCAGCACGGTCACTTCGGCTCCGCTCGATGCGGAGGTGACGGTGACGACACCGGTCTTGGACAGACTGCACTCGGCGGACGTGACGACGCCTGCACTGCTGACAATGCTTGCGGTCACGGCAATGGGGGTAAAACCCCAGGGGAGTTTGATCATACCGCCGTCGGCATAGGACGAGGTCTTGGCAACGATCACAGGTGTGCCCAGAAGACCCGGTCCGGTCCCGGCTGTCTGTTTCCACACGGTCGCGGTTGCGGTTGCGGCCGGTGTGGTTTCAGGATCTGTATCAGCCATACGGATCACCATCAGGCGTTATCGGAGATGTTCTTGATCCTACCGTGCTGGATGAAGGAGTCGATCCTTGTCTCGGCCCTCATGACCATCAGGTTCTTCTCAATGAGCTTGTTGGTGACGAGAGGGTTGTTGTTGTTGAACAGCTCGACAGGGGTCAGCATGGACATCCAGATGTGGTCAAGGTCAAGAAGCATGATCTCACCGAATTTGGTGTCTGAAACACGGGATGCGCTGAAATCAAAGTTGAAGTTACCGTCCTGTATGATGGGGATGTTCTGGAAGGTATTGACGAGAAGTCCGACATCCCTTCCGGGGATGAGTTTGACTCCGTTGAAGTCCCTCTGTACATACTGGGTGTCCAAAAGGACATTGTTGGCCACCATGATTGCACCGAGTTTGTCCTGTGCGATGTTGGACATGGCGAACACTTTGTTGTTGGGGTTTGCGGAATCTTTCCAATTGATGGAGCAGACCCTGTAAAGTTTCCTCATATCCAGAAGGTCTAATGACTTGTTACCGACGTCGACGACGTTTCCGTCGAAGTTGTTGAGTTTGTGGGTTGACACACCGCTCCTCTTCCTGAAGAAGTCACCATCGTATCCTCCGTAGGGGGAAACCATACCGGAGGTGATCTTATCCGCGGCCACTTCGCCATCGGTGGCTTTGGGCTCGTCTGTGGATGGTGAGGACTCCACTTTTGCCTCGGTACCGGATGCGATACACCTGGCGATACCGTTGAGTGAGGTCTCGATACCGTCAACAACGGGCTGGGGGCAGTTAAGGGGTCTGAGAAGGGTCTTGTCGATGAGGTCGGAGAATGCCGTGGACATAGACTCGACGTATGCTTTGTACTGGATGGTATCATCTTCGTGGCGTTCGAGAGCCTGAAGGTGGAGTCCGTAGTCGAATGCGAAGGTAATGTCTTTGGCCGGCTGGCGGAACTCGTCGACGGGGAGCCTGACGCTTGGGGGAAGGTTACCGTCCTGGGTAGTGGTTGCGCCCGCACCGAGGAAAACGGTGGATGCGTCTTTGCCGGTAGTGGTGATGTTATAATCCGCGGCGGTTCCGTAAGACGGGAGCTTGTCGGATATCCTCACACCTTCCCTCTGGTAGGGCCTTGCACCGAGTGCGGTGTAGATGTTGTCGGTCGTGAACATGGCCAGGGTGATCTCTTTACCCATCACTGCGTTGAAGTATGCGTCACTTCCTGCGGTGGGGTAACCGTCACGTCCGAATCCGTGGGCATAGGTTGCAGCCCCTGCGGACTTTGCGAATCCTCCGTATGCGGAGAAGGTCGATCCATAGAAATCGTCGATAAGCTGATACGCTGCCTCTCCGGTTTCAGGGTAGTTGGTATAAAGTTTACCACCTGATTTATAGAATTTTCCAGTAGTCATGATAAGCACCAGATTTGGTTAGTTATTCTTTGTTTAGGATATAAAGTTTTTATCAATTCCACGCACTCTGCGGTAGTTTTCCCAGTCGTTCTCGATGATTTTCTTGAAGTCGGCCCCTGCGGATAATTTTATCGGATCCGTGTTCAGCGACTTCGCGATCGATTCCAACCGGGGGCGGGTCATGTCTCCGTTGGCCCCCTCCGATAAATCGGGGCGGGCATTGCTCTTCGACATGGCCATACGCTCTTCGAGCGTGGCGATGTGCTTGCATTTCGTGATGGGGGGAGCTCTGTCCCCCGCAGTCTCATGGTTTGGTAACTCCTTGTCCATATCTTCTGCCTCTTTGGGTCAAACGTTCTTTGGATGATTTCATTATTGTGGTCGCGAACACTTGGTTGAAGTGCTCGACTGATTCCTTGAAGGGCTCGGTCTTGCCATCATTCCCACCACCGGTAGTCTTCTTACCGGTACCCTTGGTCTGGGGAGGTATCTCGGCATCACCTGCCTCCTCGGCCTTGGGAACCTTGGGAGGTGTATTGACTATAGCCTGATCAGATATCTTCTTACGGGGCCTCTTCTTACCGGTATTCTCCTTACGGGGCCTCTTCTTACCGGTATTCTCCTTACGGGGCCTCTTCTCACCGGTAACATTCTCACCGGTAGTCTTCTTACCGGTACCCTTGGTCTGGGGAGGTATCTTGGCACCACTTGCCTCCTCGGCCTTGGGAACCTCGGGAGGTGTATTGACTATAGCCTGATCAGATGTCTCCTTACCGGTATCCTCAACCACTGGGGTCGTCTCCTCCTTAGCTTTAGCCCAAATTTCGTCAAGTTTAGATGAATAATCCTCCATCCTGTTGTGGATGAGCCCTTGATACGCTCTGATTGGTTTAGATAACGAGTTATATACATCGGGAGAGGCGGGAAGGCTCAATCTCAAACGACCCAAGGTGTCCATAAGTGACTTATAATTCCCAAGAATCGCCTCATCCCTGGCGCTCTGCTCATCATGGGGGGGCGTGATTATTATACTTCCATCTGCCTTCGTAACCAAATGTGGCCAGTGTGAGTTCTGATCCAAGTAGTCATATGGGGTATTTGGATCAGCATGTTCAAGTTCTGATATAGCCTGGATTTTATTCGATACCTCATCCGAATATTTATTCAGCTGCCCAATGAGAGTCCGAGTATAATCATACCCCTCGGTGAAGGACTTATACCTAATCCTCTCTTCGTCAGTCATTATTTTATTGAGAATATTATGGCCATCGCGTTCGATCCTTTTTCTATTTAGTCTCTCAGGGTCCCAGGCGAACCCCTCATCATTGATTACACTCTTCTCATGTTTCATATACCCAATATGCTTTAATTTAAGGATTTCGCGTGATACCTTTTCGTTTACATCTATAAATTGGGTTAAATAATCATGCTCTTTTTGAAAGTCCCTGAGGAGTTTAAAGACTTTATCTTTTGCCGCGTCGCGAAGCTTATCATTATACACTCCGCGACCTAGTTTTATATATAATTCATCAATTTTATCTTTAATATCCTTCGGAATTTTCTTGTCGTCCTTTTTCTTTGTATTAAAAGACCTCTTCAATTCACACTTTGAATTCCAATAATCCTTGGCTTGCCTGATCATCGGGCTGTCTTTCCCATCCTTACGTAGCCATTCTGGGTCCTTAATCTCTCTCTCATTGGCTAGTGTCTTATCCAGGTCGGCTAAGTCCTTCAGATATTTAGAGTGCCCTTCCCAGCTCTCGAAATCCTTATCTTGGAAATATGTACAAGCTTTTTGGTATGCATTCTCCACAGAAGCAATACACCCATCAAAATCACGTGGCCTCAGGTCCCGGACAATTACACCAACATCTGGTACTTTTTCACAAGGCCACTCAAACAAATCCTTTGCTGACTCATCATGCGTTTCTTTATAATATTTCTCTATTAGACTTGCTGCATCTGCGGGAACGAACTTCGTTCTCGAGTCAGGGTGATATATAAGTCTACGTACCTTATCATAAACATTACATTTTTTTCTGATGTCATCGTACTCCTTAGTTTCCTTCGGCGTGGGCTTAATTTTCGTTATTAGGTTGTTTATATACGCCTGCACATTAGTTGCAATATCCTGCAGATTCGTACCCTGCGGGGGTTCTAAATAACCTGAGTCGAGACTTCTGCGCGTCTTGAATGGTCCCGGGGTTGGGTTAACATCATCCACCAGGCCTTTAGGCCTATGTAATACGGGATCATCCGGGCTTGCGTGCGACGGAACCGGTGGTGTAAATTCCCATGGCTCGTACTTTGGTTTAAGCCTCTTTGGTTTTTTACTCCCCGAATTTTTATTCTTTGGCTTGGATGCGTTCGGTTCCGGATCAGTGTAATCCTGCTCGAACAGGTCTTTAAATTTAAATGATACTGGCATGTTCACTCCCCCTCCTTATTTTTGTCAGTATCCCCCGGAGGTTGTTCGGATTCAGAGTTGTCATCATGATTACTATTCGCTTCAGCATCACCCTTTGGCCGTAGTACTTTTGGATTGGGTTTAGGAGGATTCATTGTATCAAAATATTCTTTTGCTTTATCTGTAAGAGGATTGAGTATTCTATACATAGTATTCACAGCGTCCTGATTATAACTTAATTCCGGAGCCCCTATGGTTCTTGTTTTGCCTGTTAGAATATCCAGGTCCCCACCGGTTAGTGTCTGATTTGAAAATGCCTCGTATTTCTTATACCACTTATATGCTATTGAATTCGGGTCATCATCTATAACTCCGAAAATCTTCGGCCTTCCAAAATATTTACCCGCGGAGTTCTTCTTTTTTTGCTTGATCTTTCCAGTAGGATTCTCACTTTCGTCGTACCTAGCAGTTTCATCACCCAACGGCTGGTAGTTAAGGATTTTTCTTACCATGAGGGGAAGTGTGGCCATAAATTTGTTTTTATTATAGGTTTTCGCATTTTCGTTCTTTGGTATCTTGCTGACAAAATCATCGGGGTCCGTCAGATACTTCTTGACCGTATCGAATAACTCTTTCTTGGTCATTTTGGTATCCCCATTGGAATTCTCGTTGTTTTGGGGCGTTGAATCTTGCGTTGAATCTTGTTCGGATTCATCATCGATATCAATCCCATCAAATCCTTCGATTGGTAGCTTTGCACCCTTCAAATCAATCTTACTCTTAGCATACTTATTCATTTCCTTTTCGTATTTCACTGCATTATATATGATATCTGTTATCAGCTGGGGGACAAGCTCGCTCTTCTCAATGTTAAGCGAGTCATCAACCACTGTACCTAATGTTTTGTCCCAATCGTCTTTGAGAGAGCCTAACTCGTTCATTAGGGCCCTATACTCTTTTACTACTGAAACTGCTTTCTTCGGTACATCACCTTTTGATATATCAATTTGGGTCACACCCATAGCATTTAAGATATTCCACTTCTGATCGAACGCATTTTGCATCGAAACGATTTTTTTATATTTCTTGTAAAGCGACACGATATCGGATATTCCGAGACTATTAAGATAGGATTGGTATTTGTCTACAGATTTCTCCAAGTCCATCTTTTCTATAACTCCTAAATTGTCCGGGTATTGGAGGGACATCTTCGCCTTAACATAATCTTCCCATTCTTTCCCAAATGCATCTTTGATTTCTTGTGCATGTTCTTCATTTGGTTTTTTCATTTCCACAATTGTATTTAGATCCCGGAAAAAGTCTAATGCGTTTTTGGAGTAGGGCTTAAATTTAGTCTTGATGATACCTGACTCCAAGAGCTTACGTGTTTTTTGGTTTAATCCTGCCTCGGGGGTATGTGATAACATATCCGTGATGCCCCCCCATATGCCACGAACCTTTTGGTAGGCTTTCAAAGCGTCCTCTGAATCCACGTCCGGCATCCCTTCTAAAAACGATTTAACCCTCTTCAAACTAGGCCTTAGTCTCTCCAAATCAGTTTTTGCACGCAGTATATTGAGTGCAGCCCTAGCCTCAGGAGAATTATACCACCCACTATCTTCTTCCCTCATATTTAAAACCGCAGCAATACTTGGGTAATCATGCGTTTGGTCCATTCTACGTGCAGCTCTCACCCTTTCAATATCGACATCTCCATATTCTGTAGATGGGTCTATCCACCAACTATTCCAGTAATTATCTGTAAAATATTTCTTATCCGGTAATGTCTTTAATGTATTATGAACAATCCCCTCCGAAGAATTATAGAACTCTTGGAGGAAGGCGTCTAAATCGAATGTTTTAATAGGCGTGTTATCCTTGTCATATTTGGATATTTTTAAGGAATCATCGTATACCTGTGATACTTGATTGAGGGCGGACTCTAAAGCACCTGTCGGTGATTGGCCTTGCAATAGATTCATATAAATAGCGATTTCGAACGCATGTAATATTTCTGATTGGATATTTTTTTTGATTTTTTTGTCCTCCCTCTTTATTATTCCGAATTGCATACCATTGATTTCTTGATTCATTGCCATGATGGCTTTTTGGCTCGTCGCCATGGTAGAACGGGTCAGGGGGTTGCGGGATATGCCCAGCTTGAGTTTATCAAACAACGAGTCATCCGGCTCATAATTTTGGAAAAATTCGTAGGGTCTGGGGCGATTTGAATCTTCGGTAGGGATCAATTTTATTTTATCGCGAAGTTCTAGAATATATTCCCACATAGGATCTTCTGACCGACTATGTGTGATATTCCTTGATGCTCCATTTAAATAGCCATCCAAGGCAGATAAATTGCGCTTGGCTTTCAATTGAATCTTCCAATCGGGCTCGCTTATGTCCGCCCCAAGCTCGATTTTTTCAGGCAAATAATCTCTGGGGTTATCAGTCTTGTATGCGCATGCTGTTAAAAATGCCGATAATGCAACAGGTGATGAGCAGATTGCATTTAACAACGTTTTATCCGATATCTCGGGCGGCCCCCCATTTTTTCCTTCCGGGGGGGCCCGAAGCTGATCATATGTTTTCTTACCATCCATCTCTTGAATTGCCTGAATGGCCTTTCCTACAAACAAATTCTCCTGGGCCATATCCATTGTTTTAGGATCAAGGTTATATTTGCGATTAAATACGGATTCGTACCCGAGCCGACATCTCATAAAGTCCAACCTATTCTTAATAGCACGATTCATCTCGGTTCTACGATCCCTCCGTTCAGCCTGGATCCATAATTGTTTATATGCACCACTTTTCGGCATAGGAGCCTGTTGGGTCCGCACCCCTAGGATGTTGTAGTATTGGGCATCATGGGGCAAGTCATCTAATGTAATTCCCCTAGCTTCCAGATATTTCTCGACTATCCCACGCAACGGTTCTTCGATTTTATTAAATTCTTCTATACTGGACCTGGTCATTTGCGACTTAGAGGGGGGCTTGGTAGCCCACTCTGCATAATTAGGTATTTCAAATGTGTACCTTTCCAAATACTCCTCGATACTTTTTCCACCAATGGTTCCATCAACATATGAGATCTTATCCAGATTTTTATTTATTTCCTCTAAATCCTGCGATCTGCCCGCCAAATTTTGTTCATACCTAGTTCCGTTTGATATTGCCTGATTGATTCTGGTGTTGATATTTGTTGATAGATCCATTTTGGATATTCCATCAATATCTGTTAAAGCAGTAGGTTCATACCCTTGCTTCTTCGCATCGAACACATATCCAAACAATCCTTCTACCGAGGCATTATACTCATCTATTGTATCTTTTACTATGTTGTTGAGTTTTGATTTTACACTCGATTGCATTGTATACCATTTGGTTAGCATTTCCGGGCTCCCTTTTATTAGTTCCGGGGGGGCCCCTAATATTGCAACAAGCAGATTCAAACATTGCTCCGGTGTTGCTTTGTTTATTTCCTCTCCTAATGGCTTGGGAGTTACCTTCCCCGTTAACATCAAAAGAAGATTATTTTCATCTGCCTCCCCTCCATTACCAGACACATCGGTGGCACATTGGTTTAGGGCGGATTCGACATAATCCAGATCTCCCCCGGACATTATAGATAGATCCGCTTTGAGTTCCTTTACCATCCTCGTAATCATTCCGTCGGTAGCGAGATTATTCAGGATATACATACTCATAGTTGCCTTTTTAACGATTGGGTGATCTTTCAACTTTATCATATTTTGCGCTTGAACATCATCTTGTGGTATATCTTCCTCGTCAGTACCCTCTTTATCAAGCCCGTATTGTTTTGCAAGTGCCAAATAATCCGCGAACTCGGCGGGGGATATCAAGTAATCCTTCGCAGACTCAAGCATATTACATGCTTGTCTCCACCGCTGTGCACGCACTTGTTGTTTGTATGTGGCCAAATCCACAGCATCGTCACCTGTTGATCTTTTACCCCGGGGTTCCTCGTGGGGGGGTTCTGAATATACATCGGAGTTAGCCAATATCGGGGTGATTCCTTTCGATCCTGCATTTAGCAAAACTGTTGGAAGGATGTCCCAGAAATCCAGCCCATTGTTCCCCTGAGCTTCGCGAAATACCTGCGTAATCATAGGGTTGGAGAGCTTGCCGGAAGCATATTTTTTGGCAATTATGGCCCTATCCGCTGTTGAGCACGGATTTTTGATAATCTTATTAGATTTATACGCCTCTGAGATGAGGTTGTATATATTGTGGACATACGTATCCATGAAATTAATCATGGCTGCGTCACTCATACTGCCTTCGGGAGGGGTGGCCCCCTCTTCTGTATCAAGATAAGCCTTTCTCCTTTTTTTAACCTCCCTATATAGAGCCGTTTGATTAAAATAGGTGGTGAGGTCTTTTAACCGATTCATTATACTATATGTCTGGCCCTCCACAGTAGTACGATAAAGGTCCAAATGAGTTCTGTATGTTTCCATATAAAGATTAAATTGATCGTAAAAACCTTTTGTACACTCATCCTCGTATTGCTTTTTGGACTTGCCGGTTTGGTCGATCGGCTCAATCTTCTTAGTCCCTTCTTTTAATTTATACCCCCATTTCGCGCACCGCCCGGAAATATTTGGAAATAATCTAGACATAATATATAAGACAGATTTATCATAGCCCAGGTTTTTTGTATCCTTATGGTTACTGGCGTTTTGGAGCTTGTATGAGGATGAGGATGAATTTACATCCCGCCTTGCGCGGGGGGCTATTTTAGCAATCGATTTTTTTTTAGACGGGTCGGACTGTGACCGTTCTGCGTTCAACACCTCGATCAATTTTTGGTTGTGGGGTTCGTCCTTTAATGTTTCCAACAACTGATCGATCAATGCTTGTTTCTTGTCCTCTCCGCTGGTCATTCCGATGGCCGATTGTGCGAACGAATCTTTGGCAATGGATGATCTGGACCTTAATTTTTTCTTGGTGGCTGATGCTTGGAATGCTTCTTTGCCAGGGCCTGCGGCCCCCGCCATCGGAGGAACTCCCTGTCCGCCGCCTTCCTGTTTATCTTCGCCCTGTTCTTCTCCGCCGGGCGGTGCGCCCCCGCCCATTCCGCCGAGTAGGGCGGCCAGACCGCCTCCGGGCATACCTCCGGGCGCAGGGGGAGCTCCCGCACCCATCCCGCCGTCGTCGGAAGGTGCGGAGATACTATCTATCTTGCCGTCGAGTTCATCCATCTTGGCTTGGTTCTGGACCAATTGTGCAGAAATGACATCGAGTTTTTCCGAGACCGATGCTTTCTTCACAGCCCTCTCGGAAATAATCGCTTTCTTGAATTCTTGCCACGCGTCGTCCGCATTCATAAATGGGAATTAGCGTTCCAGTAAATATATTTAGGTTAGTATCTGAATCCCTTTGGGAAAAATATAGATGCGCCCGACCACGTTTATGGGCATGGTTCCGATCTGTTCCTCTTCCCTTCCCTTATGGTCTTTGTATGTATAAGCCACGGGCGCATCGATATAGGTCATGGGTCTGTCATAGACGAACCCTGTCCTGCCATGCAGTCTGTCTATCTGCATACGCCTGAACATTTCGTCGAACTCGTTGCCGTAGTCAACGTCGTCGATGTTCACGATCACGGGCACGTCATCGATGGTGATCTCTTCGGAGCCCAGGTCCTCGAGGTACTCATACATGGCGGGCGTGGACAGTTTGATGAACAGGTTGTAATCGAACCCCGCTTCGGGGTCGTATTCGTAAAGAAATTCGGTTGGTTTCGTAATTGAATCTGTAGACACCGTCGTCACCTTTGCGGATATACCCACACTCGTACATGGCCTCGAACTCGTCCCGCGGGATGGCAGGGGTCACGGCACCGTCATCATACAGATAGCCCTGGGTATATGCCTTTTTGAACGCGGACTCCTGTGCTTTTTCCCTGCTCTCTATGAACAGCCCTTCGGGGTCCTTTGTCACTTTGTATCCCTTGAGAATGAGATCGGTAAGATAATAGTTTGCATGGTCCGCATCCATCTTCATGAGTACGCCATCGGGTTTGGCGTGCACGTCCACATACCCCGAGTCCAGTAAGGATTTCTTGATGGCCTGCACGGGGCAGGCGGTATAGTCTTTATGAAGCTCGTATTCGTCGACGTTGAGTCTCATGCTCTCGACGGATGCGGACTTGGTGAGCTTGGCGTTCTTATTGTACCAGGACATCGTCGCGTGTTTGTTTGCGGGTACGTCGCACAGGGATATCTCCAGGAGTTGCTTCACGTGCCTGCGGGTATAACATCCCCTCTCGTCACACTGGTATTTGCCTTCGGTGGCCTCTCCCGCCACCGACAGATTGTTACGGCCGTTGACGAAGGCTTTGCGGGCCTCGTCGTATACCTGGTCGCCTCCGAAGATATTACCCATGACCTCCACACCGTCCATGCCGTTCTCCTTGATGGGCTCCCATCCCCATATGCACCCCACGACATAGTTGCCGTGTTCGTTGATAAGGTTACCTCCGTACTCTATGAAAGAGTCCAGGTGATCTTTGATGGACTGAACGTCGATGATCTCCCGGTCTTTGTCGATGTCTTCCACCGATGCCTTGATTTTGAACGAGAACGACGACGGGGCGGTTTTGACCGACTCCCAGGCCTCCCTGCGGGCCCTGGCGACGTCTTTGTCCGTGGGCGTCATCCCTATCGCTTTGTTGTACGTGTTCATCCACTTGGCCGCGTCCCTGTTGTCAAGGGATGACTTCACCTGTGACGGTAGTTCCGTGATAGATAGATACATTTCAAACACCGAATCCGCGGGAGCTCTTGCCGTTGACTCCCTTTGTCTTGTCGTCCCAGAGCTTGGTATATATGTCGTCCGGGGGTTCGTCCGCTATGGTCACGGTACCTGTGGCACTGTCGACAGTGTATATGTCGATAGGCTCCGTGTCGATACTGCTGACCAATGCACCAGTGTAGTTGATACCCATCGATGCGATGTTGTCCTCGGCGGCCCTCTTGATCTCCTTGCTGAGCTCCAGCATGGACTGGGGCAGTTCTTCGTTGTCGGGCAGGGCATCGAACACGGAATCTATGGCCGACCGCATGAACGGCTGGGGCGTGATACCCTCCGTGTATATCTTGTGGACGATGGCTCTGACAACACGGCGGGCCTTGGGGTCGCTGGCATTGACAAGACCTTTCTTGGTCGCCCAATCCCAGATAAGGTCGAACAGGGTCTTATCCTTCGGGGTGGACTTCCGGACAGCCGGGCCCGTACCGAATTCCACATACGGGGCATACGGGGACGTGCAGAACACCCTCGCGGGTTGTATGACGGGATTGCCTTCCTCGTCCTTCTGCTCGATGATCATCTCCATGATGGCCGAGTCGACCCCCTCCGAGTCGTCGGGGTTTCCGTTCTCGTCCGCCACTTGGATGGAGTCTATGTCGAAGCTCAGCCAAGGGTCGCCGTCATCGGCCATCAGATCTCCATCCCGTGCTGGCCCTCGTCCATGGCCTGGTCGACCTCTTTCTTGGACGCACCGATGTCGGGCTCGTCCCTTCTGCCCGTGCCTTTGTCGGGCAGTTCCTCCTGCTGTCCTCCGCCTCCGCCGGGTGCGCCCCCCATGGCTCCCATCAAACCACCCATCTGTTGCTGGGCGGCGGCGGCCTCCTCCTGCTGTTTGCGCTGTTGCTGGTCGACGGGTTCGTTGGAGAACCTGAACTGTCCGTCCATATAGTATACATCGAAGCCTACCCGTTTCATACCCTCCATGAACTGCAGTTCGTCCATCCTCTTACGGAAGTCCGTGTATGCCTTGGAAGGTCTGGATACCACAAGGGCCCAGTCGGTTATCTGCGGGAACCATCCGAGTATCCATTCGCAGAGCCTGTCCAGATACCTGTACTTATCCATCAGGTACCTGTCGAAGGTAGTGATCTGCTGGGACTCATTGTTCATACCTCCGCTGGCCTCCACGTCGCCTGCGAAGATGTTCGGGACACCTCCCTGGGCACAGAGACGGTCACGGATATCGTTCTTGACCTGCAACAGATCCTGCGACGATTCGGTACCCAGCTCGAGGGTCTGCGCCTTCTGCTCGGCAACACCCGGCATCTGCGGAGGCGTACATATGATGGGTATCGAGTTGTCGTTGGTCGCCAGAACATCCTTGACACCCTGTGCGATGTCCTCCGCATCCTCGTCGTTGAATCCGGGGAGGATGACCATCTTACGGACATAACCGAACTTGTACTTCTTCAGGTTGTGCTTTTCGATGTAGTGGTAAGCCAGCAGGTCATCCTCGATGTCATACCATATCGGCACGCCGTAAGTGAGGGATGGTTTGAACCATTTGTCCTCGTACACCTCTTCTTCGGCGTAGAGTTTGAACTCGCCCGTACCTCCGTAGTTGTGCCCTATCTGCCAATGGGCGGGGTACAGTACCTTACCCTCGGACGAAACGGTGTTGAGGGCATCGGGGTCTTCGTCGAGGTTGAGCAGGATGTCCCTGTGGTCCCTGGTGAACGCATATTTGGTGCCGGCCTGTCCCGTGTCGTCATAGAGGAACTTGACGAATTTGGGGTCCCAATAGACGAACTCCAACGGGATACCCTGGATAAGCTCGCCCGTATCTTTGTCGATGATGTCTCCGGTAACACAAAGAATGTATGCCTGGTTGTTCTGGTATTGGGAGAATGCGTACATCTTCAATACGTCGGCCAGCGACTGGTGGTTGTTGTTCGCATCATCCAGGAACGACCTGCCGTTGCCTCTGCAGAAATATTTCTTCTGGTTCTCGTCGGGGGTGCGGAGCTCGGTACATTTACACTTGGGGCATTCGTCGATATAGGTCTGGGATTCGTATCCGCATTTGGTGCACTTGTACGCGAACTTGGGTGTGAGCTCTATGCCGTACCTGAGCAACTCGGTGCACGAACGGAGGATGATGGTCGACAGGACCGATACCTCGGACACGTACCAGTCCATCAGGGCATACATGTACCAGAAGGTGGTCTGCCCGTTGAATCTGTACCATACGTTGGACGGACGCTCAGCGTTGGCGATCTCCGCGGACACCCTGCCGTTGCCGATACGCTTCATCAGGCTATCGGAATCCGCGCCGAACTGTCCCATCTGAAACGGCAGCTGCGGAGCATTGGGCATGGACGAAGATTTCTGGATAGATAAACTGGGTCCGAATACTTTTGCCATATTATCACTTATATTTCGGTCACGTTTATATTTATGCGGATGAAATCACCCTCCGCGAACGCCTCTTTTGGGTCGCACCGCCCGTTGAATCCATACCCTTCGCTTCATACACATGTCCGCGGCCCTTGACGAAGAACTTCGTGGTGGCGTATCTGATCGCATCCATGCAATGGTCAAAGTCCTTGATGGGTTTGTCCGTGAAGTTTCCGTCTTTGTCCGTGTCGTAACAATAGTTGTTCAATTCCATGATCGTATTGATGCATCTGGGATGTACGATTATTTCGAACGACTGCATCCTCTGGATCCCGTTCTTGATGCTGTCGGGGCCTTTGAGGGCGGGGCGGACGGCAGGCAACTGCCAATGCACGAGCTGATATCTGCCCGCATCATCCACCAACTCCTCGGTGAACCCGTTCTGCAGTTCATATATCGATTTGGGTTCCGCGGAATCCGCCCATATCTCCTCTTTGCCGTATCCCATCTGGCATATCCTGCGGGCGATGTCGATGTTGGTCAACCCTTTCTCGTACATCTCGTCGTATACCCACAGAACACGCCTCTCCACGTCCACGAGTATGGCACAGAACGCGTTGTATGATATGGCATAACCGAAGTCCAGCCCGAACGCGGGCCTGACCCCGTCCCTGTCGGAGACCTCTCTCCAATCGAATGCCTCCTCTCTCCAATTGGTGTAGATAAGACCTTCCGCGATACCCCAGTCCCCGTCGCAGTAAACCCTGGCCGCGCGGGGGTTGGACTTATACATATCCTCGTATCTGGCAAGGTCGTCGTCACCCAAAAATTCGTTGTCTTTGTAGGTCTTTGTTTCCGCGAACACATCGGGCTTCGGCTCGTCGAAGAACCTTGCCTTGAGCCATGTGTGTTCCGACCAGGGGTTGAACGTAAGGGTGAACTGCTTCCACAGACGGGACTCGGGAGGCAGCTGTCCACGGATGGACATGGTTATTTTGTTGAACGCTTCCTCATTGGGCAGTTCGAACGCTTCCTCGAACCATACCCAGCACAGGTAGCCGTGCCTGACAGTAATGGATGCCAGTTTGAGCGGGTCGTCGAGACCGCGGAACAGGATGACCTGCCCCGTCGGGAGATAGGTGAGCTGTAACGGTGATACGGAAGCTTTCCACAGATCGGTGACCTGCAGTTTGTCGATCGCCCATAAGAGGTCGGTGTAACACGACTGCTGGAGGGTACCGAAGACCTTCCTGATGACCAGCGTGTTGGATAACGGGTACTTCATCATGTGGTAGATGTACCATAGGGCGCAGGTCTTCGACTTCTTGCAACCCTTCGCGCCTTTGACGACGCGGTACATCTTTTTGGTGGCCCAGAACTCGTCATAGTATTTGCCGACCAGTGTGGATAGTTTCAGCTCGGCCATACGACTCACTGACTTTCTTCGTTGTCGTCGTATATTTCGTCGGGGATGAACGACTCCACGAACTTTTCCGCGACCTCTTCTTTGACAGGGTTGCCCATGTCGTCGACGATGGTCGGAAGCTCGAGGGATATTGCCTGTTCTTTGATCGGTTCGAATCCGCCGTACTTGAGGATGTCCCCTCTGGCCCTCGCATCGCCTTTCATGGCATCGGCGGCCATCTGAAGAACGATACGCGTCTTGATATCGACTGGGGCTTTCTTGAACTCCTCGAAACTGCGTTCACCGTCCACTTCCACTATCGGCCCGTCCTTGTTGGAGATGGGTGTATTGAGAACGAGATTGATGAGCTTCTGCATATCGGCCCGTTCTTTTTTGTTCAATTTAGTTTCAGCCATACTTCTAGAATACAACTGGAATAATTAAAATATAACCCCCTTTCGGGGGCGGTTTAAGGTGTTTCAGAGGTCTTCGTCGTCTGCGTCGAGGTCATCGTCCGCATCGAGGTCGGCATCGTCATCCAAGGAATCGTCGGTGGATTCTCCTCCGCCGATCTTCTCCTGGAGAGCTTCCAAGACCTGATGCTGGGCATCTTCGGGTAGGGAGAGGATCGCTTCGACGATCTGGTCGATGGCACCTTTTCCTACACCTTCGTCGTCGGCAGGCATGTCGACACCGGGTGTGTCCGCACCCGCGCCTGCTCCGGCTCCGGTCGGGAGGTCTGCACCGGGGGCCGAGGTGGGTGCGCCCATGCCCTCTGCGCCGGGGGTGGGGGCGTCTTTGTCGTCGGGAAGCTCGGTATCGTAGGGAAGTCCGGCTTTCTTTAACTGCATCATCTTCTTGAAAGAAGGTAAGGGTTCGTTACTGTTCATACTATCATCCTTAAGGTTCTGGGCTTTGGGCACTTCGTACCCGGCTAGCACGCCCGTGGCGTCATTCCCGGTACCAATATAGGTCGTGGGGTATTTGGATATTGTGTAACGTTCGGACTTCAGGAATCCGTTGCGTGTAAGCACACGGCCGCCTGCGTACTTGGCATCCAGCCTGGCCTGCATACAGTCTTTAAAGGACAACTTTATCGAAGTGGTTTTTTTGTCATCATTCTCGTCGCCCTGTGTTGCATCATTATTCTTATTGCCCGCATTCTCATCCGGTTTTTCTTCATTGGGCTTGGAATCATTGTTCATCCAATTCTCGAGTGCGAGCACATCCGGCCTTGTCTCCGAGACCTGCTTATAGTCATCGAGATCGAGCAGTTCTACCCCATTATCCACATAGTCGGGGTTCTCCTTGTCCTTATAATATTTATCCAAAGTGCGCTTGTTCCGTAACTCATGCTCCTCGCGGGGCATGTACAGTTCCCTGCCGGTAGGTTTCCTGTAACGGATCTGCCCTGCATTCTTATTTTTATCGCCCGGATCCTGCTGATTATACCATCCCGGGGAGTCAATATGGAACTGAACAGTATTACCGTCGTTCGTTATATCGCCGGTAAACCGTAGCCTACCTCTGATTGTATTAAGCGCATCCCATTGACTCTTGGTCGGTTTTACCCCGTATTTCTCTTCCATATTATTACAAAAGGACACTGCTGAATTAAAGGCGCGAACCGCTTTCTCTGGCTCTGCCATTACTGAAGCAAACTTTGTTACTTTTAGGGCCACGTTGATTAAATCATCGGCATAACTCCTAAGCAATTTTTGCTGGCCCTCGGCCATTGCTTTTTTCACACCTTTCGTTTTCGATTTTTTACCTTTCACGACCTTCGCCTCTTTGGGGGCCGTTGCTTTGAGTTCGGGTTGTTTTTCTTCCGTTACAACGGGTTCGTCCACGCTTGCGGAAGGGGTGCCTGAGTTGGTCTCGTCGCCTGTCGCGTCCGCTTTCTTGATGGGCTTCTTCGGAGGTGCCTTGGACTTGCCTTTGCAATCGTCGTCATCTTCGTCGCAGTCATCGTCGTCGCACTCTCCGCTTTTGCTTTTATCTTTGCCCTTGTCTTTGCCTTTGAAGTCGGGCTTTTTGCCGGTGGATCCGGGTTTCTTGTCATCCTCGTCCTCGTCTTCGTCCTCGTCATCCTCGTCGGACTCGTGCTTGAACACATCCTCATCCTCGCCCTCGTCCTTGTCCTCATCCTCCTCGGGTTCGATGGTGCCGACTATTTCGATGGTGGTTCCGCCTTCGGTGGTCAGCTCTTTCCTGCCCATCAGCCCTTTGAGGTAGCTGATGACGGACTCCGGGGAATCGAATCCCGCCGCGATCATCACGGGCTCGTCGCCCTCGTCGCCGGGTACGACCGCATAGGCCTGACAAGACCCGTCCTCATGCATCTCGATACCGTAATTTCCGTTACGGTAAAACTTGTCGGCATGTTCCGACGGGGTGCCGATGTCCTCTACGATCTCCATCTCTTCCCATTGGGACAAGTCCTCTGGGAGATTTGACTTTTTGATAGAAATTGTCATAGTATCTATGGTTGTATTCCATAGTAAATATAAAAAACTGGGGGGGCACCCCCATAATAAGTTTACTTTTTGGACGCACAGATGATGTCGTCGATCTCCTCTTCGGAAAGACCGGCGGCCTTCAGTTTTGCGACCCTCTCGGAGATGGTCTTGGTCACTTTCTCTTTGACAGCATCAACCACGTCACCATCAAGAAACCTCTCGATGGCGGGTGCCTCTACCTTGGTGTAGAAAAGACCGTCCATGACCGCGCGGAGGAGATACCTGTCGACGAGTGCGAACACGATGAATGCCGCAACGGAGCCGATGAGGATCACACGCTCGGGACAGCTGACATAATCCGCATACTGGGAGTGTGCCACCTCGTTGAGTCCGAACATAACGGCGAATGCGATGATGACCGCCGCGATGGTCGCGATAACGGGGTAGCCCCAGAAGAACTTCTGAGAGATGGTGCCGTTGACCTCGTCGTAAGTGGTACCGTTGAGCTTTGCTTCTTTGGCTTTGACAGCCTCGCTTTTCTTGTTCGAGACGTACTCGGACACGATGGCGAGAAGCGCAATGAAAACGATGACCACAGTGATGGCAACAAAACACACCTCTGCTTCGGGGATGTTTTCGAACATTTGAACCACGAATCCGTGACCGAAACTCAGTATGGCCACCAATCCCACGAACCAAACCAGATACCACAATATCAGGGTAGGGATATGCAATATAAGGTTGGGCCATTGGATCAACGGCCATCTCGGTTTCCAGTTCACAAGATGTGAATTGCCTCCCGTTTTTTATAACTATTGCGGTAATTAGTAAATTTATTATTAAAAATAGGTTATTTTTGTCCCCAGATCGGGGAATAAAATGTTTAAAAGAACGATACCACGAACGCCACCGCAAGGGCTGTTCCGAGTATGAGCCCGATGACCCCTCCGATGAGGAACATGGGCACGGCGTTCTTTTTGTCGCCGAGTGCGAGCACCACCGTCGCCAATATCAGTACGATAAGGCCGATGATGGGGCCGACAAGGAACGACACGATCAAAAGCGCAAGCAGACCTATGACAACGGCCTGCGTATCCGTGTTTTGCTCCATGACGTATAAAAACCCGAACTTGGTATAAAATGTTTATATGAGTAACGGTAATTACTATGCATGAAAACCATCGTTATTACCGAAAATATCCCCGCAGGTACAAAGAAAGTCGAATACGACGTCGAAGACTACGTCTATGACAAGGTCATCGCCGTCATCGAGGGCATCAACGAGATCGAAGCCGCCCCCGACTGCCCCGCCGAGTGAACGCACAGGGGGTAAACCCCCCGATTTCATTTTTCGTTCTCCTTGACCGAGGCCGCATAAGCCTTGGTCACAATTTCTTCATATTTTTCCCGGGCCTTTCTGTACTCCTCGTCCTGCATACACAGGCGGTGTACGGCACAGTGCTCCGTTTTCTCCAATTCCGCACAGGCCTCTTTGACGGTGTCGCAGTTTCTGACCGCATCCTCCATCACGGTAAACAGTTCGGGAGCGGTGGGTTTCTCCGCCTTCTCCACCAGGTCTTTCAGCTTCACGCCCTTCTTCATAAGCTCGGAAAATATCGAATAGTTCTGTGCCTGCTCCTCGTATGTGAGGGCAGCCTTCACGATGTTGTCGTACATGGTATGCCTCCGAGGGGGCGGTGCCCCCTCTTGGGGTTCAGCTCAGTGTTCCCGTACCTGTCCAGGTGCCTGCCGTGGAGTTGGAGGTTCCCGATACGGCAAGGGTGTCCTTGGCGGCCACCGCGGCGAGAATGGCCTGGGTGTTGGCGGCCTGTTTCGCATCGGCGAGCTTCTGCTGAAGATCGGTGATCTGCCTGGTGTCTTCGCGGTTCTTGATCTGGCAGAACTGCTCGGCCAGGTATGCGTTCTGGTCTGCGAATTTCTGCGCTATCATAGCGTCCTGGGCACTGCCCTGCGCCTGGATCAGGTATCTGGTCTGCTGGATATGGTTGACCACATCGGCGTGTTGGTTTGCCATGGCCAGATTGGTGGCGTTGGAGGTGGACAGTATCTCCTGTCTCACGTTGCAACAGCACGATTGGATCGCTGATTTTATATCACCGTCGGATAAGGCAAGAGCTTTGTCAACCCCTGCGAGGGCTGTTTTGACATCTCCGATGGATGCACCGATGGAGGTTGCAAGGTCGCCTATGGCCACCTCCTGTCTGGTACCCTGGGTGGTGATGGCATCGAGCAGTCTTGTGTAGTTCGCTTCGTTGATGACGGTGGAGTTCTTGGCGATGTCTTCGAGACCCGTTCCGTTAAGGCCTCCGAACCCGCCCCTGCCCATAAGCAGGATGAAGAATATGATTATCCATGCGTTGTTGCCCCCGAAGCCGCCGTTGTTGTTCATCATGGCGACGACCGCGGGGTCTATTCCCTGTTTCTGCATCATGCCCGCAAGCAATCCGCTGTCGAAAGATTCGGTCATTTGTTCGTCTCCTGCGGTTTCCCGCATGAGTGGTCACGGATATTGGTAATAAACACTAATTCTGGGATATGTTTATATAATTACTATCGGAGGGTATACCATGCGGTCGTTCACCTGTTCCTGCGGTAAGAAACACGTTCTGTCCTCTGTCGGCAAATGTCCGTGCTGTAACAAGGATCTCAGCAAACACAGTGACGACTACTCGCGCAAGCACCTGATCCGGTGCAGTCGGTCGGTCAACCCGTACAGGTATTCGGACAGACCCGCGGGCCGTCCGAGCAAACGTTCGGTGGACGAGCACTTTTCGGGTTTCAGGGAACACTGCCGTAACTGCGGTACCCCGCACTGCCAAGGCTGTGACGAAGGGGTATGCGACGATTGGTCTGTCCAGACCGTCGACAGGTGTCCGTTCTGCGGGCGTATGCCGGTCATGCAGTTCATCGATGATGTGCATATGCTCATCTGCGACGAGTGCCAGGTCGAGATGCGCGACACCGATCAACGGAGGCTGGTGACGAGGTGGAACCGTTGCTGAAACGGGAGGCACGGCAACCACCTCAGCGAGCGGTTTGATGTCGGCATCGGATAAGGTGAAGTTGGAAAGGCTCGGTATCAACGAGGCGACGGAATCCGCTCAGAACCGCATCACAAACTTACTGAATATCGATATAACCACACCGACAGCATCGAATATGGATTTGGCTCACTTCGGTGCGGAGTCCGCATCGTCGCTGAGCAACAGCCCGATAAGTTCTGGGGCGTTCTACGGTATCAGGCGTTGCTATTGGACATCCTCGGATGCTGGGATAGGTACAACCCATGCCAAGGTCATAGTCGAACTGCTCGAAGCCTATCCAGTACCAGGCAGGACATGGAGCAACGTGTATAACTTCGATACATCGACATGGTCTGGCTGGAAGGACTATTATCCATCGTGATTAGAATCCTATTGCAATGAATGACCATTGCATATCCTGATTGAGCGTACCTCCGTCTCCCTTATCAGGGTAAATGATGGCTTGCATAGTATCCTTTTTGATACGTATCTGGTATGACCATAAATCATGGTCATATTGGTCAACCAATGACACCCCACAACCGTAAAAGAGGTTATTGAACGAGAATGGGTATTTGACCGTACATTGCATCTTTGTGGCATTCCTATACCCATTACCGCTTGCCCATACGATTTTCAGCGAACCGATTATGACTCCGTTTGCATATATATACGTACTCGATGTATCGGCATTCGTTCCACTCGAGTACTTCGTTGTAACCGTTTTGGCAGATGTTTCTATACCATCCAACTTCACCTTATCCGATGCCGACATCAAACCGCTCGCTGAGGTGGTTGCCGTGCCTCCCGT
>CAVICI010000001.1:0-106773 GCA_963640995.1 Dialister hominis | reverse complement strand
ATGTCTAACGGCGTGAAATCATGAATCGGGGCGAACCGAATTATTCAACACAGTCTCATGTATTGCAAAGAACCAAGATAACAAAAATCGATATTCCGGACGGCGTCACAAGCATCGGACGGATGGCGTTCTTTAAATGTAAGCAGCTTACTGAGATCAATATCCCGGACAAAGTCGAAACCATCGGAAATCTGGCGTTCTGCGATTGTGATGCCCTCACAACCATCAATTTCGGAGCAGGGATTTCCTCCATTAGCATAACGACGTTCTCCCACGATTATTACTGGACAGAAGATTATACCGGTTGCACCCCCACGAATATCTATGACGAGAACGGCAAAGCGCTCGACATCACCACTCAAATCGAGGAGTTCAAAGGCCAGACGTTCAAAGGCGACAAGTATAATATGAAACGCGTGCTGGACACCGTCGTCTGTGACGGGATAATATACAAGACCTCAGGCACTGCCGGCGAAGCATATGTCTGTGGGTATACCGAAGATATCGGGAGCGATTCGACGATACGCGAACAAGTCTCCTTCGGCAATGTCCCATGCAAGGTCGTATCCATCGGAAAGGAAGCTTTCGCAAACTGCAAGGTCCTGGAATCTGTCACGATACCCGACTCGGTCACAGACATCGGAGAATACGCATTCGTGAACTGCACGAGCCTCGATACCATCCACTTCGGCACAGAAATCAAATCGATCGCAACCAATGCGTTCTCCAGCGGCGACCCGGATAAAGGGATCGTTGTACCGACAGAATTCCACGACGCGGACGAGAACGTGATCGACCTCTCCACACAGCGCGGGAAGCTCCTGGGCAATACGTTCACGGGCGACATCTCCGTCATGACCCTCGCAGAGCCGGACACCTTCGTTTGCGATGGGATAATATACAAGTCCTCAGGCACTGCCGGCGAGGCGTATGTCTACGGATACACCAAAGCCATCAAGAGCAACGCGACGATCCGCGAGTCTGTTCGGATCAACGGCATCATATGCGAAGTGACTTCCATCGGGGAGGGAGCTTTCGCAAACTGCAAGGCCCTGGCATCCATAACGATCCCAGACACTGTCAGATCTATCGATGACGAAGCGTTCTACGGCTGCGCCGGACTGTCCTCGGTCACGATCCCCGCATCGGTCGCTTCCGTCGGAGAAAGGGTCTTCATCAGATGCGGATCGCTGGAACGGATAGAAGCCGACAGTGGCAACAACAGCTACTGTTCCGCCGACGGCGTCCTCTTCGACAAGGACATGAAAACCCTGATCCAATACCCTCCCAGCAAAGATGGAAGCACATATTCAATCCCTGACACAGTCGCGGCCATCGGGAAATATGCGTTCGCAGACTGCACCGGCCTCAAGACGATACATTTCGGAAACGGCCTCACGGACGTAGATCCCGACACATTCGGAAGATTCGCCGGTGACGAATTCAATGCCACGAAGTTCTACGACGGATACGGCAATGAGCTCAGCCTTCCTGCTGATATCGAGAAGTTCAGAGACAAGATGTTCGCTGGCGACATCAGCGAGATGAAGATGGTGGTAGAACTGCACACCGTCACAATCTTCGACGGAACATCCTATCAGACGTACAGAGGCTGCATCGGAGACACGATATCTCAGCCTGCCGACCCCGTCTGGAAAGGACACGAATTCCTCTACTGGGCGGACGAAGACGGCAATGTGTTCGACTGGATCATCCCCGCAAAGGACGTCTTGGTCACGGCACAATGGAAGTCCGTTGCTCCGTCCTGGGATGACGATGATGACGGTTACTACCCGTCCCATGACGCTTCAGACGATTCAGACAGCATGAACAAGAAGTCGGACAGCTCCGCCAAGGTCCTGATCGCAGCCGCCTGCGTCGCCGCATTCATGGCGCTGATCCTGGCCTTCACCGCCCACGAGACCAAGCGCTGATGCTCAGGAGAACAACCAGGGGCTGCGCCCCTGCCTTTACCATCATGCCCTTTCCGATGGGCATGATGGCCCTGTTACGATTCTCGGCGATGCCTTCCCGGCAGCGGCAACATCGAGGGAACGGATGGTCTCGGCAATCGTCTTCGAGAACCATCGGGGAAGATACGGGCAGTATAGACAAGACGTCTCACAAAGAGGAAGCGGCATCTGCCACTTTCGGCACCGGGTTGCGACTATGTGCTCGAGCTTTGAAAATCGATGGATTTCGATGATAGTAACATAGTGCATGTTGAAAATCATGATATACCGTTCATTCCAATCCGACTGAGAAGACGTGATCCATAACGGACTGGGTCTGCCCGGGAGATGGGACCGCCTGTCGGAGAATGACCGCATCCGGTTCCGGTCCGGAGGACATTCCGTTCCGTCGATGATCGAGCCGAAGAGGTTGGCCCATATGAGCAGGATCCTGCAAAGATTCGCCGCAGATGAAGGGCATGGCCGCATCATATCATCAATTCTGATTATTTCCTTCATCGTTGTGGCGATGATCGGAGCTTTCGCATTCATCGGACCGGGCGATTACGCCGAAGTTTCGAGCGAAACGAAGGAAACATCGGGAGAATGCGGACTCTACGGAGACAACCTGCTATGGTCGATCGACAGCGATGGCAATCTCGTTATTACAGGCTCTGGGCCGATGAAAGATTTCTCCATTACGCATGACATAAGGTGGGGAGGCAACACAGTCAGAACCGTCGCTTTCGACATTGTTGAAGGTGGAACCACGACCATCGGAGAATGGGCGTTCGCGTATTGCACCAGCCTGGTGTCCGTTGATTTCGGAAGTTCGCTCAAGAGCATCGGTTATGCTGCGTTCATGGATTGCACCAGTCTGAAATCATTCAGTATCCCGGACGGCGTCGAAAGCATCGATGAATATGCTTTCTGTTATTGCTCCGGTCCGACCGAGTTCGTTATCCCAGACAGCGTCACGGCCATCAGAAACTATGCGTTCTTCAACCTTACAACGATGGAAACCATCACCTTCGGAAAAGGGATCACGACCCTCGACGAAAAGGCGTTCTCCAGCGGCACGACCATTGATTCTGCCGTTGGGACGAAGTTCTTCGACGAGAACGGGATCCAGATCGATTTCTCCGATACCAGTGTATTCAGAGAGAAGAAGTTCACCGGCAGCATCCGCACGATGTCCCTCGCACCGGGCACCTTCATCTGGGACGGGATAATATACAAAGCCTCAGAGTCCGCTGGCGAAGCGTATGTCGACGGATATAACAGCGCAATCAAGAGCGATGCGACTATCCTCGGTTATGTTTCGATCGAGGGCACTCAACGCAAAGTCGTATCCATCAGGGACAGAGCGTTCGAAGGTTGCACCTACCTGTCTTCGGTAAAAATCCCTGACGAAATCCAGAGCATGGGAACATATACATTCAAAGATTGCAACAACCTGGAGTCCGTCACCCTCGGGAACTCCCTCAAAAGCATCGGAACAGAAACGTTCAAAGACTGCACCGGCCTGACATCCGTCGCTCTCGGGAGCTCGCTCGACAACATCGGAGAAAAAGCGTTCGAAGGCTGCATAAGCCTGTACTTCGTCTCGATTCCGGACTCGGTCACATCTATCGGCAGTTACGCATTCTTCAACTGCACGAACTTCAAAGGCATCCACTTCGGAACAAGAATCAGTTCCATCGATAGCACTGCGTTCTCCAGCGGCGAATCCTACGATGAATGCGTTTCGACGAAATTCTACGACGAGAACGGCGTTGAGCTTAACCTATCTGACGACATCGTGAAGTTCAGAGACAAGATGTTCACTGGCGGCATCCATGAGATGATCATCACGGAACCGGGCAGGTTCGTCCGCGATGGGATAATCTACTTGATATCAGACTCCAACCCCAATGAAGCGTATGTATCGGGATGCACCAGCGCCGTCAAGAGCAATCCGATAATCCTCGATACAGTTCCTATCGACGGCGTCGATCGCACTGTCACTTACATCAAGGAAAAGGCCCTCTACAATTGCAAGGTTCTGATATCTATCACGATCGCCGATACTGTCAAGTCGATCGGACTACTTGCATTCCACAATTGCACCAACCTGAGATTCGTTACTCTCGGAAGCTCTCTTACGACAATCGATAAGGCTGCGTTCTCTTACTGCACCAGTCTGGCTTCGATCGCTATTCCGGACAACGTCACAAGCATCGGATTTGAAGCGTTCGCTGTCTGCAGCAGCATGACGTCCCTCACTTTCGGAAGCAAGAGCTTACTCACGATCATCGATGACGAAGCGTTCGATGGTTGCGAAAGCCTGACATCAGTCGATATTCCGGACAGCGTCACAACGATCGGAAAGTTTGCGTTCAATAATTGCACCAACATGACGTCCGTCGCTTTCGGGAGCAAGAGCCTACTAACGAGCATCGGAGTATATGCGTTCAATAAATGCGGCCTTACTTCGATCGATATTCCGGACAGGGTCACAGCCATCGAGGATGGCGTGTTCTGCGACTGCACCGACCTGACGACCGTCACATTCCCTGACCGGCTTGAATCCATTGATGATTATGCATTCTGCAACTGCACGAGCCTCCATACCATCCGCTTCGGAGCAGGTATCGTTTCCATCGGCAGCAATGCGTTCTGTGTCAGGGATAACTATGGCATTGTTCCAACAGAATTCCATGACGCAGACGAAAACAAGATTGACCTTTCCGACAGTAGACAGTATAAGATCCTCCAGGGAAACACATTCACGGGCGACTTCACCGTGATGACCTTTGCGGAAGAGGGCACCTTCGTTTACAGGGGGATAGTGTACAAGATCTCCGACTCCAATTCAAACCAAGCATATGTCTGCAGACATACCAACGCCATCAGGGCCAGTGCGGCGATCCGCGAGTCTGTCCCGATCAACGGCATCATATGCGAAGTGACGGCCATCGGGGAGGGAGCTTTCGCAAACTGCAAGGCCCTGGCATCCATCACGATTCCAGATACAGTCAAGTCGATCGGTGAAGAAGCGTTCTACGGCTGTGAAGGACTGGCTTCGGTCACGATCCCCGCATCGGTCGAATCCATCGGAGATTGCGCCTTCGCCAAATGCGGTTCGCTTGAGAAGATAGAAGTCGAGGGCGGCAACGATCACTACAGTTCTATCGACGGCGTCCTCTTCGACAAGGACGTGAAGACCCTGATCCAATACCCTCCCAGCAAGGCAGGGAATTCGTATTCGATTCCCGGCACGGTCACTGCCATCGGGATGCAGGCGTTCCGCATGTGCGACAATCTGATCTCAATTGAGATACCGGAATCGGTGACGTTCATCGATGTCGAAGCGTTCAAAGAATGCCACGGCCTCGCTTCCACCTCTATTCCGAGCCAGGTCGCGACGATCCCCTACGGAGCGTTCTATGGCTGCACGAGCCTCGCTTCGGTCAGGATCCCCGACACGGTCAAGACCATCGAAGCATATGCGTTCGCAGACTGCACCGGCCTCAAGATCATACATTTCGGGAACGGCCTCATCGATATCGATCCCGATATGTTCGGAAACTTCGTCGACGATAGGTTCACCGCCACAGCGTTCTACGACGAGAACGGCGATAAGCTCAGCATCCCTTCCGACATCGAGAAATTCAAAGGCAAGATGTTCACGGGCAACATCTTCAAGATGAACATGACGGATGAGACCATCATCATTGAAGACGGGATAATATACAAGACCTTAGAATCCACTGGCAAAGCATATGTCTGCGGATATACCGCCAATATCGGAAGTAATCCGACGATCCTCGATTCTGTCACGTTCGATGGCAGAGAGTACCCAGTCACATCCATCAATGAAAGGGCCTTCGCAGACTGCGTGATCCTATCATCCATCACGATTCCCGGTACAGTCAAGTCGATCGGTGATGAAGCGTTCTACGGCTGTGAAAGACTGGCTTCGGTCACGATTCCCGCATCGGTCGAATCTATCGGAGATTGCGCTTTCGCCAAGTGCAGTTCGCTGGAGTGGATAAAAGTCGAGGGCGGCAACGATCACTACAGTTCTATCGACGGCGTCCTCTTCGACAAGGACGTGAAGACCCTGATCCAATACCCTCCCAGCAAGGCAGGGAATTCGTATTCGATTCCCGGCACGGTCACTGCCATCGGGATGCAGGCGTTCCGCATGTGCGACAATCTGATCTCAATTGAGATACCGGAATCGGTGACGTTCATCGATGTCGAAGCGTTCAAAGAATGCCACGGCCTCACGTCCATATCCATCCCTAGCAAGGTCACAACAATCTATTACGCGACATTCTATGGCTGCACGGGTCTCGCTTCGGTCAGGATCCCCGACACAGTGACAGCCATCGAGGCATATGCGTTCGCAGACTGCACCGGCCTCACGATCATACATTTCGGAAAGAGTCTCAACAACATAGATCCAGAGATGTTCGGAAGCTTCGTCGACGACGAGTTCACCGCCACAGCGTTCTACGACGAGAACGGCGATGAGCTCAGCATCCCTTCCGACATCGAGAAGTTCATAGGCGAGATGTTCACGGGCAACATCTTCAAGATGAACATGACGGATGAGACCATCATCATTGTAGACGGGATAATATACAAGGCCTTGGAATCCACCGGCGAAGCATATGTCTGCGGATATACCATCGATATCGGAAGCGATCCGACGATCCTCGATTCTGTCACGTTCGATGACAGAGACTACAAGGTCACATATATCGATGAGAGGGCTTTCACGCACTGCAAGGTTCTGGCATCCATCACGATCCCCGATACGGTCAGGTCGATCGAGAAAGAAGCATTCTACAGATGCACCGGACTTATCTCGGTCTCCATTCCGAATTCGGTCGCATCGATCGGAGAGAAGGCGTTCAAGGATTGCAAATCGCTGGCCTCGGTCACGATCCCCGCATCGGTCGAATCCATCGGAGATTGCGCCTTCGCCAAGTGCAGATCGCTGGAATGGATAGAAGTCGAGAGCGGCAACAATCACTACAGTTCTGTCGACGGCGTCCTCTTCGACGAGGGCGTGAAGACCCTGATCCAATACCCTCCCAGCAAGGCAGGGAGATCATATTCGATCCCCGATACGGTCACTGCCATCGGGATGCAGGCGTTCCGCATGTGCGAGAATCTGATCTCGATCGCGATGCCGGAATCACTGACGTTCATCGGCGCCGAAGCGTTCGAAGAATGCCGCAACCTCGCTTCGGTCACGATTCCTGACACAGTCGAGACCATCGAGAAATATGCATTCGCAGACTGCACCGGCCTCAAGACCATATGTTTCGGCAACGGTCTCATCGATGTGGATTCTGAGATGCTCGGAATATTCGTCAGCAAAGGCGAATTCACTGCCACAAGGTTCTTCGACGAAAACGGCAACGAGCTCAGCCTTTCTGACATCGAGAAGTTCAAGGGCAAGACGTTCACGGGCGACATCAGCGAGATGAATCGGGTATTGGAGGTGCACACCATCACGTTCTTCGACGGGACATCCTATTGGACGTACATCGGCTGCGTCGGGGATGCGGTGCCCCGGCCTGCCGACCCGGCCAGGGAAGGATACAAGTTCCTCTACTGGGCGGACGAGGACGGGAACGAGTTCGATTGGATCGTGCCCGCGAAGGACATCACTGTCACGGCACAATGGAAATCCGTCGATCCGTCCGGAGATGACGATGATGACTATTATCCCTCGGGCGGCCCCGACCATAAGAGCGGAATATCGGACGGCTCCGCCAAGGTCCTGATCATAGCCGCCTGCGTCGCTGCGTTCATGGCGCTGCTCCTGGCATTCACGACCTATGAAACCAAGCGCTGATGCTTGGGAGAGCAATCAGGGGGCTTCGGCCTCTCCCTTATCCATGCCCTTTCGAATGAGCATGATGGCCCCTTACGACTCCTGGCGATGCTCTCATCAGTTAGCGACGGCATCATCGCAGGGAACCGGACGGCATCGGACAATCATCTGCGAGAAAGAGATGCAAGTAACATCGAATAGACTCACGGAGGTGCCGTCGTGTAGGCATGATGCCATTACCGGGATAGCCTTGGACTGTCGTTCGCACTCTGCGAACCCCATCCCTTAACACACTCCAAAGCCCAGGCTCCCCGAACGATGCCATAGCATCATGGATCATGCCGCACTGGTTGAATGCTGTGCCCGGACATCAGGCATCGCACAGATGATATCGTTCGAAGGAATACCATGACATCTGCCCCTCCGGCACTAATCTATGACGATATAGCACGAGCTCTGAGATTCATAGATGTTCAGATGTAATAACATAATCTATGTTTAAAATCAAATCCGCCGATTGAAATAAGATGGGGGCAAGCCCCCGTTTATCCCTTGATTTTCAGGCGTGTTTCAAGAAGAACAACTTGACATTGGACTTGAACAGGTACAGGAGGATGACCACGTCGACCACAAGGGGCACGATCATAAGCAATCCTCCGATGGCGACTGAGATGAGGGATCCCAAGATGCTGAGGATGGTGAAGATCACTCCAAGGTACCACATGATGCTCCAGCCATGCATGAAGCCGTAGCAGATCACGCCGTAGATTATACCCAGGACGATGAATGCGACTCCGAGGCCCAGGCCCAGGCCCTGCAGTGCATCCAGGCTCGAATCCTGTTTGATCATTTCGTCTATCAATGCATCTCCGCCCACCGCTAACGCTATTCCAGCGAATAAACAGACGATAGCAGCGAGCGCATAGAGCACGCCGAGAATCGTCACGATGAGCGGACGGTCGTACGGATTGTCCGACATGCTTCAGGCATCAGGATTCTCCGTAATAAAGAAAGCGGGAGACTCTCCGTTCCTGCCCGAAGGAATCGCTATCTCTTGCCCGCGACGGCCCCCGTTCACAAGCGCACGCCTGCCTTCTTGCACCAGCTGCGAATCATAGAGAACAGCTGGTTTTCCAAGACAGACAGCGATAATGCCCATTCTCGGATAATCTGGATATACAAGAGAAGTGGACAAGGCGAGATTCGAACTCGCGACTTCTGCCTTGCGAAGGCAGCGATCTACCGGGCTGATCTACTTGCCCATTAATATCCGGCAATCTCCCCAACCAGGAACCTGGATATAAAATCTTTGTTGGGCCCTGAACCGGACCGAACCGATTGGTTGAATATCCGCAGACGCATTCATTGCTCATGAAACTCCGGGATGATGCATCCAAAGGCTTCCCCAGGCCCATGGAGGTCTGGAACGCCAACGTGTACTTCGACGACGGGTCCGGCGCCAAGAACCGGCCGGTCATCGTCCTGGAGAAGACCGGCCCGGACCTCACCGTGTACATGGTCACCACCCATCCCCATCATCCCGGGACGGACATAAGGCTCATGGACCCCTACGACGTGATGCTCGACAAGACGTCCCATGTCCGCACCGACCGCCTGTTCAAGATCGCCCCGGGCAAGTTCAACTACAAGCTCGGAGACCTGTCCTATGACGACTCCGAGATGATCAGGGCCATATTCTCCCGCATGAAGGAGACCAGGCACTACCGCAGGGGGAACTACCGACGGATGCCCTGGACGAGGTCGCATCCTCTTCCGCCGGTGCCGTGTGCATCGACGCCAGGTTCCTGACCAAGGCAGTGCTATCCCTGAAGACGGAGGTCGTCCCGGGATCCGGCCTCCCGGAGTGCGACGGGGAGCGCATCAGGTTCCGCTCCGAGACTCTGAAGGCCATGTACGCGTCCGATCCCGCCCTGATCGCCAGGGCCATAGCGCATTCCGCCCTGCACTGCATCCTGGGCCACGACCCCCCGGCCCCCGAGGGAAGCCCCCGGGGCCTCGCCGAGGACATGACCGTGGAGTACATCCTGGACGTGCTGGACACCCCCCACATGTCCATTCCGGGGAAGGAGGAGAGGATGTACGCCTTCGAGCGCATACTGTCAATCGCCGGATCGCCGTCTCCCGACGCGCTCGCCGATGCCATCTCCAGGGAGTCCCCGTGGAAGCTGCCGGTGTATGCCAAGTCGTTCAACCGCGACAGCCATTCGGCCAGGACCGGCGACGACGACCGGTGGAAGGAGATCTCCGAGCAGGCCATGACCGAGGTCGAAGGGTTCTCCAGGACCCTGGCCGGAAGGACGGAGGCGCTGATGAAGGTCCTCAGGATAAGGAACCGCAGGAGGCACGACTACAGAGAGTTCCTCCGCAGGTTCGTGTCCAGGAGCTCCCTCCCCCGGGAGGACCCCGATTCATTCGACCCGATCTACTACACCATGGGCCTCCGGCTCTACGGGAACATCCCCCTGATGGACTCCTCGGAGGCCGCCGACAGGAGGTCCGTGGACGAGTTCGTCATAGCCCTGGACACGTCTGGGTCGGTGCTGAAGGGGCCGATGGCCAGGTTCCTGGAGGAGGCCCTCGACGCCGTCCGCCAGTGCCTTCCAGAGGGCAGGTCCAGGATCCATGTGGTCCAGTGCGACATGATGGTCCGCTCGGACACCGTGATCGCATGCCCCGCAGACATCTCCGCCTTGGCGGAGGGCTTCGAGGTCAGGGGCGGAGGCGGAACAGATTTCCGCCCCGTGTTCGATTACGTCAGCGGGATGATAGACGACGGGACGCTGAGGCATCTGAAGGGGATGCTGTACTTCACCGACGGTCTCGGGACCTTCCCGGAGAAGCGCCCGCCCTACGACACAGCGTTCGTATTCTGCGACGATGGCTCCCGGGACCATCCGATCCCGCCATGGGCAATGAAGATAGAGCTGGCCCCGGAGGACCTGGAGCCGGAGGGGGTATCATGAACATACAGGAAGCGAAGGACTCCATCGCATCCGCGGTGAGAGCCTACATGTCGAAGGACGCCGCCGGCAGGCCGGCGGTCCCAATCCGCAGCCAGAGGCCCATCCTCGTGCTTGGGGCCCCGGGTCTGGGGAAGACCGCGATCATGTCTCAAATTGCATCGGAGATGAATGTAGGGTTCGTGTCGTACACGATGACGCACCACACCCGCCAGTCCGCCATCGGGCTGCCGATGATCGAATCCGCAGTCTACGGAGGGAAGGAGACCGAGATCACCAGGTACACGATGAGCGAGATAGTCTCCTCGGTGTACGATGCCATAGAGGAGCAGGGCCATGCCACAGGCATCCTGTTCATCGACGAGGTCAACTGCGTCTCCGAGACCCTGGCCCCGGCGATGCTCGACCTGCTGCAGAACAAGAAGTTCGGGCCCCATAAGATACCAGAAGGATGGGTCCTCGTCGCCGCAGGCAACCCTCCGGAGTACAACGCCTCCGCCAGGGAGATGGACATCGCAACCCTGGACAGGCTGAGGGTGATAGAGGTGGAGCCGGACACGGAAGTGTGGCTGAGCTACGCCCGCGGAGCCGGGCTGCAGGGCTCGATAATCTACTACCTCCAGGTGAAGCCGCAGAACCTGCTCAGGGTCGAGAGGACCCCCTCCGGGCCGGTGTTCGTCACTCCCCGCGGATGGGAGGACCTGTCCCTGATGATGGACTCCTGCGAGTCCGTGGGGCTGGAGCCCGACCGCGCTCTGGTGGCGCAGTACATAAGGGACCCCTCGGTCGCGGAGGAGTTCTTCAGGTACCACGGGTTCTACATGAAGTACTCCAAGGACCACGACATAGAAGCCATCCTGGACGGCATGTCCTCGGACACCGATGCCATAGTCCGCGCGGATGCCGAGGAGAAGATCTCCATAATATCGATGATGGCAGGCTCCCTGGCATCGGATGCGGAGAAGGCCATGGGCCTGATGCTCCTGGAAGAAGCGCTCGGCCAGAAGGATCCGGGGAAGTTCCTTGCGGGGATTTCCGATTCGGACCCGCTCCGCAGGGCCTCCGCAGGGAGCGCCCTGATAAGGCTCTCGGCTCCGGATGCCGATCCGGAGACCGTGAAGCAGGAGCTGGAGCAGGCGCGCGCAAGGCTCGACTCCAGAGTGGAGAACGCCGTGGCGTTCATGAGGTCCGCCTTCCGCAACGGCCAGGAGACGTCATCCCTGATGTCCGCGCTGATCGGAAGCTACAGCATCGTCATGGCATCCGCCCCCGATGGCCCGCTGTACAGGCTCAACGACGAGCTCTTCTCGAAAGGCAAGGAGCGCAGGATAGCCGAGGCGCTGGGAGGCGGATCCGCATGATATCGGTCAAGACAGAGCCCTGTGATGGAGGGCTCAGGATAGTCAAAGCCTCCACCTTGGACAGCGTACTCGAGATCCCCGGATCCGTCTGCGGGGCTCCGGTGGTGGCGATAGGGCCGGCGTTCATGGAGGGCGGCCACTCTTCTCAGGGCAGGACGGTGAAGATACCCGAGACCGTGAAGAGCATCGATTCCGAGGCGTTCGACATGGCCACCGGGCTCACCGCGATAGAGTACGGAGGGGACATCAGGACGTTCAGCTCGTTCGGGCTGACGGCTCCGTCGGAATGCACGCTCAGGTGCAAGGACGGCGGCAGGCCGTTCTCCTTCTCGTTCCCGGCCAGGATGCCCATGTCGTTCCCGGCGTTTGACGATGCCGCCATGTCGTCCCTGCTATCAATACCCGAGGAATCGGCGATGACGCGGCTGAGGGATCCTGTGATGCTGTCCGAGAAGGCCCGCTCATGGTATGTGAAGAAGCTCACCGGCGTCGTCCTTCCCCGCGCGGAGCAGGCCGTGTCCTCTGGGAACGGGCGCCTGCTGGAGGAGCTGTTCTCCACCGGGATGCTGGACGGGGAATCGCTCAGGAAGCTACTGGAGAGGTCCGCCAGGTCCGGAAGGGTCCCGATGACCTCCCTCATAATGTCGCTGATTCGCAGGACCTGAAGGCATTCGCGGGAATCGGGCATCCAAGAGCCATTCGATAAGGTTCCTGTGCCTGATCCCCCCTCCGATCGGCACCAGGAATGAATCAAGGGACAATACCGTCTTCGGGAAATTGTCGTCAACGTCCCTGAGCGAGCGGACCTCCCTCTCGAAGACGTCTTCGGGCAGCATGGTCTGGGCGACCTGATAATACTCCGCCTCGCCGTTCCGGACAGCGATGAAGTCCACCTCCCGATCCCTCCAGCTCCCGACCATCACCCTGTACCCTCTCCTGACGAGCTCCAGGTACACGAGGTTCTCCAGCTGCCTGCTGATGTCATCGCCTGCGGCAAGGCCGAGAGCGGTGTTCCTGATTCCCGTGTCGGCGACGTAGTACTTCTCCTTGGTCTTGAGCAGCTTCTTCCCGCGGATGTCGAACCTCGGTGCCTTATAAATCAGGAAAGCTTCCTCCAGCGCCCTCAGGTACCTGTTGACCGTATTGGGGGAAGCGTTCACGGCATCGGCTATGTTCTTGCAGCTCGTGGTGTTCCCGATATCAGACATCACGAACCTCGTGATGTTCTCGAAACGGGTCTGGTCCCTGACCCCGATATGCGTCTGGATATCCTTCCTGACGACCGTGTTGTATATCCCCAGGAGAAGGTCGGATGTGTACTGCTCATCCCTGTCCAGCTCCACTGCTGGGAGGGAGCCTGTTTGAATATACTGCTGGAGCCGCCTGCTCCGGCCTTCTTCGGCCGTAGGCGGGTTGAGCTCCAAGAACTCCTTGAACGACAGGGGCAGCATCCTGATCTCCACATACCGCCCGGAGATGTACGTGGCCAGGTCCGAGGACAGGAGGTATGCGTTGGATCCCGTGACGTAGATGTCGGCATCGTAGTCGGCCTGGAGGGAGTTGATAGTCTTCTCCCAGCCCTTTATCCTCTGCACCTCGTCCAGGAGCACATATGCCCTATCCTTTGGCATCCTCTCGGCCAGCCAGCCGCTGAGCCCTTTGGAATCCGAGATGTCCTCGAACTGCCGGGACTCCAGATTGGCGTAGATGATACGGCCCTCGGGCACTCCCAGGCTCTTCAGGCGGTCGATGTACTGCATCATGAGCGTGGACTTGCCGCAGCGGCGCATCCCGGTGACGACTTTGACGACATCTGTCGCATCCTTGCCGCCCTGCAACCTCGCAAGGTACTGCTCGCGGAGGACCATATGATCTTTCATGCAACTGAAAATCCATATGGATATTTGTAAATATTGTCAGTTGATTGAAACTTATTTCTGTAACTGAAAAATATTTCAGTTGAATGAAAAAAAATCGTAGATGCATTGAGAAGGCTCCGGGATGCATGACATGCACCCCGACAGCCGTTGTTCACTGCGCAGGCTCCCACTTGCATCTCACGGGGGACACGATGGCGCCCTCGGCTTTGAGCTCCTTGAAAGCCTTGTCGATCTCCTTCCTGTCGATCCCCGTGGCCTTCTCGACCTCTCCGGCGCTCATGGGCTTGCCGGCTTCTTTCATGGCTTTGATCACATCGTCTTTGACGGACATGTTAACACCGATAACTGCGATGTGCTCCCTGTTGATATTCCTATCCACAGACGTCACGGACATACAGAACAGAAAGCCGAACCAGCAGGATTCTATGGGCGAAAGTCCCCTGCTGAAGACACGGGCCGGCAACTTGGTGAAAACAGCTGTCCGACGAAGGTACTTCTATCTGTCTCACTCTATACAGCGCTTGGAGGATGCCCGGTTGGCAGGAACAGGAAGCAGGTTCTTGAAGTTCGCGAAGAGCGAGCCCATGCTCACGGCATCTGCCGTGCTCTGCATAGCCTGCGTCCTGATTGTCCGTCCTTCGGCAGACGTTTGCAACAACATCGATTGGACGATGATCTGCACCCTGTTCTGCTTCATGTGCGTGGTCTCGGCCCTGTCTGAGCTCGGCGCCTTCGCAAGGATAGCAGGCTCGGTGGTGTCCGGGAAGATGGACACCAGGAAGCTGTGCATCCTGCTGGTGGCGCTGCCCCTGCTCTGCTCCATGTTCATAACCAACGATGTGGCGCTGATCACCTTCGTGCCCTTCGCCATGCTTGTCCTGGGGAAGATCGGCCGCAGGGACCTGATGGCCCCCGTGGCCGTGCTCCAGACTCTTGCCGCGAACACGGGATGCATGGCCTTCCCCTTCGGGAGCCCCCACAACCTGATGGTGTACTCTCATTACGAACTCGGCATGTGGGACGTGGTCTCTGTGATGCTCCCGTACCTGGTGGTGGGAGCCGCCCTGATATTCGCGCTGTGCCTTCTGGTGCCGAAGGACCGCGTGGAGATGGCGAAGGAAGAGAAGGCGGCCATCGACTGGCTGGACATCGGCTCGCTGGCGTTCGCCTTCGCGTTCTGCATCCTGTGCGTCGTCAAGGTGGTCCCCTGCTGGTCCATGCTGATTGTCTCCACGGGGATCGTCCTGGAGACAGCCCCGAGGTCGCTGAAGGACGTGAACTACGGCCTGCTCCTGACGTTCGTCTTCCTGTTCGTCCTCATAGGAACGCTGACATCTGTGGATTCCGTCGATGAGGCCATCGAGGGCCTGATGGATGGCGGCCCGTTCCTTCCGGCAGTCGGACTGAGCCAATTCATAAGCAACGTGCCCGCAGCCACCCTGCTCTCATCCTTCACGGACGATTGGGCGGGCCTGCTGGCCGGGGTGAACGTCGGAGGCTTCGGGACGCCTATAGCGTCCATGGCCAGCGTGATCACCTTCGGGATCTACGCCAAGGCCGAGGGCAGGGACATGAGGAGGTTCGCCCTGATGTTCCTGGGGGCGAACGTCCTCATGGTCGCCGTGCTGGCCGCCGTCTGGGCCGTCTCCTGATCAGCGCCTCTTCTTGTTCTTCTGGGCGCCGGGCTTGTAGGACTTGAGGTACTTCAGCACGTTCTGGTCGTCCTCGGAGTCGGACCACTCTGGAGTGTATCCGCCCTTCATGTACTCGTTGTACCAATCGACGCACTGCTGCATGTAGCCGGTCATGTCCAGGCGGTCCTTGACCACGATGAACGTGTTCTCCTCGTTCGGGGCCCACTGCTTCGGCCTGTCGTAGTCGGGCTCCTCCAGGAAGCCGACGAGGAACACGATCCTGTCCAGGTTGGAGAGCTGAGCGTAGAGGGATGCCTGGAGCATGTAGGCCATGGGGACGCTGCTGTACCCCCCGTCCTCGTCCAGCCATTTCTCCCTCGATGAAGCGGTCTTGATCTCCAGGATGGAGTTCCTCTTTCCGTCGATCTGGATGTACCCGTCCACCATCCCTCCGAACACCTTCTCGTTGTGGAAGTGGTCGTATCCGCACTGCTCTTTGGGGACCGGCTCCTCCACGGCGGCCTTGGAGCCTTCGGGGATGGAAAGGGGATCCTTCAGCATGGCGTTGCAATGGGTGCCCAGGTACTCCCTCAGGACCGGCTCCAGGATGTTCCCGGCATCGATGTACTTGTTGGCCTTGTCGCCGGGATACAGTCCGGCGAGCTCGCAGGCGACCTTGAACGGGGTGGCGAACTCGCTCATCCCCAGGATGGGCGCCACGCGGGTGCCCGTGATCTTCTTGAGCCTGTACGTGTCGAAGATGACCGTGCGCTCGTCCTCGTCGATGTCGACTATGCCTGCCCTTCCGTCGAATGCCATATGTGCCGGATTGACCGATAGAAGATAAGAGTTGACCTCGGAAGCTCGTTTCATCCGATGCGGCGGGACACGGAATTCGTCCAACGGAACCCGCTCCCTTCGGACGTCCAGACGTCCAGAGGCTCGAACCCGGCCGATTCCAGCAGGCCCGAAAGGGATGCTTCGGTCATGTCCGTGTACCATCTGCCGTCGCGGACGCCCTCGAAATCCCCCTGCTTGAAGCAGCAGTAGAAGACGCCCCCGCTCTTGAGGGAGCGGCGGACCAGGGACATGATGCCCGGGATCTCCTCTGACCTTACGTGCAGCAGCGAAGCGCAGGCCCAGACGCCGTCGAAACGGCCTATGTAATCCAGTTCCGAGAACAGGAGATGCCTCACCTCCAGGCCGGCCCTCTCGCGGGCGACCCTGCACATCCCCTCGGAACCGTCCACAGAAATGACGCGGAACCCCATCTCCCTGAACGCCAGAGAATCGCTTCCGGATCCGCATCCGAGGTCGAGGACCTCCGCCCCTTCCTCGAGGTGGCGGGCGAACCGTTCCCTGATCGCGGACTTGTCCGCTCCGAAGGTTCTGTCGAAATATCCCTCTGGATCGGAGTCGTAGAAATCCAATGTCAAGACGACCTCTCCAGCCTCTCCACGGCCCTGCCGATCCAATCCTTCTCGGACAGTGCGTGCTGGTGCATGTAGGACCCGATGCAGTTTCCGGAGACCATGCCGTCCATCTTGCCGGCAATCCCCAGGCCCCTCTTCACATCGAACCCGTATACAGGCTCGGAATCAGGAAATACATCGGAATAGTGGTACTCATGCCCCCTCACCGTCCCTGCGAAGGCGGGGTTGTCCGATGTCGCATCTGCGATCACGTATGTCGGCCCGTGGCGCTTGCCGGTCATCCTGGCCTCGGCGTCGAAGATGCCCGACATCCTGTGCACGTTCCCGTCCTTGTCCTGCAGGGACCTGCACATGGCCATGAGCCCTCCGCACTCGCCTATCACCATCTTGCCGTCCGAGGCGGCGGCCTTCAGCCCTTCCAGGAAATCTGTGTTGGCCGAGATCTTGTCGGCATGCAGCTCCGGATAGCCGCCTCCGAGGTAGTACAGGTCCGCATCCGGCAACGGGTCGCCGTCGGTCGGCCTGAACAGCTCCACATCGAACCCGGAAGCCCTGAGGCATTCGATGTTCTCCTCGTAGTAGAAGCAGAAGGCCTCGTCCATGGGCACGGCGGCCTTCATGCCGCAATCCCTCTCGGTGTAAGGGGAAGATGCCGGGAGCTCGGCCTGCGACGTCTCGGCTATCTCCATCAGCCCGTCAAGGTCCACGTCGCCGACGAGATCCTGCAAGGGAGTGACCTCCCGCTCTTGGAAGGTCTTCAGGGTCTTCAGGCCCAGGTACCTCTGCTCCAGGACGCTTCCGGGGCTCTTGGGGATCATCCCCAGGAGCTTGACGTCGGGGCAGTACGTCTCCATGGCGGCTCTGAGCTTTCCCGAATGCTGCGGGCCGGAGACGTTGTTCAGTATGACGCCTGCGATGTCCACTCCGGGATCGAAGGATACGAACCCTCTGACGATGGCCGCCGCGCTGCGCGTCAGGGACCTTGCGTCCACTACCAGCACCACAGGGAGCCCCAGGAGCTTCGCCAGGTATGCGGTGGACCCTTTGTCCCCGTCGCCGGTGAAGCCCTCGTACAGCCCGCGGACGCCTTCGATGACGCACATGTCCGCATCCCGGGAAGCGTATCCCACAAGGTTGCGGATGACATCATCGTCCATCAGGAACGAATCAAGGTTCCTGGACTTCCTGCCGGTGGCCGCCGTGTGGTACATGGTGTCGATGAAATCCGGCCCGGCCTTGAACGCCTGGACCTCCATCGTCTTCGACAGACGGGACATGAGCCCCGTGGCGACAGATGTCTTCCCCACTCCGCTGCCGGTGCCCGACAGGATGAAGCCCTTCATTCCAGCATCTCCCTGAGGGTCTCGGCCGTCTCCAGAGGGATGATCCGATGGGCCCCCATGACCATGGTGTGCGACGAGATCTCCCCGACGGCCCACCTGAAGCCCTGGTTCAGGTAGTTGGCCAGCTGCCTGGGCTGATCGGTGATGAGGATGTCGTCCTCGGACATCCCAGGATAGGCATGGCAGATGCCCAGGATTATCGTGAGGTCCGGAGCGAAGGCGTCGACGGCGGCCTTCATCTCCTGCCCGGCGAGGGCGTACTCGTCCAGGGCCCCTATGGCCTTGTCGATCTTCACGCCCTTGGACTCCAGGTCTCCGAGTATCTCGCTGCAGTAGCTCCTGATCCTCGGGAGCCCCCTGGAATCGTCCAGGTTGGCGACGAACAGCGTCTCTCCCCCCAATGCCCTGCGGGCCCTGTCCACGGCTTCGAACATGTCCGCGAAGCGGTAGGCCAGCTCCTTCTTGGCATCCATGACGACTGCCACTCTTCCGCCCGATGACAGCACGTCGGCGATCCTCCTGCAGACATGCATCTTCGTGGGGCTGACGGCAGGCTGTATGTAGTCCTTCGAGGCCATCCCCACGTTCTTCTCCAGCTTCGTGGCGGCTTTCATAAGGGAGATCTGGCGCTCGCATTCGTCAGGATCTATTATGCCCGCGTCCCTCCCCGCTTCCAGGGCCTTGATGGCCCCGCGGGTGTTGTCTCCCATGCATCCGTGGCAATCGACGGGGAACACGTTGGCCGAGATCCCCGCGCGGCGGATAGTCTTGCCCAGGTCCTCGCCGATGATCATGCTGGCGCATGTGCCCACGACAGCGACGGTCTCGGGATGGAACTTCTCCTCCACCTGCTTCAGCGTGTTCAGCAGGGGCTCCTCACCGCCGAAGATGAGGTCGTTGTCCCTCATCCCGGACGTGACGATCCTGACATCGGCCTCCTCAAGGGGCCTGGATGCCATGAAGCAGCAGCCGGAAGGGCCGTGCTCCACGATCACGTCCACATCCATGTCGCGGAGCGTGTACATGGCCGCGACTATCGGATTGGGGCGGGGATGGATGATCGTCCTCACTGGTATCCCTCTTTGATGAGCTCGATCAGGAGCTTCACGTCAGCGAGCACTTCGGGACGGGCGCCATCGCCCTTGGTGACGGCCATCGGAACATTGTATGAAGCGACGACTTTGCGGATCTCATCGATGTCCATCTTGTCGCAGACCTTCCTGCTGACAGGATCCAGCACGATCATCGCTGAATCCAAGGCGCCCATGTCCTTAAGGCACTGGAGGGTCCTGCCGATGGACAGGTGCGATATGCCGGGGTTCCTCTCGCGGATGACCGTGCGGCCCCCTTCCTTCAGTATCTCCCCCCTTCCGGGCACGCCCTTGAAGGTCTCCAGCGATCTTATGACCGAGTCCCGCGGGATGCCCATCCTGTGGCATACCTCCAGAGCAAGGTCCATTGCTTCCAGGTATTCCGTTGAGACGTACGACCCGTCCAGGACGGCTTCTCCGGTCCCGTCGTAATCCACCGACACCTTCAGGCCCTCCCCTAGCTTCGGCTCTGAGATCCTCGTCACTCTCTTTCCGTATATCGTGACCTTCTTCCCGAAGGATGACCAGAACTCCCGCTCCCCTTCGGCGACGATGTTTATCCCGCCATCGGTCAGTATGTCATTCTTGGCATCCGATGCCTTGAGGGACTTCTTCGCTATGCCGTAGTCCTCGGCAAGGTTGGTGATGCAGGCGATGTCCGCCTTCCCGGACCCTCCGAGGGACACTTCGCACACGACGGCATCGTAGTCTCCGGCGGCCAGGGTCATGATGTACGGAGGGGCTATGCTCACCTTCCTCTCGATCATGTGGCCTTCCGCGGTGTAGGGGCCCTCTCCGCGGGACGTGTGCAGCAGCACCTTCTTCCCCGCGTCGGATAGCATCTTGGCGATGAGATAGCAGGAGCTGGTCTTCCCTTTGACGCCTGTGACCTCAATCCTGAACCTCCTGTCATCTATGAAACGGCAGACGTCCTGGCTGAAAGACACGATCCTCCCCGGATCCGCATCGCCCAGGAACGTCCTGGGGCAGTGGGTGGGCATGACCGTGAGGTCGTAGGAGCCTTCGGGCACCTTGTCCGCCACGCGGATCTCCATCGAACGGAGCTCGTCCTTCCTCTCCTGGGAGCAGATGCCGTAGACATCGACGCAGGTGACGTCGTCGCCCTCGGCCAGATGCCTCTTGGCCAGAAGGTCTCCGCCGTGGACCATGTCAAGGATCAGAACGCGCATGGTATCACTCGTACTTCCTCAGCTTCTCGACGAGGACCTCGCAGAGCCTGGGATCCCCTCCGAGCGGGACCGCGTACTTCAGCTCCGCTTCCCTCCCGCCGCGGCGGACGGTCCCTCCGTCGGAAAAGTTCTCGATGCCGAGCTTTCCGGGGACGTCCATGGTCAGGTGCTTGCCCAGGGATATGAACAGCGGGAGGGCGATGACCTCCTCGGCCCCGTCGTCAATGATCTTGGGGATCACATCCTCGATCTTGGGGTCGTTGAACTCGTTATAGCCGACGTACACCCTTTCGTAGCCCTTGGCGCGGAGACGGTCGGCATTGAGCTTGACCACGTCAGAATTGTAATCGAGCCTGGACCCGTGGCCCATGACCATGACCGCGGTGTCCTTCCCGGGGGTCCTGAGCCCCTCGATCCTCTCCACCAGGATGTCGGTGAGGTTGGGGTCCTCTCCGAAAGGCTGCTCGATATGGATCCTCACATCTTTGCCGCAGAGGTCCGCGGTCCCCTCGGTGGCGTTCTGAGGGAGCCCGAAATGCTTCACGGGGATGTCCCTGGTCACGTGTATCCCGGAGGCGATGAAGAACGGAAGGACCACGATCTCGTCGCACCCGTCCTCGGCCATCTCCTCCGCCGTCTCGCGTATGGAGGGGATGGAGAACTCGTTGAACCCCACATACACGTTGTCATATCCTTTGGACCTGAGGATCTCGGCCTGCATGTCCAGGACGCCCTTGTTGAAGGCCATGGTCGAGCCGTGGCCTGCCAGCATGATACCGATCGTCATCTTCGTTCGCCTCCCAGGCGCATGCCGCCCGAGACGTCCTCGGACAGCTTGAACAGTTTAGAAGCGAGGTCCCTGTAGGATCCCGCCATGGCCGAGCCCGGTTCCCCGTCGACCACGGTGCATCCCCTGTCCTCGCATGATTGGACCACAGGGTCCCTGGGGAGCCTGTGGACGACAGACGTCCCCATCTCCTCCGCGGCCCTGTCGACGAGGGTATCCTCGTCCTTGACGCCGCGGGAGTTCTGTATGAGGCCTCCCAGGCGGGCGTATCCGTCATTGGTGAGGTCGTTGACCGCGTACGAGATGTTGCTCGCGGCGTACAGCGACATCATCTCTCCGGATGTCACCACGAACACGTCGCGCGCGTAGCCGTTCCTGATGGGCATGGCGAACCCGCCGCACACCACATCTCCCAGGACGTCGTAGAGGATCGCGTCCGGCCTGTACGCGGAGATCATGTCCAGCTCCTCGAGGAGCTCGAAGGCCGCGATTATCCCCCTGCCCGCGCATCCCACGCCGGGGCGAGGGCCTCCGCATTCCACGCAAAGGACGCCACGGGGGCCTTCGAAGACGATGTCCTCAAGCTCCGGGTCCGGGTCGGACCTCATCGTCTCCAGGACCGTGGGGATCTTCCTCCCTGCGACGGCACGGGTGGAATCGGCTTTCGGATCGCATCCTATCTGGATGACCTTGAGGCCCCGGGCGGCCAACGCCGCCGATACGTTGCCGACGGTAGTGGATTTCCCTATTCCGCCCTTTCCGTAGACGGCTATCCTGCGCATGGGAGACCCTATATCGGCTCCCCATTAATACTTTCTCGGAGAAAAATAACACACGCTCGGCCTGGCACCGGGATTGTTTGCTACCGGCAGCCTCTGCGCCGACCGTCATCTATAATATCGTCGGAACAGAATCCCGGCCATGGACCCTGAGAACTTCAAGATCCCCTCATCCAACGGGAAGGACGACATCAACGGCTACATCTGGATGCCGATGCAGGCCCCTGTCGCGGCGCTGCAGATCGTCCACGGGATGACAGAGCATATACTCAGGTACTCGGACTTCGCGCAATACCTGAACAGCAGAGGCATCGCCGTCTACGGGCACGACCACATCGGCCACGGCAGGACGTCCGAGGAGAAAGGGTTCTTCGCCGAGGAGGACGGAGCCGGCAAGCTCGTCGAGGACGTCCGCAGGGTCAACCAGAAGATGCTGTCCGACCTTCCCGGGATCCCCCATCTGATCATGGGGCACAGCATGGGCTCCTTCGTGACCAGGAGGTTTCTGACAATCTATGGGAAGGATGTCGACGGCGCCATCATCATGGGCACGGGGAACCAGACAGCGTTCAAGGTGTGGTTCGGGAAAGCCTCTGCGGCCAGGCTCGTGAAGAAACACGGCCCCCACTACGTGAGCGAGAAGCTCCACAGCCTTGTCATGGACGGCTACAGCACCAAGTTCTCAGAGCCGGACATGCCCAACAGGTGGCTTTCGTCCAACCCGGACGCCCTGAAAGCGTACGACGAGGACCCACTGTGCGGCTTCATGTTCACTGTAGGCGCGTACAACGACATGTTCGGGCTCATCCACGGGCTGGTGAAGCGCAAAGGCCTGGAGAACACGCCGAAGGATCTGCCGGTCCTGTTCGTGTCCGGGAAGGAAGACCCCGTGGGGGACTTCGGCAAGGGCGTGGAGAAGGCGAAGAAGAACCTGGAGAAGGTGGGCTTGAAGCCTGAAATCAAGCTCTATTCAGGCATGAGGCATGAGATTCTCAACGAGATCGGAAGGGAAGAGGTCTATCAGGACCTCGGCGACTGGATCCTGAAGGTCGCCAAGGCATGATCCCCCGGCCTCGCGGCCATTCCGCGGGGCGCTTGCCTTCCAAAACTGTCTTGGATTCATAATTCTGAAAAAAACCGCTTTTTTACAGATTATTAATCTGAAATATCTGCATTTGTACAGATTTTTCATCTGAAATATCTGCAATCTTATTGATTTTATCGATGAAAAATCTGCAAAAAAGAAATACTTGGAAAGTGTGGAACCAGTCATGCTCCGTCGCAAGGCAATGGATGAGCTCCTGGAATGGAAGATGAGGCCGGGCCACAAATGCCTGCTCGTGAGAGGGCAGCGCCAGGTCGGGAAGACGTTCATAATCCGCGAGTTTGCAAAGACCTACGAGAACAGCATATACCTGGACCTTAGCGACAATGAACGCGTCAGGAAAATCTTCGATGGCAGCCTCGAAACAGACAGGCTGATACAAGAGATGAAGATCTATGCCAACGCGAGCGCCCCTCCGAAGAAAACGCTGATCATCCTTGACGAGATCCAGAGCTGCCCGCGCGCGAGAGCATCCTTGAAGAGCTTCACTGCCGATGGAAGATATGACGTCGTCGCTACGGGATCGCTGTTGGATGTCACGCTGAGAGAAGATGGAAAAGAGGGGCTTCCGGCGCTCATACCTGTAGGATACGAGGAGCATATGCACATGCATGGCCTGGATTTCGAAGAGTTCCTCTGGGCCATGGGATGCTCGGAAGAACAGACGAAAGACCTCAGGAGCAAGATCAGAAAGCGCAGCCGCCTATCGGAAGTGGAGCTGGAAGTCTTTCAAGATCGGTTCAGAGAATTCACGATCGTCGGCGGCATGCCGGCTGCCGTGGCGGCTTATGCAGAAACGGGCGATCTGGAAAGCGTTGGAACGATCCAAAGGGCGATCATCGCGTCATTCCATGACGACGTATCGAAGTACAGTCCCAGATCCGTCAGCATGAAGATCAGGAGATGCTTCGATTCCATCCCGGCCCAGCTATCGGACACGAACAAGAAGTTCATGTGGTCGCGCATAGACCCCCAGAGCCCGGAATCTCGGACCGGGGCCCGGTTCTATTCGGATGCTCTCCTCTGGGTCGAGGGGGCAGGGATTGCAAACTGCTGCTGCAGGCTGCGTGAGATCGCTCAGCCGCTATCGATGAGGAAGGATCTGTCGAACTTCAAGGTCTATATGTCGGACACGGGGATGCTAGTGAGCCTCATGGGCCATGCGACGCTGTACGCCATCTATTCCGGAGACGACAAGGTCAACCAGGGCGCCATCGCGGAGAATGCCGTTGCCGAATGCCTGACCAAGGCAGGGTTCGAGCTTGGATTCTACATCAACAGAAAAAATCCCGGCAGGATGGAGCTCGATTTCGTTCTGGAACTCGGGCTCGAAACGGCAGTCATCGAAGTGAAATCGGGAAAGAGCAGAGAAGCCCCGTCCCTGTCCAAGACCATAGGGGACGCCAGATTCCAAAGAAGGATCATGCTGGAGAAATCCAACATCTCGGTAGATGATGATGGCATAGAGCACTATCCGCTCTTCGCAGCAGCGTTCATCGACGAGATGCAGAAGCCTATGCCCGAGCTGAAGACCGGATCATCTGCATGCGAATGACCTGCAGTCTGCCCCTACTGGACAGCCTATCGGATGAGGATGCCGGAGCCGCCCGGCATTCGGAACCCGGTGCAGTCCGGCAAAGCACTGCGCCCCGAGCGGCGATGCATCTCTCCCGGGACAGCAGGATCAGTCCAGCCCGCCGTCGCGTGAACTGTCTGGGCCTGGCAGATGCGAGCCTTCACGACCCCTCTGTCCTTTCTGACCGTGTTGCGGCAGACGTGCGTTGCTAGCTTCCGCCTTCATTCGGCGGACTCCTCCGCCTTCTCTGTCCTTCTTGCGAAGATGTTCGCCAGTATGGCGCCCGACACGTTATGCCAAACACTGAACACCGCGCCTGGAACAGTGGCGAGAGGATATGCGGCGAAATGGATCGCGGCCAGCGAAGAGGCGAGCCCGGAGTTCTGCATCCCGACCTCGATCGACACCGCACGGCATCTGGGCGTGTCCATCCCTGCAATCAGGGCCGCCGCATAGCCCAGAGCATATCCGCACACGTTGTGGAGGATCACCACTACGAGGATGAGGAGCCCTGCGTCTGCCAGACGGGCAGAGTTGGCTGAGACGACCGCCGCGACGATAGCTGTTATCGCGACCACGGACACCACAGGCAGGACGTCCACTGCTTTCGCCGTGAATCCTCCGAAGAACCTGTTTATGACGAATCCCAAAGCTATCGGGACCGCGACGACCTCCAGGATCGACAGGAACATGCTCAGCATGTCGACATCGATGTTCTGTCCTGCGTAGATGTATGTCAGAAGCGGAGTGACAACGGGGGCCATTAGAGTGGTCGTGGACGTCATCCCGACAGAGAGGGCCGTGTCTCCCTTGGAGAGATAGGTTATCACGTTGGAAGAGGTCCCTCCGGGGCAGGTCCCGACGAGGATGACGCCTATGGCGAGCTCGGTGGGCAAGGCGAATATCACTGTCAGGATGTATCCCAGGAACGGCATGATCGAGAACTGCGCGATCACTCCGACTATGACATCCCTCGGACGGCTGAAGACGATCTTCAGGTCGTTGGGCTTGAGGGTGAGCCCCATGCCGAACATGACTATCGCGAGAAGATAGTTGATGTAGCTCGTCTTGATGAAAGAGACTGTGTCCGGGAAGAACAGAGCGATGAGAGCTACAATGATCACTATCGGAGCCATGCATGTGCTGACAATGCTTGAGATCTTCAACAATTTCGACGTCATGTGCTCCCCTTGACGATGCCAGTCACATAGAGGACCGATATAATAGCTTCGTGCTAGACGGGCCGTGCCTGGCCCCGCACATGGTCCGATAGGCCTGTCTCGGCTCTGTCTCCCCGTTCCGGACGATAAGGTCGGAGCATCGCAGCTCGCGGTACCATAACACGCCGTAGCACCTGCATGGCGCCCCGCACTCGGGGCAATGGTGGCCCTCCGGGGAATCCACCATCCTGTTCCAATATCCTTGGATCGATATCGTCTCCTTCAAGCCCATCCCCTTCAGTATCCCGGCGATGTTTGTCCTCCCGGAGAAGCTCTTCCAGGCCATGGCGCAGACGATGCCGCATCCGCGGGACCTCATCACCCCGACGCATTCCCTGCACATCCCGGTGCCGATGCCCCTGCCCGTGAACTTCGGAGACACGGAGACAGAATCCAGTATGCCTGTGAGACGAGAAGACAGAATGGCATCCCTCTCGGGGCAATCGGGCAGTCCGAGGACTTCGGGCTCCTGCTCGGGGCCGAAGACCCGGCAGATGGCGAATCCCGCCACCTCCCCGCCTTCTACGGCGGCCATGCAGAACTGGTCGTCGGAACGGATCGCGTCGAGGAAGTCGCCCTCGTCCAGATAGTCGGAGCCGAGCTCGGTGTACGATATCTCCAGCGCCTGCGGGATGTCGCCCGCCTCGATCATCCTGAACTCAGTCATAGTCCCAGGCCCTCCATGAGCGCTGCGCGCTCCTCATCGGTCAGATCCCTGTACTTGCCTGTCGGGAGATCCCCCAGCCCTATGTTCATGACCCTGACCCTCACCAGCTTCACCACGGTGTACCCGAAATGGCCGCACATACGCCTGATCTGGCGGTTGAGCCCTTGGCGAAGGATTATCCTGAACTCCTTTGGCCCGGTCTGCTCCACGAAGCATTCCTTGGTCACCCGGCCGAGTATGGGCACTCCCGAGGACATGCCCTCGATGAAGGCATCGGTGACCTTCCTGTCCACGGTCACGATGTACTCCTTCTCGTGCTCCCCGCGGGACCTCATGATCCGGTTGGCGAGCTCGCCGTTGTTGGTCAGGAGTATCAGCCCCTCGGAGTCCCTGTCCAGCCTTCCGACGGTGAAGATGCGCTCCGGGTAGCCGATGAACCGGATTATGTTGTCCCCGGTCCCGGGATCGGCGGTGCAGGTGATGCCGCGCGGCTTGTTGAAGGCCAGGATGATGTCGGCGGAGCGCCTCTTGGCGGGCTTCCCGTCGACCGTCACCTCGTCGCCGTCGTAGACCTTGTCCCCCAGGGCCGCAATCCTGCCGTTGATGGCCACGCGCCCTTCCTCCACCAGCCTGTCGGCCCCGCGGCGCGATGCCGCTCCGGACTCCGCTATGAACTTGTTGAGGCGCATGCCTTCTGCCATAGCGACCCGTAGAACGGAGCCTGTCTTAAGGGATGCCGTCGCCGGACATGTCTCCAGGAACCCAATAATACCATGTCGCCCTACCCTCGAGCATGGCCCTTTTCTCCAGGAGACCGAAGACCCCCGTCAGGGTGACGCCCATAGACATGCACTGGGACACCGAGGACCCGTTCCTCTTCGCATCCCATCATGAGGACGACTACCCCAAGGGCAACAGGCAGCAGGCCCCGCCGCTCGCCGAGATCGGAGGAAGGGACCTGGGAAGGGACTACGAGAAGAGGCTCGGGTTCAGGATGTACCACGGGAAGGTTGTCCCGGGGTTCCCGATGCATGCGCACTGGGGATATGAGACTCTGACATATGCGCACAAGGGGCTGGTGGACCACTTCGACCACATGGGCATATGCGGGAGGTTCGGGAACGGGGACGCCCAATGGGTGCATGCATCGTCGAGGTACAGCCACAACGAGATGTACCCCCTGGCGGACCAGGAGGAGAGGAACCCGAACGACATAACGCAGATATTCGTGAACCTGCCGACGGCGATGAAGAACGGGGAGAACTCCGTGACGACGGTGTGGTCTGACGACGTGCCCATGGCATCGGGAGAAGGGTGGACCGCAAAGGTCTTCTGCGGATCCTTCGAAGGAAAGGAAGCGAGGTCCCCTGCGCCGGAGTCCTGGACGGGCCCGGAGCACGGAGTGAGGATCGTGAGGATCGAGATGGAGCCCGGATGCGAGACGGCCCTGGGCCCTGCCGCTGAAGGCGCGAACAGGAACCTCTATATCATATCCGGCTCCGGGATCTCCCTGCTGGGCGCGGATGTCCCCTGCGGCTCCAGGGCGAAGATCCTCGAGAACGGAGATGTCCGGATCGAAAACGGCGCCGAGCCGGCCGTCGCTTGGCTCCTGGAAGGGGTCCCGATAGGGGAGAAGATGGCCATGTTCGGGCCGGTGTGCCTCGAGGACATCGGCATGGTCCGCGCAGGGCTGGACGAGATCCGTGCCAAAGAGTACAAGGAGTGGCCCTGGACCTACGTGGACCAGGCCCAGCCCCTGGGAACGGAGAGATTCATAAGATACGGGGACGGGACGGAGAACAGGCCCCACAGAGCTTCAGAGGAACATCGACATGTAGATGGGGATGTAGACCACGTCGCCGTCGACCTTGAGGTCGCCGGAGTGGATGACGAAGACGCTGTCGATCCGCTTCCTGTAACGCTCGATGAACAGGTCGAGTGACCTGTGCCTTGAAGACACCCCGGACTTCACTTCGATCGCTACGATCTTGCCTCCGCGCGGAAGTATGAAGTCCACCTCGTGGATGTGCTTGTCATCCGCCTTGTCATAGAATTCTGCGAAGCGCAGAGCTGTATGCCGTGCGGCAAGCTCCTGGGCGACCATGTTCTCGAACAGCATCCCCTCGTTCATGGACAGCTTCCCCCTGATGAAGCTCAGCTGCACCTCCGACGGAGTGGAGAGCCCCTCGCCTGATGCCAGCGTCATAAGGAGGCCCGTGTCAAGGAGATAGCACTTGAACCTGCCCTCTCCTCCGCCGCTCATATCGGATCCGACGCACATGTTGACGATCCTCGATTCCTTCAGCCAGGCCAGGCTGCGGTCGTACTGGAAGGTCTTGGAGCCTTCTGTCACCAGCCCCGGGCTGAACGCCTTGCTGCGACGCGAGAGGTTCGATGGGATCTTGTCGAAGACCATCCGGGCTTTGGATCCCACGTTGACCGGTATGCATGTCATCTCGCGGCGATAAGCCTCGATCATCGACTTCTTGGCTTCTTCGCACCGGCCGAGATCCTTCGTTCCGACGTATTCTGCAACTGCCTGCGGCATGCCGCCGACGAGCATGTACGCCTTGTACTTCCTCATCATGGCATTGTGGAGCGGCGGCTCCAAAGGCTGCCTGGCCTCGAACCGGCTGCGGAGGAAAGGAAAAGTCACAGAATCTCCGTTGGCCCAGAGCCATTCCTCGAAATCGAGAGGATGCATCTCCACGGATTCCTCTTCGGACGGCATCTGTATGTCCCGGGTGTTCACTCTCAGGGAGATGGGTGTTCCCGTCTCGATGAAATCGAACCTGCCGTCCAAGACGAAGTACTTGATCAACTGCCTTGCACGTGGATAGCTCTGGATCTCGTCGAGCACGAACACGGTATCGCGCTCCTTCAGCTGGACCCCTTGAAGCGACGCCAACGAAGAAAGCAGAGCAGGTATGTCCGAGCAATAGTGCTCGAACAGCTCTATCGCCCCCGGTTCAGGCTCGGCGAAGTCGATGTACACCGCGGACGAGTACTCGTTGTCGGCGAACGACTTGACCAACGTCGTCTTCCCGACCTTCCTGGCGCCTTCTATCAAAAGCGCCCTCTTCCCTCTGGTGCGGTTTTTCCACGCCATCATGCGGTCGTAGAGCTTGCGCTTGAACAAGCTGGTCATGCCAGATCGTAGCAATCAAGAGTGGTTATAACTTTCCCGCAATCTGAAATCGGCCTTGTCGTTACTTTCCCGCAATTCAAAATAGCCTTGGTCATTACCTTCCCGCGATTCGGATGACCTTTGCATCGCTCATGCCGTATCTTCCTGGCAGGGTTCCCGACCCATGTCTCCCCTGCGGGGACGTCGTGGGTGACGACCGCCCCGGCTCCGATGATGGCCCCGTTGCCTATGGTCACTCCCGGCAGGACGGTGGCATTCGCGCCGATCCACACATCGTCGCCTATTCTGACGGGCTTCGCCACCGTCTTGACGAGCCTGCGATCCGCCGGAGGAAAGTTGTGGCCGGGAGTAGCGATGCAGACCTTCGGGCCAATCAGCACATAGTCGCCGATCCAGATGTCCGCGGAGTCGAGGAACACGCAATCGTAGTTGATGGTGGGCCGCTTCCCGATATGGATGTTGGTCCCCAGGTCGCAACGGAACGAAGGGCATATCTCAGAATCCGGATCGAGCGCCTGTCCGAACAGCTCCTCCAGTATCGCTATGCGGCCCTCTTTCGGACCGATATAGGTGTTGAACCTGTGGCAGAGCGTCCTGGCGCGGTCAACCGCCTCCAGGAACGGCCCCAGATCGGGGTCTTGGATGCTGGTCGGCATGCCGGAACGTGAGCGTTCGATGAAATCCATAGCCATCAGATGCGATAGTGCTCGTCTATCTAAGAATTTTGTAACTATTTTAGGCATATGTGTCCAAAAACGCTAATGTGCAGTCATGCTTTGTTCTATTCTGTACATCTGAGCCAGAACAGAGGCGTATGCATCAGCGGAACTTGAGGCTCTTGATGAATTCGCTCATCTCCTTTTCCGAAATCCAATCCGATTCCGATTTGACTGAATCGATACCCGCCTTGAACTCTGCTTCCAGGCGATCGCACTCATTGTCATCGAGGATGACGACAGATTCGAGTTCGGGATTCATGCAATCACCCTCCGCGAGGAGGTTCCGAACATGCATTTGATCGCCTGTTCCGCATATTCTCCATGCTCCTCGTCACACACCTTCGGCATTCCAGCCGTAACCTGACCGATGTCTAATCCAGCTCTGATGAAATCTGCCGTTGCCGGAGCGATTGCCACTGCCCTACCTCCATAGCAACATGAAAATGTTGGTAGATAAAGAATCACATCCAAGCCCTCATGTCCCTGACAGCAAGCACTCTTCCTTGTGAGACAGGATGGACATGGCGATTCGCGTGCTGTGGCGCATTATATATAGCCCGAACCAGCCTTTGCAATCAGGCGATACCATGTCTTCCGAGGTCACAGTCAAGATGAACACCTGCAGCAAGACCCACCACATCACGGCCACCATGAGGGACGACGGGGACATCGACATCAAGATCGAGTCCGACTGCAAGAACGTGCAGGAGTATGCCCGCCGCCTGACCCGCGTATCGATGGACGACCTCGTGAGCTTCAACGCGAGCAAGATCGTCAGCCCCGAATGCAGGGCGCCGCTGTCGGTCCCGTGCCTCTGCCCCATCGGCGTGTTCGATGCGGCGTGGATGGAGTGCGGGCTGCTGTCCAAGAACCTCTGCAAGAATGCCCATTGCAACGAGATCATCCTGGATGAGAACGAGCGCTGATCCCGCAAATGATGATGCGCCCCTTGGAAAGCCGTTGAATGCAGCTGACTTGATGATGTTCAAGATTGTACTGGACGCCCCATTCTTGTCGGCGCGTGCGGACAATCTTGATGGGAAGTAACATATATCTAAGACCTTGGTTTCAAAACCATGAGCTGCATTCAACGCAAGACGTTTGCTCTGGCCTTGGTGGCAGTCATGTTGCTGTCGGTGCCTCTCACGGTATCGATCTGCGATGATGACTCGGATGCCGCCAATGCCGTTGATTATACAAGATGGTACTACAACCAGCTAGATGAACCGATGAAATTCGCTTACAATGGGCTGTTGAATTCCACTTCCGATAGCACGACCGTCGAGGTGGACATACCCAACAGCGTCATAGGGAACCTCTATGATGACTGCGTCGACGGAAAATCCGAGAAATTAGAATATGCATGTGAAATGCTCTACGGTAGCTTGCACGAAGAGAGGCCTGAAACATACTGTATTGATTATTACTATGATTTTAAATACACAGGTACGACCATCACCGACTTGAAGATCAAATTTGAGATACAGGATGAAAACACATCTCAGAAGAACAAAGCGGTCGAAGATGTGATATCCACTTTGAATTTCGAAGGCAATACCATCGAGAAGATAAAGTCGATACACGACTATGTCGCGAAGACCTTGACATACAACTATGAAGAATTTGAGGAGGAACAGGAGACCGGCATCACAAACTGGGAAATACGCAGCCTGTACAGGGCCCTGGTAGGCGACCACAACGTCGTGTGCGAGGGATATGCGAAAGCGTTCAGAGCCATTTGCGAACACAACGGCATTACATGCCTCCTGGTATCCGGATATGCGAATGGACACGAGAATGAAGGTCATATGTGGAATATCGTCCTTGTTGAGGGCGCGTGGTATACCGTGGATGTCACATGGGACGACGATATAACAAGTTTTAGTGACACATACCTGCTCGTCGGACAGAACACGATTTGTGACGGATCCACCGTGGCCAAATCCCACGACTTAAGAAAGATGAGCGAGGTGTTCAGACTCAACCTCCCGATGCCTCTTGCCACCAACAAGTATGGTAGCGATGTCGCGACCATCAGCTTCGACACCGGCGGTGGCCCGACGATCGACCCGATCACCATAAAGGCAGGCACTGTCCCAACGATTCCGGAGCCCACATGGTCCGGGCACACGTTCGTGGCATGGTACCTCGACAGCGATTTCACAGAGATGTGGAGCTACTCCGCGATATCCTCAGACTGCTGCTTATATGCGAAGTGGATTTCCACCGAAGGGCATTCGTCTTCGTTCGAGATCAGCGGCATCTACTGGGCGATAATCGTGGTAGCCGCGATCCTGATCATCGGAGCCGTGGTCGTGAAGCGCCACAGATGATCAAAACGGGGGACCTCCCCCGACTTTCCATATGCATGCCATGAAGGCAGACGGCCCCGGCGGCCGAAACCTCTGCGGGTGGATAGCTTCGGATTCGGGGCGCGTGCATGACCCGGATCCCCATTCTATCGTTCTGGAGCGACCCGAACTCAGAGAACGGATCCTTTCCAACCGATGCAATGCGGGCGATCGCCGATAAGTACACGACATCGTCGTCGTGTTCATAGAGGATGACATAATTACCGATCATGAGGGCACGGACGGCAGATCCTCCGGATACAACAAGCTCGGAACCGAGATCCGAATGCATTCTGAGCTTCTCGCATCCGTCTCTGATCGAGGCCAGAATGAGTTCAGACCTTTCCTTGTCCACGTTGCAACGGATCCTGCGGACCGCTTCTCTCGCATCATGCGAATACAGGATCTTCATTCGATCCCGCCGAACTCCTTTTCCATGTCTTCTTCGGATGCCCAACCGTATCTGGCCCCGGATTCCATGCCCTTGCGATGGATCTCTAGCAGGTCGTCCACCATCCGCTGCCTGCGGGCAGCAGTCTGATTGGACACTACGGGAAACGGGAAGCCCCGTTCGTTAAGGGATTGCTGAATGAAGATGTTGATAGCATCAGACAAAGTGACGCCGCAGTCGGCATAGATCCTCTCTAGTTCGGCCTTGATCTCGCTGTTCATCCTCAGCTGGTACGTGATGTCCTTGGGCGCAGTGACTACCTGCAGTGTGCTCATATAATCGCCTGTTGCAAACAAATACAATGTATATATTTTGTATGTTGCATTTGAAGCTCCTCATGCTGAGAACGCACCGTAATGGGGCCACGAATACATCTGTCTCCGACGCCATAAGTTCGTCCGCATCCGATCAGTCGAGTGGGAACTCCCCTTTGTAGCAGACAGTATCATGTCATCCGAGGTTCGGTCAGACCCGGTCCATGGAGACAGCGCACAAGCCGTCGTCATGGGCTATGCCGTAAAGGAGCGTCTTCCCATCCAAGCCGAGATAGTCCTTCTTCTCATGGATCAGCCACAAAGCGAGCTCTGCCAGATCTGTATGCTGGAGCTTCATCCTCTTGTCACGGAGCAACAGCAACGCGATGATGTTCGGGCCCGTTCCCGACCAGCATTCCACGCGGACGTAGATGGCGCCATCGATGCCTCCATCCTCTATGATGAGGCGGGTGCCGCTGTTCGCGAGATCGATTCTCGCCTTGTCCAAACCGCCTTGGTCGAGCCAATCGTCGAACATCTCATCCTGCAACAAGTCATCCAGCTCCATGAAGCAGGCTCCGACGTGTCCGCAGTCCCCTGCCTGCATGGCATCCAAGATGTCCTGCATCGCTTCTGCGATCGATTCCGAGTACTCTCCAAAGTCCTTCGCCTTTGGGCTGCATCTTGACATTCCAGGCATTTTCGTCACCCGTCGGCTCAGAGTCCTCGGCGATTTATAAGAGCTCGCCGCGAATGCAAATGGAACTCCGCCTTCCGCGCAGCCCCGGCAGTGTTAAAGCTGCGGATCTGATCAAGATCCGCATGATCGAGGTGTCTGCAGCCATCGTCACCGACGGTTCCCGTGTGCTGTGCTTCCGGAAGGGCGAGTCCAAAAGGGCTTACCTCTCGTACAAGCACGAGTTCCCGGGAGGGAAGCTGGAGGCAGGAGAATCCCTGATCGATGCCTTGTCCAGGGAGCTCATGGAGGAGCTCTCCCTCGACATCAGCGGGATGAGGACGAGGCCCTTCGCGGACCTGACCCACGACTACGCGGACCAGTCCGTCCTGATCCACTACTTCCTCGTCTTCTCGGACAATCCGCACTACATCCTCAGAGAGCACATATCCGCGTCCTGGGTCCCGATCTCCGAACTGAGGGGCCTCGACTGGGCAGATGCGGACCTAGACGCCGTGAAGCTCCTGGAGGCTGAGGGCGTTTGAGCGAGGAGTCCCTGCTGAAGGGCCTGGAGAGCGGCTACATCGACGGCAGCATCAGCGCGTCCGAGTCCTTCAAGCCCCAGCTCATCACCAACGACCCCGAGAAAAGGGAGAAGGTGATCACCGCCCTCAAGCAGGAGATGGAGTCCTGCGACGAGTTCATGTTCTCGGTGGCCTTCGTCAACTCCGGCGGAGTGAACGCCCTGGCCCAGGAGTTCAGGAACCTGGAACGCAAGGGCGTCAAAGGGAGGATCGTGGCTTCCCAGTATCAGAGCTTCACCGAGCCTGCCGCGCTCAGAGCTCTCCTCAGGAACGGCAACATCGATGTCCGCATAATGACCGAGGACGCCTGCAAGATGCATTCCAAGTGCTACATCTTCAGGCACGGGGACATCTACGACGTGCTCATCGGCAGCAGCAACCTCACCAACAGCGCCCTGTGCGAGAACATGGAGTGGAACCTGAAGATCAACTCCATGGATTCCGGCGAGATCATAAAGTCCCTGATATCCGAGTTCGAGAAGGCCTTCGCCATCGCCACGGTGGTGGACGAGAAATGGATCGAGCAGTACTCCAGAGTATACGATGACATCAGGCAGCTCAGGAAGGCCGTGTCTGACAAAGACCGCCGGCTCCCCGGAAGCACGGGCCGGCCGCAGCCCAACAGGATGCAGCAGGAGGCCCTTGAATCACTCCGGGCGCTGAGGGACAAGGGGGCCGACAGAGCGCTGGTGATCTCCGCCACCGGCTCCGGGAAGACATATCTGTCCGCCTTCGATGCCAGGGCCACCGGCATGAAGATGCTGTACATCGTCCACCGGCTGCCGATCCTCCGCAAGAGCATGAAGAGCTTCGAGACGGTCATGGAGGGGACGGAATCCGTGGCGATGTACGACCCTGCCAGGAACAACCTGGACGCCGACTGCACGTTCGCCACCGTACAGACGCTGTCCAAGCCCCTGGTGCTGTCCATGATCCCCCCGGACACGTTCGAGTACATCCTCATAGACGAGGTCCACCATGCCGGCGCCGAGACCTACCAGAGGGTCATCGGCCACTTCAGGCCCAAGTTCCTGCTGGGCATGACCGCCACTCCCGAAAGGACCGACGACTACGACATCTACAGGCTGTTCGGCTACAACATCGCCTGCGAGATCAGGCTCAGAGAGGCGATGGAGAACAGGCTCATCTGCCCGTTCCATTACTTCGGGATATCGGACCTGTCCATCGACGGCGAATCGGACGAGGACTACGCCCACTTCCTAAAGACGCACATCGACCAGAGGGTCGACAGCGTCATCACCAACGCCAGCTACTACGGGTTCTGCGGGAAAAGGGTCAAAGGGCTGGTGTTCTGCACCGATCTGGAAGATGCAGAAGAGTATTCCCGCAGGTTCAACGCCAGGGGCTACCGCACCGCGTGGGTGTCCGGAGAGATGGACAAGGGGCACGTGGAGACGCTGATAGAGAGGCTGGAGTCGGACAGCGGAGATCTCGCCCTGGACTACATCTTCACGGCGGACCTGTTCAACGAAGGCGTGGACATACCTGCGATCAACCAGGTCATAATGCTCCGTCCGACCCAGTCCCCTATCGTCTTCACCCAGCAGCTCGGAAGGGGGCTGAGGCACCACCCGGACAAGGACTACGTGGTAATCCTGGACTTCATCGGCAACTACGAGCGCAACTACAGCATCCCCATGGCCCTCTCCGATGACCGCTCCTACAGCAAATCGGAGGCCAGGCGGGCAGTGACCTCCGGAGACTCCATCATACCGGGGAACTCCACCATAAGCTTCGACGAGGTCTCCAGGAAGAGGATCTACGAGTCCATAGACCGGTCCGATTTCACCGAAGCGAGGATCGTCAGCGAATCGTACAAGAGCCTGAAGATGAAGCTCGGGCGCATCCCCAGGCTGATAGACTTCAGGACGCACGGCACCTATGAGCCTCTTAACATCCTGTCCAAGTACGGAACGTACCACGGGTTCCTGTCGAAGAAGGAGAAGGAGTACGATTCCGTCCTGACCGAGAGGCAGGAGGCGTTCCTGAAGAGGATCGTGAAGTTCGCCGCCGCCGGAAAGAGAAGGGACGAGTTCGCCGCGCTGAAGCTGCTGCTCGAAGGCACTGGAGATCTCGCCGCAGGCCTGAAAGGGATCGGCATCGATGCCGCAGACGGCAACATCCTGGACGTGCTGGACGGGAGCTTCTACAGGAGCGCCTCGTCCGAGGCCCGGTCCGAAGAGGAAGATGCCGAGCCGGAGCCTGATTGCAAGGAAATCGACGTCCGGCTCATAGAGCAGGATGGGGATGCCTGGAGAGCGACGAGCGAATTCGCATCCATGCTCGAGAGCCCCTGCTTCAGAGATCATGTCGTACAGGTCGTCGAGCTGGCGGAGGACGGATGGTCATCATCTTACAGATTCAACGCATGTTCCGGAGGCCCCGTCCTCAACATGAGGTACACCTACGAAGAGGCCTGCAGGGTCCTGGGCTGGAAGAAGAACGTCACCGCCCAGAACATCGGAGGGTATTTCCACCACAAGGAGACGAACACGTTCCCTGTGTTCATAAACTATCACAAAGACGAGGACGTCGTTGAATCCCAGCGCTACGAAGACCATTTCGTCAACCGCGGAACGCTGATCGCCCTGTCCAAGTCCCGCGAGGGGCCGGAGAGCTCCAGGATGCGCACGGTCAGAGACTCGGACAGCAACGGGGCGAAGATCCTCCTGTTCGTCAGGAAGAGCAAGAACGACAAAGGCTCCAAGGAGTTCTACTACCTCGGCCGGATGCGCTTCTCCAGGTTCCTAGACTCCGACACGCCGGTGACGATAGAGTACAAGCTGGAGAACGAGGTCAGGTCCGACCTGTACGACTACTTCGAGACCGAGATATGAGCATCATCGGTCCGAGGATGCTCTGCCCAGCTCTCTGCACATCTCAAGCACTTCCTCGCTCGGCTTTCCCACGGCCATCACGCCGGGATAGTCGAAGACATCCGCGCCGAAGGCCTGAAGCCTGCCGCCCCAATTCCTCAGCCACATCCCGGTGCCGTGCCTGCAGGATCCGAAGATAGCCACCTTCTTCCCGGCGAAGCGCTTGCCCACGTCGGCCATCAGGTCGGTCTGACCGTCGCCGGTCTGCTCGCAGCCCATGGCCGGGCATCCGAGATAGATAACATCGCATGCCAGCATCCTCTCCCTGTCCGCATCCTGGACCTTCTGGATCCAGACGTCGTCCCCGGCCTCCCTTGCGCCTTCGGCTATCGCCTCCGCCATCATGCGCGTGTTCCCGGTGTTGCTGTCGTAGAGGACGGCTTTCTTCATGCCGGCAGGAACCGCATCCGAAATGATAACCGTCACGGGTGAAGCGAGAATCACTGTCCGCCAAGTCAGCATCGGGAAACAGGCATGTCTATCCATCCGCCTGTTACTGGCAAACACGTAAATATACAACCACGTTGAACGCTTTATGACAGACAAACAGACAGGCCCGGGGCTGATGGCCGCCCTTCTCACATGCTCCATGCTCATCCTCATGGGCGGAGCGGCGGTCACTCCCGGGCTTCCCGGCTTAGAGGCCCGTTTCGCCGACAGCGCGAAGCTGGCCTCTTTCATAATCACCCTTCCCCACCTGGCCGTCGCCATCGTCGGGTTCCTGATGGGGATGCTCTCGGACAGGATGGGGAAGCGCCGCGTCCTTATCGCCTCGCTCCTGATCTTCATCGTCTCCGGGGCCGGCGCGTACTTCCTCGACAACCTCTATGCCATCCTCGTGCTCCGTTTCCTCCTGGGATTCGGGATCGCCGGGATCGTGTGCACGGTCACATCCCTCATCGGATGCTACTACACAGGAGAGTCCAGGGTCCGCATGCTCGGGTTGCAGTCGGCGGCCATGGGGGTCGGCGTGCTGATCCTCGAGCTGGTCGGCGGAGTCCTTGCAGACATAAGCTGGAACGCTCCCTTCCTGGTCTACCTGATCGCAGTCCCGTTCCTCATCCTCGTGCTGAGGTACGTGTGGGAGCCCGAAGATGTGATCGAGATGACCGACATGACCGTGAGCACCGAGGGAAGCGACATGAAGCTGCTCATCGGATGCTACATCACCATCTTCATCGGGATGGTCATCATCTTCGTGGTGCCCACCAGGATGCCCTCCTACATGGAGACCACCATGGGGGTCTCCGCGACGCTCATGGGGCTGTTCCTAGGGTTCCACGGCCTGGGCAACGCGCTGTTCTCCTGCCTCCATAGGAAGATCTCCAGGCGCGTCAAGTCCATGCACATGGTGTCCCTCGCCTTCTTGCTCCTGGCCATCGCCCTGCTGCTCCCCCTGACCGTCGGGGAGAACGTGCCCGTGTGCCTTGTGACCCTGATCGTCTCGGGATTCGCGGTCGGGCTGATGATCCCGTCCATCGTCAACTCCATCGTGAGCGGCTCCACCGGCGCCAACCGCGGGAAGATGATGGGCATCTACGCCGTCGCATTGAACCTGGGGCAGTTCGCCGTGTCCATCATCACGATCCCGGTGTTCAGCTCTGTCGGGGAATCATACCCGGACATGCTGGCGGCGTTCGGAATAGCGGCGTTGATAATGGCAGTAGCCGTCATGCTGCTGTTCGGATTCAGGAAGAATGGCGCTGTGAAAGCCGCTTGAAACTCCAACCATGCGGCACCAGGGGCATCGGAAAGGTGCCCTCGGGAGCTGCCTTTCTCCCTATCCTGTGAATGGCTGCCGCAGGACGTTCCTATCACAAGATATTAAGGAAAATATCTATTTCAGTATGGGAAAATATTAAGGAAATTGCCTATCCAATGGCTAAAACAATTTAAGGAAAATACCATTTTGACCAAAAATAAAATTAAGGAACGTTCAATCCAGCATACATGAAAAGAAAGATCTACGAACGCCTGCTGGAATGGAAGCAATCCTCGAAAGGAACGAGCGCGTTGCTGATAGAAGGTGCGAGGAGAGTCGGGAAGAGCTACATAGTCGAAGAATTCGGCCGCAAAGAGTACAAATCGTGCATCATCGTGAACTTCGACGAAGCCGGCGACGAGATAAAGGACCTTTTCAACGACCTGAGAGATATCCCGCTCTTGACCCAGACTTTGGCTTCTGTGATGAAAAAGAGATTGTATCTGCGTGAAACCCTGTTCGTTTTCGATGAAGTCCAGAACTTTCCCCGCGCCAGAGAGGCTATCAAATTCCTCGTCAAGGACGGAGAATATGACTATATCGAGACCGGGTCCTTGATTTCAATCCGCCAGAACGTGAAGGACATGACAATACCTTCCGAAGAAGAATCGATAAACATGTACCCGATGGACTTTGAAGAATTCTGCTGGGCCATGGGCGACGAAGCTACCGTGCCCATGATCAGATCCCATTTCGAGGAGAGAAAGCCGCTAGGAACGGCTCTGCATAAAACCGCGATGCAGCAGTTTCGGAAATACATGCTCGTTGGGGGAATGCCTCAGGCTGTGGAAGCATACGCCAAGACCGAGCTCTTCAGCGATGCGGAAAAAGAGAAGAGGAAGATATTGGAGCTCTACCGTCATGATGTCGCGAAGAAATCGGGCAGAATCTGGATGCGCACAATATTGCTTTTCGATGCGATACCTTCAGAGCTCAGCAGGCATGACAAGACGCTCAATGCGAAAGATATAGATGGTAAGAGCGTGGCAGAAGACTTCGATGAGCCCGTGTTCTGGTTGAAGGACTCGATGATAGCCAATATCTGCTACAATACCACAGTGCCTGCTGTCGGACTGAACCTGAACACAGATGCCAGAACCCGCAAGGTGTACATGGGGGATACGGGGCTGCTGATCAGCTTGGCTATCAACGAAAGCGAGGAGATAGAGCACGAAGTTTACACAGCCCTCCTCACAGACGATCTTCACATCAATGAAGGGATGTTCACAGAGAACGTCGTTGCCCAGATGCTCCGTGCCAACGGCAACAAGCTGTTCTTCCACAAGTTCTACAAGGAAGGCGGGAAGAACCGCTATGAAGTGGACTTCCTCGTCCGTGACGGCAGGAAGATAGATCCGATAGAGGTCAAATCTAGCGATTACACGGCCCACTCGTCTCTGGATGTTCTCATGGAGCGCTATCCGAAGACCCTGGGCCAGCCGTACATCGTCTACACCAAGGACCTGAAGAAGGTCGGGAACATCCTGTTCATCCCGATCTACATGGCGATGTTCCTATGAGAAGTATGTCCGAGGGGCCCCGCCCTTGAACAGGGCCCCTTGGGAAGCGGTTTGTCAGCGCCTGCCGAATATGAGCAGAAGCGCAGAGTTCACGACCACGGCCACGGATCCGAGGTTGTGGACTATCGCGCCGGTGACGGGCGTGAGCACAGCCATCATCGATAATGCGACTGCGACGAAATTCCATCCGAGAGAGAAGGCGATGTTGGCCTTCACCTTGGACATCATCTTCCGGGATATGCCGACCAGGTGGGGCAGAGCCTCTAGTCCGTCCTTCACAAGGACCATGTCGGATGCATCGGCGGCGATATCGGTACCGGTGGCGCCCATGGCGACCCCGACCCACGCCCTCTTCAGCGCAGGAGCGTCGTTGACCCCGTCGCCCACCATGCACACCTTCCCGCCTCCGGCCTGGATCTCCTCGATCGCCGAGACCTTTTCCTCCGGGGCGCATTCGGCCCTCAGGTCGGTTATCCCGGCCTCGGACGCCATGTGCTTGGCGGCGCGGGCGTTGTCCCCGGTCAGGAGCATGCAGCCCACGTCCATCGACTTCAGCTCATCGACCGTCGAACGGGCCGTCTCGCGAATCGTGTCCGAGAAGGCCACGGATCCTGCGTAGCTCCCGTCAATCGCGATGAAGGCCACGGTAGCGCCGGTGTCGTGCAGCTCGTCGGCATGCGCCACGGCATCTGCCGGCACCGCTATGCCGGAAGACTCCATGATCCCCCTGTTCCCGATGATGACTTCGCTCCCATCCTTCCCAGCCCTTATCCCATGGCCGGCTGTCATCGCGAATGAATCCGGCTTCCCGTAGGCTATGCCGTTCCCCTTCGCGTATTCCAGGAACGCCTTGGCAAGCGGATGGCCAGAACCGGACTCGGCAGACGCCACTAAAGACGCTATGCGGTTTCCGTCTCCGACAGGCGAGAACTCGACCACGCGGGGCTTCCCGACGGTCACCGTCCCGGTCTTGTCGAATGCCACTGTGCCGACCTGCGACATCCTCTCCAGAGCGTCGCCGTCCCGCACCAGCACCCCGCGCTTCGCCAGGTTGCCGACGGAGGCTATTACGGCTGTCGGAGTTGCGAGTATGAACGCGCAAGGGCAGAACACAATCATCACGGTGACCGTGCGGTAGATGTCCTTCGTGAGGATGTAGGTCGCGATCGCCAGAACAAGCACGATCGCTACAAGCCTGGTTGCCCAGACATCGGCCGTCTTGACCATACGGGTCTTGGCCGGGTCGGTAGAAGAGACCATGTCGACCATCCTCTGGAAGGACGAGTCTCCGGCGGCCTTCTCTGCGACCATCTCGAACACGCCCATCTGGTTGATGGTGCCGCTGTATACGGGGTCTCCGACGGACTTGTCCTCCGGCATGGACTCCCCCGTTACCACGGATTGATCGATTGATGTCTCTCCGGAGACGACCTTTCCATCCACGGGGACAGACTCCCCGGGGAGGACCCTGAGCACCTGTCCGGGCTCGATGTCCTCGACAGGGACCACGCGCTCGCCTTCGTCGTCCACGATCCTCCCTGTGCGGGGGGACATGTCCGCTAGGGCCTCTATCCCCTTTCCGGCCTTCGCAGCCGAGTAGTCCTCCAGGAAACCTCCGATCTCCATGATGAGCGCGACCTCTCCGGCGGCGAACCATTCTCCCAGCGCCAGCGAGGCGATGATGGCCATCGCCACCAGCACATCCGCTTTGATGTCGTGCCTGAGCACCAGCCCCGTGGCGGCATCCCAGAGAATCGGGGCGCCGCACAGGATTATAGCGACCCATGCCGGGTCTACCGGCAGGCCGCCTCCGATGGCGAGAGACGCGATGAGCGATGCCGCCGCGACCGCCAGGATTAACACGGACCGCTTCACCTCGTCCTCGAAGAAGCTCTTGATACTCCCCATACTATCGAATGGTCTCCCTGGGATTATGCGGATATATAGCCTCCGCCCGTCCCAGATAAGAAATCCCCGTGCGTGCGACCGCAGTTGCATGAAGACTGGATGCGTAACATCGCGTGCCACTATTTCGAGATAAATATCACTCTGACGGCCACAGGGTAGCACGAATCTATGATGCTTGCGCGTTCGATAACACGAAACGCCCTTGTCCTTACGGAGATGGGATCCCGAAGCATGCTGCGGGAAACATGATGGCAAGGCCCACCAGATGCAACGATGAGATGATATTGGCGAACAGGAGGGGATTCGAACCCCCGGCCTGCAGCTTAGGAGGCTGCTGCCATATCCAGACTAGGCCACCTGTCCGTTGAGTCTCTGGATTGACACCCCGCATATAAAGATTCCGATTTGAGCATGGCCGAGCATCCTCCGAACGCGTCGGAACATGCTTTAGAGCCCCTGTTTCCTCCAGATTCCCGACCATCTGCCTGCATTACAATGTTGTTGTAATCTCCGTCATTATATAGAATAATGCTATTTGGAAATCCCATAATAGGGTGGTCACCATGCCGACAGGCCGCAAGAACAGGGTAATGATCGCATGCGTCACATTCGAGACCTCCAAGGTCATCGAGCCTGCGCTGTACTACGAGATCAACAAGATACATATCATCAGGTACCTCCGCGACCCCGATTCCGAATCGGGGAAGATGTACGACGAGTTCCGCCAGACCGTATGCGACAGGCTCAACGCAGAATCTCCGCGCAAGATCGAGATGGTTGTCCACAACGAGCATGTGAGCAACTTCTCCGACATGCTTCGCACGGTCCTCGGCATCATCCAGTCAGAGAAGGCCGAGGCAGGAGACGACGATTGCGAGATATACGTTAACATATCAGCAGGCACGCCCGAGTACTCCGCTGCGGCCACCGTCGCATCCATGATGGTCCCCGGCGTCACGCCGTTCTCCGTGAGCACCAAGGAGTACACCGTGTCCAGCGAGAAGGCCAAGGAGATCTACTACATCGACGGGAAGCCGGTCGGGCTCACCAAGAGCACCTATCCGCCCAGGGCCGTGCCCGTCTACCAGATCAACATCCCCGAGGAGCATCTTGTCCGCGGCCTCAGGATCCTCCACGAGAAGAACGTGGCGAAGCTGCCGGCGACCAGCGGGACCATGATCCCTGCCCTGAAGGAAGCGGGCCTGTGGTACCGCGACACGGAGGTCAGCGACCCTGAGAAGAAGCAGAAGCAGATTCAGACCGAGGCCGTGTATTACCAGAGGGACTTCATCAGCAAGTGGGTCGGCAACGGATGGCTGAGGAAGGACGAGCTCACGAAGAAGTACGTCCTGACCCCGGACGGAGAGAGCATCATCGACACGTTCTACGTGGACATGGGGACTCATTGATAATGGTAAACTCCCCATGAGCGGTGCCATGACCGCCCATGGGGCATAAAGGAGATCGACACCGGTGCGTGCAGTCCGCCCGGCTTTCGATCCGTTGGTTGCAGGATCGGCCTGTCTCAGTCCGACAGGAGCACCGTCATTGATCAGTGGCTCCGTCAGTGTCCTTGACAGGGACGATGTTCTTGACGCGCAATGCACATATCAGGATTATCACTGCGAGCGCGCAACCGAAGATCATGGTCATGTGGAAACTGTTCTCGAGGACATCTGCGCTGACGGTCGCGGCAGTTCCGGTTCCCAGCCCGTGCTGGAACACCATCGAGTAAAGGACCACCCCGAGAGAGGCCGCGGTGTATTTCAGCTCCATCATGAAGGTGGCGGCATCAGCCTGATCTTCCTCGCCGGCATGATGGACCAAAGCGGTAGCGATACCGGTTGTGGCGAAAGCCAATGCGATCCCCATCACAGCCAAGCCTATCAGCAGAAGCAAGAGATCGCGGGGAGCGACCACGAGGAAGATCAGACAGAATGCGATGCGTCCGACACCGGCCAGGACTGTGGGGACCTTGCATCCGTAGGTGTCGCACCATCTTCCGACTATGAAGGAGAAGATGATTGCGAAGATCGAAGCCACAGCCAGCAGTATGCCGGATTCAGACACGGTATACGATCCGCATATCTGGAAGAAATACGGCAGGACATAGTCGGTTCCCATGACGATCGTACCAGACAACAGGAATGCCAATGAGAGCAGCTGGAAATCATGACGCTTCAGCATTTTGGGAGAGATCAGCAGGCGGTCCGGATGCCTAGCCATTCTGATTCCCAGGCATACCAACAAGATCACCGAGACGACTCCGCATGCGACTATCGCCATGGTAGACATGTGTGAGGCCCCGATGTTCTGAAGGCACACTATACCGGAACCGACACCGAGGACAGCCAGAACGCTGTTGATGAAGTCGGGGTTCTTGGACTTGTCATATCCCTCATCCTTTGGCAGGATCTTGAGGGCCATTATGATCGTGATGATGCAGAACGGAACATTGATCAGGAAGATCCAATGCCAGCCGAAGGCAGAAGTTATGAAACCTCCGACAGCGGGGCCGAATGCGATCGAGACCGCGGACGCCCCGCCGAGAACGCCCATCCCTATGCCCTTCTTGTCCGAAGGCACGAATTTGGTGATGAATACAGTCACTGCGGCAGTGGTGAATGCTGCTCCCAGACCCTGGACGAATCTGGAACTGACCAGCATGATGAAGTTGCCTGACAGCCCGCAGGAGATCGATCCGACAGTGAAGATCACTACACCGGTGAGGAATACCTTTTTCACAGAACCGTTGTTCGCCAGCCTCGAAAGGGGCAGGAGGAGAGCTACAAGAACAACGACATAAGTCAGCACGACCCAGGACGTGTCCGCGACAGAAACGTTCAGCTCTGTCGAAATAGTAGGGAGTGCTACGTTGACTATCGACGCATCCAATCCGTCAAGGATTATGGCCAGCGCCAATAAGGTCAAGAATAGACCCATGCTACGACCATTTTCATATTGAATCATTGAATATCAACCCATGATTGTTCAAAAAAACTGATATCTTGCACCCTTTACCCTGGATTTACTACTTAAACCAACTGACAGGCAGAATACTATCAGAAGGCCGCAGAGCCTCAGAAAATGTCGATACGGCCCCGAACATGCGCATATAGCACCGATCCACAGATGCCCTATGCGAAGCTGATGCAATGTAGCCCTTCGGGAAACCCGAGGGCCTATGGACAGAGACACGACTGCCTCATGAGACATGGGGCCATGGACAGACCGCCCTATGCAGATGCATCCCAACGTTGAACACGCAGATTTGCAGAAGATGCAGAGGGTTCTCAACAGTTGCTTCCACCATCTTTCTTGTCACCTGGCCCGTTCAGGATTGACCTGTCTCCGTCCGATAGGTGCGCCGGCGCCTTGATCACCTGGCTCTGTCAGCATCCTTGACAGGGACGATGTTCTTGACGCGCAATGCGCATATCGTGACCATCAATGCGATCGCGCAACCGAAGATCATGGTCATGCGGAAACTGTGCTCGAGGACATCTGTGCTGACGGTCGTAGCAGTTCCGGTCCCTAGCCCGAGCTGGAATATAATCGAATAAAGGACCGCTCCAAGAGAAGTTGCGGTGTATTTCAGCTCCATCATGAAGGTGGCGGCATCAGCCTGATCTTCCTCGCCGGCATGATGGACCAAAGCGGTAGCGATACCGGTTGTGGCGAAAGCCAATGCGATCCCCATCACAGCCAAGCCTATCAGCAGAAGCAAGAGATCGCGGGGAGCGACCACGAGGAAGATCAGACAGAATGCGATGCGTCCGACACCGGCCAGGACTGTGGGGACCTTGCATCCGTAGGTGTCGCACCATCTTCCGACTATGAAGGAGAAGATGATTGCGAAGATCGAAGCCACAGCCAGCAGTATGCCGGATTCAGACACGGTATACGATCCGCATATCTGGAAGAAATACGGCAGGACATAGTCGGTTCCCATGACGATCGTACCAGACAACAGGAATGCCAATGAGAGCAGCTGGAAATCATGACGCTTCAGCATTTTGGGAGAGATCAGCAGGCGGTCCGGATGCCTAGCCATTCTGATTCCCAGGCATACCAACAAGATCACCGAGATGACTCCGCATCCGGCGATTGCCATGACAGGCATATGAGAAGCTCCGATGTTCTGAAGGCATACGATACCGGAACCGACACCGAGGACAGCCAGAACGCTGTTGATGAGGTCGGGATTCTTGGACTTGTCATATCCCTTATCCTTTGGCAGGATCTTGAGAGCCATTACGATCGTGATGATGCAGAACGGAACATTGATCAAGAAGATCCAATGCCAGCCGAATGCAGACGTGATGAATCCTCCGACAGCAGGGCCGAATGCGATCGAGACCGCGGATGCCCCGCCGAGAACACCCATCCCTATGCCCTTCTTGTCCGAAGGCACGAATTTGGTGATGAATACAGTCACTGCGGCAGTGGTGAATGCTGCTCCCAGACCCTGGACGAATCTGGAACTGACCAGCATGATGAAGTTGCCTGACAGCCCGCAGGAGATCGATCCGACAGTGAAGATCACTACACCGGTGAGGAATACCTTTTTCACAGAACCGTTGTTCGCCAGCCTCGAAAGGGGCAGGAGGAGAGCTACAAGAACAACGACATAAGTCAGCACGACCCAGGACGTGTCCGCGACAGAAACGTTCAGCTCTGCCGAAATAGTGGGGAGTGCTACATTGACTATCGAGGCGTCCAATCCGTCAAGGATTATGGCCAACGCCAATAAGGTCAGGAATAGAGTCGTGCTGCGACCATTTTCGTATTGAATCATTGAATGTCATCCCATTGTTCTGTGAACTGATATCTTGGAACCTTGACTCTGGATTATGTACTTAAAACAACTGACTGGCAAATGCTGTCAGAATACTGCAGAAGCCTTGGAAAATGTCGATACAGCCCGATTATGTGCATAATGCATCGATATGCCAGAAGCTCTGTGCGAAGCTGATAGCAATGTTGCCCCTTCGAGAAAGCGACAGCTGTCGCTGCAGGACGTACGATGAGGTTCGTAAAGATCCCTGGAAACTCGATCCTGCGGATAGCTAGGGGCATCACGCCTCACTTTCGGCAGAACGATTCCACGGCTCGATTTTTCTGGATGCAGGCGCATTCATCATCGTCCCATCCGAAACGCTGAGGACCTATAGACGGGACCACGACCGACTCATGATGCCGGGTGCTGTGGACAAGGTCCCGATGCTAATACATCCCACGTCAAACGCGCGAATTTCCAGAGTCCAGAGGGTTCTGAACAGTTGCTGACCTTACCGACCATACTAACCATACTGACATTACCAGCATTGTAATTATTACAATCATTACAACGAGCGGTTATTATACTCGCTCCGCATACAGTATATTGCAGCTGGAAAAGAGCTGCAGGAGCGAGTACAATGGCATACTATCAGCAGACAGTCCTGATTCCGAAGCCCAGGCAGACGCTCAACACAGGCGTCAGGCACTACGATGCAAGGTCCCCCAAGACCGGCAACACCAGGAACAACGCCAACAGAGACGTCAATGCAATCCTGGCGTTCTTCGACTGAACCGTCGGATGATGTCAGGTCCATTGATATACAGATGTCCCGATTCCAGGAGCCGATGTCGAAGACGGTCTTCTCCGATGCGCCTGCAGAAGGCGCGATATGGCTCAAGGAGATCGGCATCAGGCGCTGCAGAGGCTGCGTCAAATGCCTGACCGAGCATCCGCTGCATTGCGACATAAGAGACGGCTTCTCAGCCATGTTCGACAGGATCCTCGGAAACGAGGAGCTGGAGTTCGTTGTCCATCCCTTCGAGGGAAGGATGCCAATCGATGTCCTGAAGGCTGTCGAAAGGACCTCCAACATACTGGAAGCCTTTACCGGATCCGGAGGGAACGTCCCTCTGGACAAGGCCGCATGCAAGCTCAGGAAAGTCGTCTTCAACGTCAACGGAACCCTTTCGGACGGGACAGAAGATGAGATGCGCGGATTCCTGCTGAAGGGCCCCGTGGAAACGGTGTCCTTCGAATTTGCGCGACGATAAACCGGAACCGATTGTTTTGCGAAAGGCGCGATGCGCCTGTGAGAACCTAATGGATGGAGTTTGCCGGGGGTGTGAGCCCCCGGAAAGATCACTCGGTCTTCTTGGCGGAAGCCCAGACCTGAACGAACTCGATGCGGTCGACTCCGAAGGCGCTGCGGAAGTCGGAGACGATCTTGTATTTGGCGACTGCCCATCCCTCGTGGAACTTGCAGATGTCGGCCTCGGTGACGACGACCTTGTCAGCCTCGATAGCGAACTCGAATCCCTCAGAGAGCCCGAAGTCCATCTCGAGGATGCACTTGGCCTTCTCGACAGGGTCGGTGACCTCTTCGGTCACAGTGAACTTGAAGCAGAGGTCGTGCCCGGCCAGAGGGCTGTTGAAGTCGACCTTGACACGCCCGGCGCCGACAGAGACGACGGTTCCGGTCTTGTTGCCGAGGCTGACTGGCATCCCGGGATAGGGGTTGATCTCGTTCTTGTAGAACTCCTTGATGGGATGCAGCTCGATGAGCTTGGGGTTCCTGACCCCTTCAGCCTTCTCGCAGGGGATCGTGACCTCGGTCTCCTTGCCGATCTCGGCGTTGGCGATGGCCTCGTCCAGGTCTGCATAGAGCTTCTTGGACCCGATGACGTAGGGCATGGGGCTGTAGCTGCTTTTCTCGTTGAAGATGCCAGCCTCTTTGGCTGCATCTGCAATCGTGGTATCGTACATCTTGTCGACGTCGGCGAGGTATGCTTTGTAATCTACACGGACAATCTTCTTAGCGTCTGCCATTTAAATCACCATTAAATGTGGAATGATTTTCAGCGATTGCTTTTTCTGATATAATAGTGTCGGTGCTTCTCATATAAAAAGCCAGTATGTCTGGGGATGTAGAAACGGATATAAACCAGGTCAGACTACACGGCATCGGTGCCGCCTTGGCTTAGGGGTATAGCGGCTGACTTGTAATCAGCAGGCCGGGGGTTCAAATCCCTCAGGCGGCTCCATTTCTGACATCCGTCAACGACGGGCTTATCATCATCGATGCGCTCACCTGGGGCATGAGGTTCGATGCCATCGGGATCAAAGGCCCTGCGGAATTCGGCGCCATCGTCGAGCATTTCACAGGCATGGGAGGCGACGTAGTGCTTCTGGACCCGGATGCCGTCCTCGGGAAGGACCATGTCCTTGCGGCGGCCGTCCACGCCGAAAGGGCGTTCTCCGAAGGCACGAACAGGTCCAAGACGCTGCCCACCGAGATCATCCTCTACGCCGCGTGGGAGAGGCAGATCGGGAAGGCGATGGACAAGATGAGGCCGAAGCCCGGAAACGATTCTTACGTCGCCGTGCTGATGGGCATCGACGACCCCCGCCTGGACGAGATAGGCATGGAGAGGGACGATTCCTTAATGGATGCCACCCCGGAGAAAGCGGAGAGGCTCGGCGTCTCCGGAGGCATGCTGTCTCCGGAGGACCAGGCGATAGAGAACGTGGCGATGGTCGAGCTCCAGAAAGCCTGAGATCGCCTGCTGTCGAGGCCTATCGCGTCCTCGGCGGCCTTTATGCAGGCGAGAAGGTCGTCTGCCGTGTTCCTCAGGGTGCCCGCCTTCTCGGCGGACATCCTGAGAACGAGTTTGCATCCCTCGACGGACGTGTCCACGTACCCTTTGTTCTCGGGCATGACCGCGCTCATGACGGCACGGGCGATGTCCTCCGAAGGATACCCGATCTCCAGGTCGAGGGAGATCATCCGCTCACCGCTTCTGGCTGCGGACGATGCCGGCGACATGCTTTCCCACTTCGGACGTGGAGAGCTTCCCTCCGAGGTCGGGCGTGGTCATGCCGGTGTCCAGGCACTGCCTGACGGCATCGTGGAGCATCTTCCCCTCGGCAGGATGGCCCTGGTTCTCCAAGAGCATCTGGGCCGCGAGGATGGCGGCTATGGGGTTGGCTATGCCGCGGCCGGCTATGTCCGGAGCGGACCCGTGGATGGGCTCGAACATGCTGACGCCTTCGGGGTTGATGTTCCCGCTGCCTCCCATTCCCAAGCCTCCCTGGAGCTGCGCTCCCAGGTCTGTCAGGATGTCGCCGAACAGGTTGGGGACTGCGACGGTGCCGAAGGTCTCGGGCCTGACGATCATGGCCATGGCCATGGCATCGACGAACATGAACTCCAGGTCCAGCCCGTATTCGGCGGCCTTCTCCTGGAAGATCTGCCTCTGCATGCCGTAGTTCTTGGTGATGACGTTCGCTTTGTCGACAAGGGTGACCTTCTTGTCCCCCCTGGCGACGGCGTACCTGCAGGCGTAGTCGGCGAACCTCGTTACCCCTTTCTTGGAGAGCAGCCCGATCTCGAACGCGAAATCGTCGTTGCTGGTGGACTTGGCATCGATGTCGATGTCCACGCTGTATAGCCCCCTGTCCACGTGGACGTGGGCCTTGTCCCCTCCGGCCCCGGGGCCGAAGAAGCCGTTGGCTCCCATGTAGAAGTCCTCGGTGTTCTCCCTCAGGAAGTGGATGTCGAAGGGCACCTCCCTCTTCAGGGGGACGAGGGGGAACCAGGACGTGACCGGCCTGAGGTTGATGTACTGGTCGAAGACCGCCCTCATCTTCAGCAGGATGCCCTGCTCGAGTATCCCGGGCTTCACCCTGGGGTCCCCGATGGCGCCGAAGTAGATCGCGTCCTTGGACTTCAGGTCGGCGATGTCCTGGTCTGTCAGGAGCTCGCCGGTCTTCAGGTACCTGTCGGAGCCGATCTCCGAGTACTCCGCATCGAACTGGAACGAGGATATCTCGGACACCGCTTCGAGGACCTCCATCCCTGCGGCGATGACCTCCTTCCCGATCCCGTCTCCCGGGATGATGGCAAGATGCTTCAGAATCTCCCCTCCTTTGCGAGGTTGACCAGCCCTCCGGCCTTGACCAGCTCGGAGATGAACGGCGGGTATTCCGGGAAAGAGTACTCCTTCCCGTTCACCGTTACCTTGCCCTTGTCCGGGTCCACGGTGACGGTCTCGCCCTCTTTCGCATCGACCTTGCACTCGATCAGCAGCAGGCCGATGTTCATGGAGTTCCTGTAGAAGATGCGGGCGAAGGACTCGGCTATGATGCACGAGAACCCTGCCTCGATCAGCGACAGCGGAGCGTGCTCCCTGGAGGAGCCGCATCCGAAGTTCCTTCCGGCGACGAGGATGTCACCCTTGCCGACCTGCCCTGCGAAGCCGGGCCTGACCTTCTCGAAGATGTAGTCGTTCAGGTGGTCGAGGTTCGCCGCGACCAGCCTCTCGGCGGGTATGATCTGGTCCGTGTCGACGTTGTCGCCGAACACCCATGCCTTTCCTTGTATCTTCTCCATTCAGTTCCCCTCCAGCTGGTCGGGAGCCACGATCTTCCCGGCGATGGCGGACGCTGCGACGACCGCAGGGCCCGCGAGGTACACCTCGGAGTCCTTGTCGCCCATGCGGCCGATGAAGTTCCTGTTGGTGGAGGACACGGCCTTCTCGCCGGCGGCGAGGATCCCCATGTACCCTCCGAGGCAGGCCCCGCATGTGGGCCCGGATATGAACGCCCCCGCATCTAGGAAGATCTGCATGAGCCCTTCCTCGACCATCTGGCGGTAGACCTTCTGGGAGGCGGGGACCACCAGGAACCTCACTCCCGGCGCGACCTTCCTGCCCTTGACGATCTCGGCTCCGATCCTCATGTCCTCGATCCTGCCGTTGGTGCACGACCCCAGGTAGGCCTGGTCGATCTTCACGTCCGCGTCCTTGACGGCGCGTCCGTTGCTGGGCAGGTGGGGATAGGAGACGAAGGGCTCCAGCTTGCCCAGGTCGTACTCCAGGACCCTGCAGTACACCGCATCGGGGTCTGCGTCCACGGGCTTGTACTCTCCGCGGACTGTGCCCCTGATGTACTCCTCGGTCAGGGAGTCGCAGGGGAATATCCCTGCCTTGCCGCCGGCCTCGATGGCCATGTTGGAGACGGCCAGCCTGTCCGCCACGGGGATGTTCTGCACGTCTCCGTGGAACTCGAAGGCCTTGTAGTTGGCCCCGTCCACTCCGATGTCGGTGATGATCTTCAGTATCAGGTCCTTCCCGCCGACGTACTTCTTGAACTTGCCGCGGACGACGACCTTGATGGTCTCCGGGACCTTGAACCACAGCTTGCCGGTGGCGAAAGCAACGGCCGCCTCCGTGGACCCGATGCCTGTGGAGAAGGCGTTGATCCCGCCGTATGTGCATGTGTGCGAGTCCGCCCCGACGATGAGCCTGCCCGGAGCGGCGAAGCCCTCTTCCACCATCAGCTGGTGGCAGACCCCGCTCTTCCCGATCTCGTAGTAGTTGGGGAGCTGATGCTCGTGGGCGAACTCCCTCATCTCCTTCGCCTGCTCTGCGGAAGCCACGTCCTTGGCGGGGACGTAATGGTCCGGTATCAGGACCATGCGGTCCTTGAACATCTGCGAAGTCCCGAGCTTTCCGTACTCGCGGAAGGCGATGGGCCCCGTGACGTCGTTGACCATGACGTAGTCTATGTTCGCTGTGACGATCTGGCCGGCCCTTGCGTCAGTGCCGGACTTCTCCGAGAGGATCTTCTCTGCAATCGTTTTCCCTGTCATCCTTAATCACTCACTCTTGAACCTTGCGAAATCCCTGTTTATGGCGGCCATCATGGCATCGACGGATGCCTGCACGACATCCAGCCCCACGGCCTTGCCGACGGACAGGTTGCCGTCGTTCTGGACGTTCTTGACCATGACCGTGGCCTCGCAGATGGAGTCGCTTCCGCCGGTGATGGCGGCGAGCTTGTACTCCTCCAGCGTGATCTTGTCGTTCACAGCCTCGCCGATCGCTTTCAGCGCGGCATCGACGGGCCCTACTCCGATTTCGGCCTTCACCCTCTTCTCCCCTTCGATGGTCAGGTTGACCGTGGCAGTGGAGGTCACGCCCTTCCCGGTGATCACCACGATGCTGTCCAGGGCCACGGTCTGGATCTTGGTCTGCTTCTTCCACAGCACGTGCTCGGCGATGGCGATGAGCTCGGCGTCGTCGATCTCTTTCCCGCCGACGGCGATCTTCTTGATGTCGGCCATCAGCTCTGGCATGTGCTCCTCGGGGAACTTGACGTTCAGGGCATCCAGCCTTCCGCGGACGGAGTGCTCTCCGGAGTGCTTCCCGATGACGATGTGCCTGTCGACGCCGACCAGCTCGGGCAGGAAGGGCTCGTATGTGGCGCTGTTGTTCATGACGCCGTGCACATGGATGCCGGACTCGTGGGCGAACGCGTTGCGGCCCACGATGGGCTTGTTGTAAGCCATGGGGAACCCGGTGATCCTCTCGACCAGCTTGGATGTCTGGCCGATCTTGGGGAGGTTCACTGTCTGGACGTTGTAGTTGGCGAACAGGTTCAGAACGACCTCCTCGAGAGATGCGTTCCCTGTCCTCTCGCCTATCCCGTTGACGGTGACCTGGCAGATGGTCGCTCCCGCCTCGACAGCCGCGAGGGTGTTGGCCACGGCCATGCCCATGTCGTTATGGCAGTGGACGCTGATCGGGACATGGATCTCCTTGGCTATCTCTCCGATCATGTAGCTCATCCCCTGGGGGACGATGACCCCTACGGTATCGGGGACGTTGATGGCGCATGCGCCCGCGTCGACGACTGCCTTGTATACATCGATCATGTAGTCCAGCTCGGTGCGGGTGGCGTCCTCGCAGGAGAACTGGACGTCCAGGCCCCTGGACCTTGCATACTCGACGGTCTCCACTGCCCTCTCGATGATCTGCTCCTTGGACATCTTGAGCTTGAACTCCCTGTGCAAGGGCGATGTCCCGATGAACGTGTGCACATAGTCGACGCCGGTCTCAGCGACGGCATCGATGTCCTTCTTGACGGACCTGGCCAGGCTCAGAACTTTCGAGTGCGTCCCGGCATCCATGATGCGCTTGATCGTCTCGGACTCGGTCTGGGATGAGACGGCGAAACCCGCCTCTATGTAGTCGACGCCCAGGTCGTCCAGTGCGAAGGCGAGCCTGACCTTGTCGTCGGAGCTCAAGGCGATTCCCGGAGCCTGCTCCCCGTCGCGGAGGGTGGTGTCGAATATCTCAACCTTCCCACGTCCTTCCGGGAGCTTAGGGAGGGCCATCTGATTGTACGGGCTTATCGCCAACATGTCCCTTAAATCCTTAGCGTTGTCACTGGTTTGAGCCATTCTGAACACCTCAAACCGTCATAGTCCAGACTGGTTCATCCAAGAAATGTCGAGCCTGTGCGGACAATGCAGATCATTGATAGACCTCTGACGGTGATTTGCTGATTCAATGGTTATATAAATAGGTTGATAAGAGCGGCGTCGAGGCAGGCGGTGGAAACAAGCCAAAGTAACAGACTGCTGACATCGTCATCGCATCAGCCGTACATCGGCCGTAGGAGATGAGGGCGGGCAAGGGGAACCGGACGCCCCAGATGTGAAGAAGAAACGATTGCCAGACGAATGACTCGACGGAGTTCGTTGCACTGTTGCCGTTCCTTGCCATATGATGAATATTAATGACTGTTAATTATAACTATAAACAGATATAAATTAGAAAAATTTAAATAATCGAATAGCCAACAACACCCATTATGGCATCGAAATACGGCAAAAAGAGCGATTATTCGGACTACCGGGCGATCGGCTTCCCCGTAAGGCACAGGAGGAAGGTACCGTTCTATCCGATGCTTTCCGTCGACATGGAGATGCGGTCGATGATGTCGGAGATCCATGAGCTAGACTCCATCCTTGGCGGGTTCATGCTGTCAGAGCAGGACTACTATGACCTGGTCCTTGACGCCTACTCCTCGAACATCCACTGGTCCACCAAGATCGAAGGGAACAGGATGACGTTCGACGAGGTCAGGACCCTGGCCACAGAGTTCACCGCAGGCGGCAGAAAGGAGAGCCCGAACGGCCCGACACAGGAGATCCTGAACCATCTCGGCTTCCTGTTCAAGGAGAAGCTCGGGATGCCATGGAGCCTGGACACGATCCTCTTCGTCCACCGTGCGCTGATGACAGGTGTCGGCGAGACCGCGGCCGGAAAGCTCCGCGACGCGGATGTGAGCGTCATAGGGTCCGATGGGACCGAGTTCTTCATCGCATGCCCAAAGGGATCCGTCGAGGAAGAGCTGCTGTCCCTGGTCGATTGGGTCAACGGGTCCCCTTTCGGAGACATCGTGACCGCGACCCTGTTCTTCCACGAGTTCGAGAGCATACACCCCTTCGCTGACGGCAACGGCCGCACCGGGCGCGTGCTATTCCAATCGCTGCTGAGGGAGATGGGCCTGGCAAACTGCGGACTGTGCAAGTTCGAGCAGGAGATGCTCCAGGACTCCGCCACCTATTACGGCCTGCTCTCGTACACCGACCAGACCGGGAACTACACGCCCCTGGCCAGATACGTCACGGAGTCAATCCTCTTAGCATACCGCAAAGCCGCGGAGGAGTTCTCCGCGAAGGACCGTCTCAAGGACATGGACGAGAACACGAAGCACATCGCCCGCATGGCCAAGTCCATGGGGGAGTTCGCGATGCAGGACGCTTCCGGATGGCTTCCCGTCGGGGAAGCCGCCGTCAGGAGGAAGCTTGACTCTCTCGTGGATTCCGGGATCCTCGGCAAAGAAGGGAAGACCCGCGGCATGAGGTACGTGTTCCTGGACCCGTTCAGGAGCCTGAAGGCCGAACTTTGAAGGCTCAGGATACAGGAGTTCTGGGGCCGGAGCCCCGTAATATGTTTCTCAGCAGGCGAAGTAGCCGTACTTCTTCAGCATGTACTTCTTGGCCGCGTGGGACCCGAAGAAGTACACCGCACCGATGAAGGGCATCCAGAGCAGCGCCCATAAGGGCACGGGGATGACATCGGTGCATCCGGAGATGGCCTCCCACAACGGGCCGGAGTACGGCAGCAGCGTCCCGACCGCCAGCGCGATGACCGTGGTGAGCACCAGCACCTTGGAGGACCAGGCCTGGAAGAAAGGCAGCTTGTTCGTCCTGACGATATGGATCGCCCAGACCTGCATCCAGTACTGCTCGATGACCCAAAGAGACTGGAACAGGACCATCACAGGCACCAGCTCGTCTATGTTCTCAAGAGGAACTCCGCTGAGGACGACTCCCGATGCAGTCGTCACGCCTTCCAGCGACGGGTAGGCTGCGATGACCGCTTCTGGTATGGACACGGACACGGACGCCATCACGACGAACACGAAGAACGCCCAGGACATCATGTCCGTGACGACGCACATCGGCCCGTAATGGTACATGACCTGCTTCAGGTTCACGGGGTCCCATTTCCTGGGGGCCTTGACGAACTCGTCCTCGACCTTGTCCCAGCATATGAATATGCAGGCGAAGTCGTTGATGAGGTTGAAGATCAGGATCATTATCCCGCCCATGGGCTCGAAGTTGAAGAACAGGGAGCCGAGGATCAGAGAGAACATGAACCCGAAGTTGATCGAACCGATCATCTTCACGTACTTGATCGAGTTGACGTACACCTTCCTGCCCTCAATGGCCCCTGTCTTGAGGATCCCCAGGTCCTTCTCCAGGAGGATCATGCTGGCAGTCTCCTTGGCGATGTCGGATCCTGTGTCGACGGATATGCTCACGTCGGCGTTCTTCATGGCGACGACATCGTTTATGCCGTCCCCCATGAGCCCGACCGTGTGGCCGTTGGACTTCAGGGCCAGGACGATCCTGGACTTGTTGTCGGGGCTGAGCCTCGCGAAGATCGATGTGCCCTCCACGGCGGCTGCCAGCTCCTCATCGGACATCTGGTCGATGGTGCTCCCGACCAGGATGTTCTCCGATCCGATCCCGATCTGGTCGCAGACGTGGCGCGAGACGTACTCGTTGTCTCCGGTGAGGACCTTGACCTCGATCCCGTACTCGGCCATGTCCCTGATGGCGCCGGCAGCAGTGGGCTTGACAGGATCGGTAAACACGAGGAACCCTGCGATGATCAGGTCGCATTCATCGGCCTCGGTGAACTCGGTCTTCCCGGCGGGTATGTACTTGTGAGTGATGCCGAGAACGCGCATGCCCTTGGAGCTGTACCACTCCACAAGGCCCATCATGTCGTTGATGGTCTTCTCGTCCAAAGGCTGGATGTCGCGGTTCCCGTCCAGGTAACCGGACGATATGGAGAGGATCTCGGGCATGGCCCCCTTGGAGACCATCATGTTGACATCCTCGTTCTTCCTGACGACGACCGTCGCCCTCCTCCTGGTGAAATCGAAGGGCACATCGGCGACATACTCATACTCCGCTATCTTCTCGGTCAGGCCGTTCACCTCGGCGTACTCGTCAAGGGCCCAGTCGATCTGGTTGGTTGCGGACTTGAGGTTGGCGGAGTTGATGCAGGACATCAGCTCCACGGATCCGCTGGCGTTGCCGTAGATGTCGTTGCAGTCCTGGACGGAGATCCTGTTCTGAGTGAGCGTCCCGGTCTTGTCCGAGCATAAGACGTCCATAGCACCGAAGTTCTGGATGGCGGTCACGTCCTTGACGATGACCTTGTTCTTCGACATGTCGATGGACCCCTTCGCGAGGTTGGCCGAGACGATGGTGGCCAGCATCTCGGGCATGAGCCCGATGGCCAAAGTGAGGGCGAACGTGACGGCGGACAGCACGCCGTCGATGGTGAAGGAGCCGTTGTTGAGGTAGTCCTTGACCAGCATTATCAAGAAGACAGGCGGGACCATGAGGTACATGATCTTCAGCAGGACGTTGGCGATGGCCTTGCTCCCCTTGTCGTAAGTGGTAGGGGCCTTGCGGCGGGTCAGCTTCTCGGCCATGGACCCGAAGATCGTGTCGTCGCCGACTGCGACGACGACGGCCTCGGCGGAGCCGCCGATGACATTGGTCCCCATGAACGCCAGATTGTTGCATCCGAGGACCTCGTCGCACTGGACGGGATCGGAATGCTTGGACACTCCGCCCGACTCTCCCGTCAGGGCGGACTGGTCCACCTTGAGATGATTGGACTTGAGAATCCTGACGTCAGCAGGGACCATGTCTCCCGTGTCGAGGATGATGATGTCTCCCACGACCAACTCCTTGGAGTCGATCTCGGCCTCCGTGTCCTCGCGGCGGACGGTGATTATGGTCGTTACCATGCTCACCAGCTTTGCGGCCGCTTTGGAGCTGCGCGTCTCTTGGATGAAAGTCACCGTCCCGCTGACGAGGATCAGGGTGGTGAGAATGACGAAGTAGATTATGTCCGGGTCAAGGACCATCCACAGGATGTCTATGACCGCGAGCGTTATGATGAAGATGTTCGCGAAAGAGTGATACAGCCTCTTCAGTGCAACGTTGCGATTGTGGTTCGTAACCTCGTTCTTCCCGTACTGGATGCGGGAGGTCGTGACCTCTTCGTTGTAGTGTCCCTCTGGCCTGCTGTTCAATTCTTTGGTGATGGCGTCAGCATCGGTCGATGCCGCGTGCCTCATCCTTTCTTCTGGTGTCGTCGAACCGGTTACCACGGGCGATGGATAGACTTTTCATATTTAGCCACGACCCTCAGGGCCGGATGCACAGAAGTGATCTTCCCGCCCCTTTGGGGCGGGAAATGGCAGAAAAGGTTTGCAGAACCGCCATCGAGGGCGGTTCAGAGAGGATCATTCCTTCTTCTCGGAAGGCTCCTCAACGGGAGCCTCTTCGGCAGGAACGGCCTCTGCAGGAGCATCCTCGAGGGTGGGCTCTACCGTCTCCTCGACCTTCTCTGCGATCTCCTCTACCTGCTCGGCCTGGACCTCTTCCTGCTTCTCTGAAGCCTCGATGGCCTCCTCGACCTCTTCTTCCTGGTGAGCGACCGCTCCGGCGGCCTCGGCCTTCGCCTTCTCCCTCTCCTCCTTGCGCTTGGCTATCTTCTCGGCCCTCTGCTCGGCCTTCATCTTCTTCTCGTGCTCCTTGCGGCGCTTGATCTGCTCCTTGAGCTCCTTCTTGGCAGCTGCGCGCTCTTCCTTGGGGAGCTTCCTTATCTCCTCCTTGCGCTTCTCCTCCGCACGCTTGGCCTTCCACTTCTCGTCGGAGATCTTGTTCTTCTCCTTCTCGGCGGCCTCTTTCTTCTCGGCGGCAATCTTGGCGTGCCTCGCCTTCGCCTTGGAATCATCGTCGACGTTCTCTACGATCTTAGCCATATCATGACCTCTATGGCATAGGTTATCTGGAACATCCGTATAAAACCGATGGCGGATCGCTCAGAGGCGTTCGGAGATGCTGGACGGACGATGCGGACAATGATGCCAGCATGAGAAGGGGAAAGCGTTTGGATCCTCGCTCGGAGGAGGGCGTTCACTGGCTGGACGCCCAGAGCCCGTGCTTGTTGCAGTACTCCCAGGCCTTGATGTCCTTCGCATCGGTGGCGAAGAACGCCTCGGGAGCGTCTCCAGGCTTGAGATGCTTCCTCATCATCACGCCGTCGGCACAGATCTCGATCATGACGATGTAATGCTCCTCGGTCATCGGGTGGGCCGCTTCCTTCCCCACCTTCACCAAGATGCCTCCGTCGGTTTTCTCGATATAAGGGACGTGCTTCTCCTTGACGGGGTCGCCGGTCTTGGCGGCGACGGCTTCCATTGGGGCGCCGCAGCAGGACGGGATGCAACCACCCTTGTACAGGAGCTCGACGGCTGTGCCGCATTTGGGACATACGTATTTCTGAGACATGGTCAGACCTCTCTGCAACGGAGTTGGGGCTCTGACGATATAAAGATTTCTTAACGCCGATTATCCTTTAAGGCCTGTGTACTCCGAAGATACGGTAATATGATGGGTCGGGGATGCACCCGGCATGCTGACGATTCCCGCGCTGTTCGCGACCTCCTCGGACGGAGCCCTCTTCTCCGAAGAGTGCTGGTTCCGCAGGGCCGTTCCCGTCCCGGAAGGCGGAAGGATGCCTTTCCAGGAAACGGCCGGCAAGCTGCCGAAGACAGAGCAGAGAGAGGATGTGGTCGTCGTGGACGCCGACAGCCTCCGCGCCAGGTCCTTCATCCCTGACGTCCTGAAGGAGATGAGGGTCCGCGGCAAGGACATCTGGCTTCTGACATGGATCGAGAACGCGGACGACCTGTTCGATGCGTTCAACACCACTGCGGAGAAGGTCATCGGCCCGTACCAGGCATCGTCTTCTGACAAGGACCTGAAAGACATCTTATCGGTGTCGGACTCGTTCGTCCCGGCCGTTTTCGTTTGCGACGGCATGGCGATCTCCAGGGAAGGGTCTCGCGAGGACCTCCGGAGCGTAGCAGACAGGCTCTGCTCCGTCGGATTCGCAGAAATCGTCGTTGCCGACACAGACGGCTCCGTCACGGAGCAGATCTGGGAGGAGCTCCCATGGAACGTCATCCCGTTCGTCCGCCGGAACGACGGAACGATGTCCGAAGGGAGGATCATCGTCCCGTTCGGTCCCGAAGGATGCGCTCCACTGCCTCCTTCGCCGATTGCCTGACATGATCCATTCCGGAATCGGTGCCGGCGACATACGCTTCTCCGCGCCATTCCATTCCCAGCGTGACGGAGAAGGCCCTCATCATCGACCTGAGATGGGAGAAGTCAGGAGCTTCCGATCCGGCGCAGGCCATCAATATCACCCATTGGGGGCGGGGCAGGTCCGGAGAGCCCCAATAGACCTGCATCCTGTCCATCACAGCCTTGATGATGGAGGACGGCCCGCTGAACCTCAGGGGGGTGGCGAGGACCACGCCCTCGCAATCTGCGAAGCTGCGGTATATCTCGGACATCCTGTCGCCGATGACGCATCCCCTTCCCCCGGCGCATCTCTGGCATCCGGTGCAGTGGGATATCCCCATCTCGGAGGGCATGATCGTCTCCGGAGAATAGCCTGCCTCAGAGAGGGCCTCCGAAGCGGCACGGCACATCTCGTCGGTGCATCCGCCCGGAGCGCCTCCGCACAGGATCAGGACCTTGGGCCCAATGCCGGGAGCTTCCATGCAAGCGTATCCTCAATCAACAGATATAAAGGTCAACCAGAGAATCGGGTGTCCATGGAGCAGACAGACAGCGACGACTTCACGAAGGTCAAGTTCGTCGAATTCCCCCGCAACATCGTTGCTGGCCACGGGGTCCTGGGAACCGTGAAGAAGATGTGCGACGACAACCACACCGGCCGCGTCGGCACGATCATCACAGGGAGCAGGACCATGGAGGCCGCCGGGAGAGAGGTGCTCGACAACATGGCCGGCTACGACATGGATGTCTGCTACGTCGGCGAGGCCACGATGGAGAACGTCGGCACGGCCATCGAGAGGATCCGCGAGTTCGGGTCCACCTTCGTGCTCGCCGTAGGGGGAGGAAGCAAGATCGACATCTCCAAAGTCGTCTGCAACGAGCTCAACATCCCGTTCATCAGCATCCCCACGTCTGCGGCCCATGACGGGATAGCGTCCAACAGGGCCTCGCTGAAGTCCGAGACCGGCTCCAAATCCATCGAGTCCGCATCTCCCATGGGGATAATCGCGGACACAGGGGTGATCGCCAAGGCGCCCTACAGGCTGCTGGCGTCCGGCTGCGCAGATGTGATCTCCAACCTCACCGCGATCGAGGACTGGGACTTCGCCAGGAGGCTCCAGAACGTGCAGTTCAGCAGGTCCGCCTACTTCCTTGCCAAGTATGCGGCGGAATCGATCATGGACAACGCCGAGCTCATCAAGCCCGGCCTGGAGGACAGCGTGTGGATCTCGATCAAGCCCATCATAATCTCGGGGCTGTCGATGAGCATCGCCGGAAGCTCCCGCCCCACCAGCGGCGCGGAGCACATGTTCTCGCACATGCTCGACCTGATGCATCCAGGGAAGGGGCTCCACGGGGAGCAGTGCGGGGTCGGATCCATAATGACCATGTACCTCCACGGAGGAGACTGGGAGCAGATCAGAGATGCTTTGAAGATGATCGGGGCCCCGACCACCGCCAAGGAGCTGGGGATATCTGCTGAAGACACGATCTACGCGCTGTCCCATGCCCACGAGATCCGCTCGGACAGGTTCACCATACTCGGGAACGGGGGGATCAGCGCGGAAGTGGCGGAGAAGGTGGCGAAGACCACGGGAGTCATCTGAGGATATCATGGCGCTCATAACATTGATAGGAGAGGAATCGGCCAAGGCCGGCATGGAGTTCTACTTCCTCGGGCCGCTGGCCGAATGCAAGGACTGCAGGCTCAAGGGGGTCTGCTTCAATCTGGAGCAGGGGTCCCGCTACAGGGTGTCCGAGGTCAGGGGCCAGCGCCATCAGTGCGCCTCATCCGAAGGGAATGTTGTCGCAACGGTGGTGGAGAAGGTCTCCGGGCCCTATGCCGTGCCCAAGAAGGGCGCAATGGAGGGCGTCACGCTCACCTATTCCGAGAGGGCGTGCGGCATGATCTCCTGCCCCAACTACGGGAGATGCCACGTCCCCGGCAAGGCCGAAGGGCAGAAGTTCACAGTAGTGAAGCTGGGAAAGCCCATGGAATGCCCCAAGGGAGAGGACCTGGTGGAAGCGGAAATCGTCTGACGCCAAGCCCGGAACAAGGAAGACTGGCGCATTCGCCGGGCAGAATCGCCTCAGGAACGCACCGCGATGAACTCATCTATATCGTAAACGGAGGCTGACAGTGGTTGCCACCGCATCGCAGGGAGGTTGAGGAATTCGAACACCCCATACTCGCCGAAGATTCTAACAGTCTCTTTCGGAGAGATGCCGTGTGCTTGGCTATACTCCTCGATGCAGTGCACCTTGAACCTCATGGTCTCGGACTGGTTCATGGATGCTCTGGCCATACGAGATCACCTTCCAATTCATCATCGAACATATCTGACAGCTGGGCGACATTGAAGTGCCAAACTTTAGTCGATTCATTTCTAAGACCTTCGTAGACCTTGGATGACATAAACCTACAAACTGCCTCATCTTCCGACCAACCCTTCGATTTCATAATGTTATCTACAACACCCATTGCGAGGTTCCTCTTTATATACTCAAATGTGCCCTGATCCATCAACTCACCTCCTTGTATCCGAGGAATGTCACGTATTCCAGCGATTTATCTGTATGGAATAGGATTTGACCATCCAAAGTCACTGACTTCAACTCCAAAATGGCATCTTCCTTGGTTATCCTGCCGATCGAATAGTCGAACAGTGTTTCATAAACACTATCATCAGCAACTGGTCCAATAATCACATCATACGCATGACCTTTATTCTCTAGACGATTGTAAGTAACGAAATCTAGCCACTCTTCCGTAGGGCCTTCGAATACTATAGCGACCAAATCATTTGTTTCGTTATATTCATACTCTGAAACGTATGCGTGTTCAGACTCACGTCTGTTCTTAATCTTGATTGCCCAGTTTTCGGCCTGTTTCATAGATTCAGTCGTGTAGAAACCTCTTCCGAAATCAGTGCTGTGCCTCGATTCCAAGATCAGAGGTTTGGACACGATCTGATTGCTTCCATGATAGATCCGCATGTCTCTCAGAACTTCTCGCCAGTGATGCGCTCGTACATGTCCACGTAGAGCTTGCTCACGCGGTCGACGATCTCCTGGGGAAGGGCAGGTATGTCGGGCTCGGCCTGACCGGCGTCTCTGGCGGCATACAGCTTCTCATGGTATCCTGTCTCGCGGTAATACTGCCTGACGAACTCCTTGGAGAGCTCCACGATGTTGCCCTTGGCGTACTCCTCGGCATCCCACCAGCGGTCCTCATCCAGAGTCCCGAAGGTGTCCACGACCATGAGCTTCCTCTCCTTGTCATAGGCGAACTCCTTCTTGCCGTCGCAGTGGATGAGTCCGCGCTTGGCCACATCCTCGGCCATGATCTCGTCGATCTTCAGGACAGTCTTCACGATCTCCTCGTACTCGGCATCGGACAGCCCGGCCATCTCCTTGGCCTCGGCATCGGTCAGGTTCTCGTCGTGCTCCTCCAGCTTGGTGGTGCACTCGACGAACGGGCGGGGGAGCTTCTCTCCCCTCTTGACCTCATGGCCTGCGGGGAACCCCAGGTCCTCGGGCTTGACCTTCCCGGACTTGAGCCTGTCCAGGAGAGATCCTGCGGCGTAGTACCTGCAGATGACCTCCAAGGGGATCAGGTAGTTCCTGGTGCTGCCGTCGATTTTGCTGTAGTCGCGGATGACATCGACCCTCTTCACCCTCATCCTGTCCTTGGAGGGCTCGGAGATGTAGTGGTTGTTGATGCCTGCCTCGTTCAGCTTCCCGAACCAATACTTAGCGGTCCTGCAGAGGGTCTCCCCTTTGTGGGGGACGGTGGAGGGGATGATCTTGTCGAAAACCGATATCTTGTCCGTGTACGCGAACTCGAGGATGTCCGCGTCGACCTCGTAGACTTCTTTGACCTTCCCGGTCATCAGCAGCTTCATGGAACTGCGAATGCGCATCGCGTATTTGTCTTTGGGCATAACACCCCTGTCAAATCTGCTTGTAGCCCATTGAACACGGTGATTACCGAGCACCCCCTGGGCATTCGCATCCGTTCCGTCGCTTTACGTTTATATCTAAGCTCCGATAACGAATCATGGTCGAATGCTTCCCTGTGTCCACGAGCGACTTCAAGAAGATTGCCACAGAAGGCTTTATCTTCGTGGACAAAAGCCTGATGATCAGAGACATAATAAGATACAAACAGGCCGCATTCCTTTTCACTCGCCCTCGCAGGTTTGGAAAGACGATGAATCTCGATATGCTCAGAGCATTCTTCGATATCGAGAACAAAGATGGAAAAGAGATGTTCTCGAAACTGAAAATCGCAGGCGATTCGGAATCTATGGCACACCTTGGAAAATATAGGGTCATTCGCCTGGATTTGTCCTCAACGGAATCTTCTAACATGAAAGATTTCTTGGAATCGTTCGCATCGATGGTCTCCAGGACCTTGAGAGATTTCAAGCGTATACCCGAATGCGATTCTATTCCGCAATATGAACGCGATCTCTTCATGGATTATGGAAAACGCACTGCATCAAAAGCAATGCTGACAGAGTCGATATTACGTCTCTGCCAATGGATTGAAGATGCATATGAGGACGAGACGGTCATCCTCATAGACGAATACGATAAACCTGTTCGTAGTGCATATCTGTCGGGTTACTACCAAGAATTCATGGACTTCTTTAAGAAATTCATGGAATCAACGCTCAAGACCAACACGTTCTACAGATTCGCCGTGGTGACCGGATGCTCGCGCATATCCAAAGAAACTCTTTTCAGTGGGCTGAATAACCTGAAAGAATTCGATATCTTCCAGACCGGATTCGATGAGGAATTCGGATTCACGGAATCGGAACTGCGGTTCTTGATAGAGAACACAAGCATCCCAGCAGAAGAGATTGACATCATGAAATCCTATTACGATGGATATCGCTTCGGAGAGAAAGATGTCTACAATCCCTACAGCGTCATGAACCATCTTCAAGACTATATTGGTGGGAATAAGAAACCCATCAGCTATTGGGTCCAATCTGGAGATGCATCGCTAATCTCCGAGGTTCTAAACCGTACCACTCCCGAATTCAGAGACGAAGTGATATCGCTGGGTGTTCCAGGCAACTACTTCGATGGGAGGGTCAACCCCAAAATGAATTTCCAGAACCTCTTCTCTACGAACGAGAACGAGCTTGAAGAGGCTGCGATAACGCTCTTGGTCACTTCAGGATACTTGAAAGCAGTTCCTTTAGATGACGGACGCTACCGCCTAACCATACCTAACGAAGAGGTCTTCGATGCATTTGATGCTCTGATGACGAGCCTCAATATTGCAGATGCTAAGAAAGTGACGCATCTGATGGAGTATGTGTACGGAATGAAGGAGTGCGAGGCCACAGAAGAGCTCAACGAACTAATGGATGGACAATCACCTCGCGACTATTACGACGAACGCACTCACAAAATCTTCATGTCCGCACTCTTCGGATTCTCTGGATTCAGATACCAAACAGAGCTGGGCTCAGGCGATGGCTTTATAGATCTCTATGTCAAGGGCAACCGCACGAAGCCGGGGCTACTTATCGAGATAAAATACAAAGATGAATGCGATGACCTAATTTCTCTTGCCCATAATGCACTCGACCAGATTAAGGACAAAGAGTACTCCCGTAACATCGACGAAGCCCATATCCTGATTGGCCTGGCCTTCCGGAAGCATACTGCCAAGATGGTATTCGGCGGTACTGTACCAAGGAAAGGCTGACCTCAGAGCAGACCTCTTATGAAATCAATCAGCAACGACACGGCGGCATCGACCGTCTGATCCCTGACTTCCGCTCTGGCGCCATGGAACAGGTTCCTTGCCGTCACCGTCCTGCAGCCGTCGGACACGGATATGAACACCAGCCCCACGGGCTTCGTGTCCGTGGCGCCTCCCGGGCCCGCTATCCCCGTGACGGCCACGGAATAGTCGGATGAGAACACCCTCGAGGCTCCGAGCGCCATCTCTCCCGCGGTCTCCGCGCTCACAGCACCATGCCCGGTCAGCGTGCTCTCCGACACTCCGAGGACGGACATCTTGGCCTCGTTCGAATACGTCACGGCGCTGCCGAGGAAATAAGCCGAAGATCCGGGAGCTTCCGTCATCGCCGCTCCGATCATCCCTCCGGTGCACGATTCGGCACAGGACATCGTCGCTCCCTTCTCCAGGAGCAGCGAGGCGAGCTCTTCACAGCGGCGCGCCATCAGAGCCCTCTGAGATGTCCCTGAGCCTTCCGACCCCGTCTATGGAGTCGATCACATCGGCCACCGCCTGCGGGACCAGCGGCCTCCACTCCTCTCCGGAGACGATCCTCCTGCGGACCTCTGTGCCGGAATAGATGGAGCGGTTGTAGAGCGGAGATTTCCTGACGTCGTACCCGGCCTCCATGAACAGGCGGCGGGTCATGGGGTTGTTGCTGTAGACCCTCCCGAACGGCGGGACCATCGACACCACGTGCGCCACCCAGACAGAGTACCTGTTCAGGTCCTCCACCGGGACTATGCTGAAGCTCGTTATCCCCTCGTCCTTCAGGGAGTCGGATATCATCTTGTACCTCTCCCCTGCAGTGAACGGGTTCCCGGGATCGTGGGAGCACTGGGCGCTCCCGATCGCGACGATGAGGTGCTCTGACTCTGCGGCGCACTGCTTCAGGACCTCCATGTGCCCCTTGTGCAGCGGCTGGAACCTCCCTATCACGAGGGAGTGGTCGGCATAGCCTTCCCTGCTCATATGACGGTGTAGAAGGCAGGCGTATAAAAAAGGAAAGGGGGCCGCGCCCCCGGTTTCATCAGGCCGCGTTGGCGTCCGGCTTCCCGACGGGGACCTCGGCCGTCACGGGAGCTTCCTGCACGGTCTCCGCAGGCTGCTCCGCAGGCTCCTCGGCCTTGGGGGGCTCGGGGTGGTACTCGTGCTTCGCGGGAGGCACGATCTTCTTCACGGTGGACACGCCGCCCTCGGTGAGGGGCAGGAGCTTGTCCATGTACTGCTGCTTCATCGGGCAGTCCACGAAGGCGTACTCGAACACGTCGCGGAGGTTCTCCACGGTGTAGATGTCCATGGTGTCGTAGAACCTGTTCTCGATCATCACGTCCCTGGCGTTCTCCTCGGGGATCAGCGCGACCTTTATCCCGGAGGCCGCGGCGGCCTCGAGCTTTGCGGTCACTCCGCCGACGGGAAGGACCTTCCCTCTGACGCTCAGGGAGCCCGTCATCGCCAGGTCCTGGCGGATGGGGATGTTCTCCAGCGCGGAGATGATGACCGTCGCCATCGTGATGGATGCGGAGTCTCCCTCCACTCCATCGTAAGTGCCGATGTACTGCAGGTGGATGTCGCTGTCGGACAGGTTCGTCATAGTGTACTTCTTGATGACGGCTGAGATGTTGTCCACAGCCTCCTTGGCGATGGTCCCGAGCTGCCCGGTCGCGACGATGTGGCCTCCTTTCTTCACCTGCGAAGGCGAGACCTCGGCGACTATGGGCAGGACGATTCCCGAGTACTCGGCCATATTGGAGCTCGCATTGAGGGCGGCGAGCCCGTTGATCATCCCGACCGCCTCTCCGGAGGTGTTGAACATCTCGTAGGCCTTGCTGTTCTCGATGTACCTGTCGGCTATCTGCTGCTCCAGGCTGCGGGCGACCCTCCTGGCCATGACGACGTCATCGGAGGTGACGACCTTGGCCTCCCTTCCGATGGCCATGTCCCCGGAGACCCTTATGAGGCCTCCGAGCTCCCTCATCCTGAGGGTCAGCTCCCCTTTCCTTCCGGAACGGCGCTGGGCCTCCCTGAGGATCTCTGCGACGGCGTACTTGTCGAAGTGGGGGATCTTCCCGTCCTTCCTGACCTCCTGGGCCACGAAGCGGGTGATGCAGTCGCGGTTCTCGTCGGTGTCTGGCATGGTGTTACGCATGTAGACCTCGTAGCCGTATCCCCTTATCCTCGACCTGAGTGCGGGGTGCATGCCCTGGATGGCATCCATGTTCCCTGCGCAGACCAGGATGAAGTCGCACGGGACGGGCTCGGACTTGACCAATGCTCCGGAGGAGCGCTCGGACTGCCCTGTGATGGACATCTTCTTCTCCTGCATGGCTGTCAGCAGGGCCTGCTGGGACTCCATCTTCAGGAGGTTGATCTCGTCGATGTAAAGGACTCCCTTGTTGGCCTTGTGGATGTCTCCCGCCTCGAGCCTGTCGTGGGACGGGGTCTCCAGCCCGCCGGACTGGAACGGGTCGTGCCTGACATCTCCGAGGAGGGCTCCGGCATGGGTCCCGGTGGCATCGACGAACGGGGGCATGTCCCCCGGATCGTGCCCGACGAGGAGCTTGGGGATGATCGCCGTTTCCGTCCTCTGCTGGCCCGGGGTCCTGAAGAGCATGACCACCAGCATGGCGCCCAAGATGGCAATCCATGCGATCGTGAAGTTGTTCAGCATCAGCGCGCCTATCAGCCCGAGGATGATGAGCCCCATGCAGACGTAGATGTACATGGAGTTCTTCTGATTCCTCTGCTGCGCGGCGATGGCCTTCTGCTCCGAGACCACGGCCTTCCCCTTTCCGGCAGGGAACACCCTGACGCGGGGCTCGTTGAAGTCCTCGGGATTGTGGTAGGCCACGATGTCCTGGAGGTCCTCTTTGGGCAGGTACTCGACCATGGAGTTCGCCAGCATCGACTTCCCGGTACCGGGCTCGCCGATGAGCATGACGTGCCTCTTCTGCGATGCGGCCTTGCGCATCACGGCGACGGCCTCGTCCTGTCCGATGACCCTGTCTGCCATGAGATCGGGTATCGGGATCTCCTCGGTTGTGGCGAAGCTCTGCCTGTCGGCCCATTCCTCCACGGAGAGCTTGGACGCCTTCACATCCTTTTTGTCTGTCATGATTCCCCCAATTGCGGTTTCTCGACTTACAGTCGTCATATATTAAGTTGATTGGCTCCTGCTTCGGATTTCAGATTACATCCTTCTTCAGAGCGTAGACTATGGTCGCCAGTATCAGGGCGACGATGGCCACGATGATTATCTGCGAGCCCCATTTCTCGAAGAACGACCTGTCGTCCGGCCAGGAGTACCCGTCACGGACGATGCTTATCTGGCCCAGGGGCTCTTCGTCGGCCACATGGGTGGACCCGAACCTCTCATAGGAGGATCCGCTGCCGAACTCGGTGGCAGAACCAGCCAGGAGAGGCGCCCTGTCCTTCCCGTCGTACACGGTGACGTCGGCTCCGTACCAGCTGCCGTCCAGCCGGACCAGGTTCCAATAGCCTGAGTCCGAGCCTGTCCCGACGATCCCGTGGGCCACCAGGGCCTCGAGGCCGTTGGACTGGGCGGTGTACGCGAACGCCGCGGCGATGCCCGCCGAAGATGACTTCCTCTCGACGAGAGCGTCGTAGAGGTTGCTGACCTCCTCCTCTCCGTCGTCCTTGGACGTTATGCTCCTGAGGTCGTCGGCCATGGCCTTGACCTTGGATGCATCGTCTCCGGAATATGACTTCACAGCGTCCCGGACCTTCTTCAGAGCGTCCGCCAGCTCGTTGGCTTCCGTGTCAGGGTTATCGGCGATGGAATCAGGGACCGTCATAGTGATGACCGCTTCGCTGATGCGCCAGTACGTCCTGACATCGGACGGGTCGTTTTCCGAGGTCACTTTCACAAGGTCCGTCGTCGGCGCCAGCTCGGGCTCAGCGACGGGGAGGTTCCAGAGCCATGCCGCCATCGGCATGGAGTAGTACGTTGCGTAGAGCGCCTTCTTCACGATGTCCTCGACGTAAGCCAACGCATCCTCCTTGGCCTCGAAGAGGACCAGACGGCCCGGCTTGTCTGTGACCGTCAGGGTGTTCGAGGGGTCCTCCAAAGCGGACGTGACGGCCGATACGACCTCGGAATAGATCTGCTTCCCGTTAGCGTCCAGCTGCGAGACGTAGCCGGAGTCGGTTTCGGCAGCGTCCCCGGTAACGGCCGGGACGCAGGCCACGGCCGTCAGGAACGCGACAGCCAGGATAACGGCGCTCTTCGTTCTCATCGGCTTGCCCATTATAGCCCATCAGTCTTAAGTGTGCCTATCCGTCCTTCATGAAAAGCGGTCCCCGCAACGGTTATCAACGGCCCGGATGTTCGCATCGGCATGAGGGTCGACGAGCTAGACATCCCGGACTGCGTGGCCGATGCCCTCCTGGAGCAGGGGTTCCGGGAGCTCCATCCGCCGCAGGCAGACGCCATACCGCTGGCCCTCGAAGGGAGCAACCTCGTCGCCGCCATCCCCACCGCCAGCGGGAAATCCCTGATCGGATACGCCGCAGCGCTGAAAATGCTCGTCGAGAAGAGAGGGAAGGTCCTCTACATCGTCCCGCTGAAAGCCCTGGCGTCGGAGAAGAGGGACGACTTCCTGAAGTTCTCCGGCCTGGGGATCGACGTCTTCATGAGCACAGGCGACCTCGATTCCGAAGAGAGGGGGATGAAAGATGCCGACATTGTCATCGCCACATCCGAGAAGGCCGACTCCCTGCTGCGCCACGGGAGCGCCTGGATGGACGGCGTGGGCCTTGTCATAGCCGACGAGATCCATATGATCCACGACCCCGGCCGGGGGCCCACGCTCGAGGTCGCGCTGACCAAGATGATGCGCAGGAACCCGGAGCTCCAGGTGATAGCGCTGTCCGCGACGATATCGAACGCCTCGGACCTGGCCGACTGGCTGCATGCCAAGCTCGTCACGAGCGACTGGCGCCCCGTTCCGTTGAAAGAAGGGGTCTACATGGACGGCAAGATCACCTTCGGAGACCGCACCGTCCGCGAAGCCGCGGACTACAAGGACGCCGTCACGGCCCTGGTGTCGCAGGCCCTGGCCGACGGCGGCCAGTGCCTGGTATTCGTCAACTCCAGGAGATCCACCGAAGCCGAGGCGGTCAGGCTCTGCGCGGCCACATCCAAGTACGCAGACAGGAAGCTCTCGCCGCAGGACGAGTCCCTGCTGGAGGGCGATTCCGAGTCCACTGCCACCGGCAGGAAGCTGGCCGGATGCGTGGCGAAAGGCACGGCGTTCCACAACGCCGGCCTCACCTACAGGCAGAGGCGCTTCGTGGAGGAGTCGTTCAGGGCCGGGAGCATAAAGGTCATCGTGGCCACGCCCACCCTTGCCGCGGGGATCAACCTGCCTGCCAGGAGAGTGATCGTCAGGGACACTTCCCGCTTCGAGGACGGCGGCAGCCGCCCGATCTCCGTCATGGAGGTCAAGCAGATGTGCGGCCGCGCCGGAAGGCCCGGATACGACCCCTACGGTGAAGCGGTCCTGATAGCGAAGAACGACCAGGACTTCGAGCATCTGATGAATGACTACATCGAGCACGACACCGAGCGTCTCACCTCCAAGCTGTTCAAGGAGAAGGTCCTGAGGAGCCACCTCCTGGGGATAATCGCCACCGGCGATGCCGAGAGCGAGGATGGACTGGTCGACTTCATGCGCGACACGTTCTTCGGCCACACATCCAACATGTTCGGCATAGAGAGCGTGGTCGGAGATGCCGTGGATTTCCTGGTATGCGAGAAGATGGTACGCAGGAGGGGGGATTCCATAGAGATACTGCCCTTCGGCAAGAGGGTCTCGGACCTGTACATCGATCCCGTGACCGCATCCATGCTCAGGGACGCGGTCCAGAAGATCGACGACTCCACCGATGCCCTGCTCATCCTGGCCGCGGCCTCCATGACGCCGGATGTCACCGGGATGTATCCGAAGAAGGGCGACGTGGACAGGCTGACCGCCTTGGCGGAGCAGCTCAAAGGCCGCCACCTCATAGATCCGGAGAGCATGCCGGACTACTCAGACGAGTACTACATGAGCGACCTGAAGGTCGCCGCGCTCATGGACGATTGGATAAACGAGGTCTCCGAAGAGGCCATCACAGACGCCATGGGCATCGGGCCGGGGGACATAAGGGCCAAGGTCGACCGCATGGACTGGATAATCTACGCCATGGGGGAGATCGCATACCTGTTCAATCCGGACGCCATCCGCAGGATAAGGCCCCTGGCCACCAGGATAAGGTACGGCGTGAAGGAGGAGCTCATGGAGCTTGTCTCCCTGAAAGGGGTGGGGAGGAGCAGGGCGAGGACCCTGTTCAACGCGGGATATCGCGGAAAGGAGGACATAGCGGCAGAGAGCGAGTCCGTCCTGGCGAAGATGCCCAAGATCGGCCCCGCGCTGGCCCGCAGCATGAAGCTGCAGACCGGGACGTCCTCTCAGCCCGAGTGGGGGAAGATGTCTCCTTCTGAGGAAGAAGCTATGATGGACGAGATGGCCGCCGCCTACGGCGAGCCGCCCTCGGACGATTTTGAAAATAAGGATAAGACGGAAGAGACCGGCCCTCGCCAGGCCAGCCTCTTCGATTTCTGATCACTCGGAGAGGATCCTCTCGACGTCTGCGACCGAGTTGCCGCACTTTATCGGCGGGGCGCAGTTGTTGATGATGGTGTCGGGGTCCTTCAGGCCGTTCCCGGTACAGATGCACACGACCCTCTCGTCCCTGTCCACGATGCCCTCCCGGCGGAGCTTCCTGAGCCCTGCGACGGAAGCGGCAGATGCGGGCTCCACGCAGACACCCTCCTTCCTTCCGAGGAGCTGCTGGGCGCTGATGATCTCCTCGTCGGAGACGGTGGCGCAGTACCCTCCGGTGGAGTAGATGGCCTTGAGAGCCTTCCTTCCGCTGACCGGGTTCCCTATCCTGATGGCGGTGGCCACGGTCTCGGGGTTCTTCTCGGGGATGAAGTCGTCGGTGCGGGCTTTGAACGCCGCAGCGACGGGGGCAGCACCCTCGGCCTGGATGCCCGTGAGCATAGGGGTCTTGTCGATCCATCCGACCTCCTCCAGCTCTTTGACGGCCTTGTACACGGCCCAGATGTTCGCCGCGTTCCCTACGGGCAGGATGATCCTGTCGGGGACGTTGTACCTGAGCTGGTCGATGATCTCGAACAGGACGGATTTCTGCCCCTCGGGCCTGTAAGGGTTGATGGAGTTGAGGAGGTAGAGCTTCCTCTCGTCGGCCATCTTCCTCGCCAGCGCGAGGGCATCGTCGAAGTTCCCGTCGATAGACAGGACCTTGGCTCCGAAGAACAGAGCCTGGGCCAGCTTCCCCATGGCGACCTTGCCGGAGGGGAGGAACACGGCGCACTTCATGCCGGCCTTGGCGGCGTATGCGGCCAGTGCCGCAGAGGTGTTCCCTGTGGAGGCGCATCCGACCACCTTGGCCCCCAGCTCCTTGGCGTGGGAGACCCCCATGGTCATCCCCCTGTCCTTGAAGGATCCGGTGGGGTTCAGCCCCTCGAACTTGACGAAGGTGTTCTCGACGCCGATCTCGGCTCCGAGGGCCCTCGTGGGGTACAGGGGCGTGCCGCCTTCCTGGATGGAGACCTTGTGCGCAGGGTCGACAGGCATGAAGGGCGCGTACCTCCACACGCCGATAGGCTCCTTGCGAAGGTCCTCGGGCTTCATCTCCTTGACCTTTTCGAGGTCCATCTTGACGGTCAGGAGACCGCCGCATCTGGGGCAGGTGTTGACGAACGGGTCGTCGACATCTGCTCCGCAATCCCAGCAGATAACTTTGTGCGCTGCCATTTCAGATCCTCCTGCAACCGGAGCCGGGCTCCGTTATCCAGGTGTCGCATCCCATGTCGTGCTCCGCGTACATCTCGCGGATGCTCTTGGCGATGGACTCGCCCTGATGGGAGCTCTTGTCGTAGAATGAGATTATGCAGGGGCCGGAGCCGCCGAGGAACGACGCGATGGCGCCGTGGGACTTGGCGATGGACTCGGCCTCCTTCAGGTGAGGGACCAGGCGCGTCCTGGCCGGCTCGAAGACGGCGTCCTGCACGGACCTTCCGATGAGCCCCAGGTCGCCGGTCTGCATGGCGTACACCATGCATGCCGCGTTGCCCAGATGGAAGACCATGTCCTTCACGCGGACCTCCTTGGGAAGGACGGCCCTGGACTCCTTCGTGGGGACCAGTATGTCGGGCATGGCGATGACGATGCCCAGGTCCTCAGGGGGCGTGATCGATATGACCTCGAAGGGCTCGTATGAGCGTATGACCGTGAACCCGCCCAGAACGCAGGGGGCGACGTTGTCGGCATGGAACCCGCCGGAGGTGACGTCCTCAGCGTGGGCGGCGCAGAGCACCACCTCGCTCAGCGTGAGCTTCTCACCGCAGAGGATATGGGCGAGGAACGCCCCTCCCGCCGCTGATGCTCCGGACGAGCCGATGCCGCTGCAGGGGCGGATCCCCTTCTTGATCCTTATCTCGATGCCGAAATCGGCCTCGCATCTCCTCAGGACCTCCGCGGCCGCGATGCTGACAGAGTTCTGCTCCGGATCGGCGGGGATGCTCTCGGAGCCGGGCCCAGAGACCTCGGAGATCACCATGCCCGACTCAATCTTCCTGCCCTCGATGATGTCATAGGGCTCTTTGAGAGCCAGTCCGAATATGTCGAACCCGGCTCCGATGTTGGATGTTGTGGCTGGTGCTGCAATCCTTATCCATTCGTCGGCCATGGTCTCACGCTTTCCTTATGGAGCCGTACCTTGCCGTTCGATTTAATTATAGTGGTCGGACGCACCGTCGCGCAGGGACGGAGGCCGGACATGGGCCCGGCCCCGCGCCCTTGATGGCCAAAGGGCTCAATCGTTCCAGCAGGATATACCTGTCTGGTCCGACAAGGCGCTCTTGTGGAACTCAGGCTCCTCGATGCCCTCGGCCCTCTGCCTGCGATAGTCGGCATACGCTTCCACCGCACGGGAGCCCAGCTTGAAGATCACCACCACGTTAACGAGCCCGCAGAGGATCATCATCAGGTCCACGACCACGAACAGCGCATCGGAGCTGTAGAAGCTGGACAGGAACACGACTATCAGGATCACTACGTTTAGAAGCATGAGCTTGATCTTGCTCGAACCGTTGATCTCCAGGTTGTTCTGTCCGATGACGTAGTCGGTCATCAGGCTTGTGAAGGCGAACAGGAACATGAACAGGGACACCAGGTACGGAGCTATCCACCCGATAGCATCCTTCATGATGAACTGGAGCGTCGGGACAGAGGCTTCGTCGAGGGAGTTGTAGACGCCCTGGATGGACTCGTATCCGCCGAAGCTCAGGACCACCAGGGCGGTCAGGGTGCACACGACGGTGTCGATGAGGACGCCGATGGACTGGGACAGGCCCTGGGCCGCAGGGTGCTTGACGTCCGCCATCGACGAGATGTTCGGGATGGATCCGATTCCCGCCTCGTTGGACAGGATGCCTCTCTTCATCCCGATGATCAGCATGGCCCCCACTCCTCCGCCCACTGCGGAGGGGACGGAAAAGGCGTTGACGAAGATCGAGGATATAGCCGAGGGGATGTTGACAGCGTTGATGACCACGACGATGATGCAGATGATGAACCACATGACCGCCATAGCGGGGACGATGCCGACGGATAGGCGAGACACCCTCCTGACGCCTCCGACGATGATGAACAGCGTGAGCAAGGTGAACAGCACGGCGAAGAACAGCTTGCTGCCCTCGAAGTCGAAGCTGCCGTTGGCGGCCTCGGCCATGCTGCACACCTCCATCGAGACGAACCCGATGATGTACATCATGAACATGATGCATGAGACGATCAGAGCTCCGCGCTTCATGCCGAGCCCGTGGAGGATGTTGTAGGCGGAGCCTCCGTGGAAGCCGTCCGCATCGGAGCGGACCTTGTATATCTGCCCGATGGTGGTCTCGAGGAAGCTGGTCGCCATCCCGAGGAGAGCGAACATCCACATCCAGAAAACGGCCCCGGGGCCCCCGATGGCGATAGCCATCACAGGGCCGGTGATGTTCCCGACCCCGATGCGGTTGGCCATGCTCATGCAGAAGACGTGGAAAGAGGAGACCTTCTCCTTCTCTCCGACCACCTTGCGAGAGAAGGTTACCCGGCACATCTCTTTCAGCTGCGTGAACTGGATTCCCTTCAGACGTACAGTGCAATAGAGCCCCATGAGGACGATGAGTGCGAACAGGATGTACCAGACATCGTCAACGAACTCTGTGAAGGATTCAAGGAGAGTCATCGAGGCGCTTGAACATCTGCAACATTATAGGGATTTTGTCCAGATGCCTCCGACGATGCCCCCGGATTGCCGAACGATTGCCGGTTTCGATTGCTCCGGCACAGAAATGGATCGTTCCCGTTGCGCATTGCCAACCGGCCATGCCGGGGAGGAGGCCCCGGCAACGGCCGGAGGATCAGGCCTCGACCTTCTCGTCGATAGTCTCCTGGGCGTATATCCTGGAGATTTTGCTCAGGCCGGCTCCGAGGACCAGCCCTATGACGATGCCGACGATGCTCTGGAGGATCATCTCCGTGCCGTCCATCTTCATGCCGCCATCGATTGCGACAGCGACCACCGAACCGACGGTGAGCCCCAGGATGGCGATGTAGGTGGACTTCCTGTTGTTGGTCATGAAACGGTCGATGACCTTGGAGAACGCCAGCGCACCGATGATGAGCCCTATGCCTCCCGGGATCAGAGCGGACATGTCGAAACTGGTGATAGCGTTCATGAACGGAGTGAACAGGCCCATGGCCAGCAGGATGGTGGACCCGCTGACCCCGGGAGCGAGCTTGGAGACCGCCAGAATCATCCCCACGAGGAGCCAGACGAATGCGCTGTCGATGGTCCTGTTGGACTCGGAGCCCATGCCCATGGCGAGGACGCCCATCATGACGAGGAACCCTCCGATGAAAGCGGCCCAGTTCCATTTCGTCAAGGGCTTGTCGTCTTTCGACAGCGCCATTATGTCCGGGATCTGGGTGACGATGAGTGCCACGAAGAAGAACATCATGGGAACCTCCCAGACGTCCATCAGGCCTTTGAGCCCGAACGAGCACAGGATGAGCCCGAAGACTATGCCTATCCCCAGAGGGATTATGAATCTCAGATCTTTCAACAGCTTCTTCCTGATGTCCGCAAGGTCGGAGATCAGCCTCTCGTATATCCCGAAAATGACCGCGATGGTAGCTCCGCTGGCGCCGGGGAGCATGGAGACTATCCCCACCAGCGTACCGACAAGCAGGTCCTTGACCGCCTTCAGGCTCATAGGCCTGCTTGGACTGCATCATTGATATAGGTATCGGATGAAAAGAAGGGAAAAGGGGTTGGGTGCCCCGGCGCAGGCCGGGGGAGGTGTCACTGCTCTGCGGCGATGGTCTCTTCGGCGGACTGGATGCACTTGGTCAGCACAGAGTAAGCGTTGATCATGTCCGACTCGCCGACGATGAATATCGTGTCCGTGTGGCAGCTGACCGTCTCCTCGATGTTGATCCCGGCGTCCGACAGGTTGGTGATCAGGTATGCGATGACGCCGCTGGTGTCCACGATCTTCTCGGGAGACTTGACGGCGATCTCGACGAGGTTCTCCCTCACCTTGATCAGGTTGAACCTGCCGACGGTGTCGATGATCCTCTCCTTCAGCAGGGTGTCTGCGATGATGGTCACCGCGGAAGCGGACTGGACGCACTGCATTATGCTGTTCTCGTTCCAGAGGTCCTTGAACAGGTTGTCCATCTTGTGGAGCACGGACCAGTCGTTCTTGGCCGTGACGATGCAGGTCTTGGTCCTCATCTCGAGCCTGCTGTCCTTCAGGATTTTCAGGATGCTGAGCTCGTGGTCGGTGGTCACGGAGAGCTTGGATGCGTAGCGGCGGCACGCGATCATCACGGCCTCCTCATTGTCCACGCAGATGTCCTTCATGATCATCCTCGCCAGCGAGGAATAGTTGATCAATCCTTTCGAAACGCAGTCCTTTATGCTCGGATGAGCGTCTATGTACATCCTGGTCTTCTCGGCAAGGCTCTCCTTGCTGACGCTTTTGGACATAGGACAGTGATGACTCTGCGGATATATTAATGTTCGATAAGAAACAAAAAGAGGTTTCTTGTCGGGGAGCAGACATGGCTGTCTGCCCCCGAGATCTCATCGCAACTGCCCCGGATCCATTGCTTTCGCATCGGTGTGCGTGGCATAGACGTTGTATAGCCAGAACAGGACGGAGAATATCGGATGGATCGCGAAGAGGACCAGGGCGATCACGAAGAACCCTATGCCCTTCCAGACGTTCCCCAGGTAGATCTCCCCCAGGCCGGGGATGAACGACAGAAGGAGCGCCGTGGTGACGGATATCTGCTTGACAATCGGCACCTGCCGCCTCGGCACTTCAGCGCCTGCTACCTGCCCGCCTCCCGGCTGGGGGCGCGTAGCCGCCCTGTGCCCGCAGAGAGGGCAGAACGTCCCTCCCCCGGGGATTTCAGTCCCGCAGTTAGCGCAGTACATGTCCGTGGACAAGACCGCCCCGGTGGGCGGCCGGCGGCTCAGGCCAGGACCTCCATGAAGAGCTTCGTGAACCGGTCCTTCTGGACGTCTGTCAGTATGAGCGGGGGGATCAGGCGGATGGTGTTCCCGTGGCACACGTTCACCAGGACCCCGTTCTCGCGGCAGTGCTTCTGAACTGCGGAAGCAGTCTCGGGAGAGTCCATCTCCACTCCGATGATGAGACCGTACCCGCGGACCTCCTTGATCTTCGGGGACTTGACGGCCCTAAGGTCGTCCATCCACCTCTTCCCGATCTCCTTGGCATGCTCCACCAGGCGGTCGCGCTTCATGATGTCCAGCACGGCGCATCCGGATGCGGTCACCAGAGGGTTCCCGCCGAAGGTGGTCCCGTGGGTGCCTGGGGTCATGACCTTGGCGATCTCGTCGGTGGAGTTCACCGCCCCTATGGGGGCTCCGCCGCCCAGGGCCTTCGCCATGGTGATGATGTCGGGCACGACTCCGAAGTTCTGGATGCCGAACCACTCGCCGGTGCGCCCGATGCCTGTCTGGACCTCGTCCACGATCATCAGGGCGCCCTTGTCGGTGCACTCGTCGCGGATGGTCTTGAAGAACTCCGCAGGAGCGGTGCGGACCCCTCCTTCTCCCTGGATAGGCTCCACGATGACCGCTGCAACGTCTTTGGACATCATCTGCTTCACGGATTCCGGATCGCCGTACTCGTAGTACTCGTAAGCATGGCTTATCAGCGGCTCGAAGCTCTTCTGGTACTTCTCCTGCCCCGTGGCCCCGAGGGCGGCGGAGGTCCTGCCGTGGAACCCGTTCAGGGCCGCCATGACCTTCCCGCGCCCGGTGTAGCGGACCGCAGTCTTCAGGGCGCCCTCGTTGGCCTCCGCGCCGCTGTTGACGAACAGGGTCCTGTCCATGCCGGACGGGGTGATGGAGGCGATCTTCTCGGCGAGCTGGGCCTGCTCGGCCACATAGTACAGGTTGGACACGTGGGCCATCCTGGCGACCTGGGCCTGGACAGCCTCCACCCATCCGGGATGCGCATACCCTATGGAGTTGACCGCTATGCCTGCGACCAGGTCCAGGTACTCCTTCCCTTCGGTGTCGTAGAGGAAGCATCCGCTCCCGTGCGTGAAGCACAGGTCGATGCGGCCGTAGTTCTGGAACAGGTACTTCGAGCTGAGCTCTTTGACTTCGTTGAAATCCATGATCTTCACTTCGTTATCACAGTGCCGTGGCTGACTCCGTCCAGGATGTCTGCCACGATGCATTCGGGATCCCTTCCGTTCACCATGCGGACCTTGCCCACGCCGGCCATGAGGGCCTTCCTGCAGGCCTCGACCTTGGGGATCATCCCGCCGGATATGGTGCCGTCCGCTATCAGGGAGTCCACGCGGGCCAGGTCCAGGGAGTCTATCTTCGACGACGGGTCTGATACGTCCGTCAGGATCCCGGGGACGTCTGTTATCGTTATCATCTCGGCGCATCCGACGTGTGCGGCAATCCCGGCGCACATGGTGTCGGCGTTGACGTTCAGCAGGTTGCCGTCCTTGTCCTTCCCTATCGGGTAGATGACGGGCACGGCGTTGACCGCCAGCAGGTCTTTCAGGCAGCCGGGGTCCACATCGGAGACCTCCCCGACCAGGCCGGGGTCCACGATCTCCTCTTTTCCGTCCTCGACGACCTTCATCGGCTGCTTCTTGACGCACACGGAGCACATGTGCCCGGGCATGCCGACGGCGTTGACGCCGCATTCCTTCAGGCATGCAACGACGTCGGAGTTGAGCCTCCTGAGCACCATGTCCGCCACCTCCAAAGATTGCTGGTCCGTCACCCTGATCCCGCACACCTTGCGGGGGGTCAGGCCGCGGCGCTCCATCTCCTCGGAGATCTCGGGGCCGCCGCCGTGGACCAGGATGACCTTGCATCCGCGGGAGACCATGCGGGCTATCTCGCCGGACAGGCGCAGGAGGTCGTCCCTCCCGCGGATGGCGTTCCCGCCGAACTTCAATACGTACAGGCCGGGCAACTCGGGCACCTTCATGTGGCGTACTCCGCGTTGATGCGGACGTAGTCGTAGGTGAGGTCGCATCCCCAGCCGACGGCGGACTCGTTGCCGACTCCGAGATCGACGAGGATCGTCACCTCCTTGTTGTCCATGGCCATGCGGACCACCTCGACGGCGCGCTCGTCCTGGAAGATCGGCGCGCCGGAATCGAGGATCGGGACCTCCATGTCCCCGCCCTTGATGGTCAGGCGGACATCGGTCAGGTTGAACTTGCAGCCGCTGTTCCCGACGGCCATCATCAGGCGGCCGTAGTTTGGATCGGCCCCGAATATGGCCGATTTGACTAGAGGCGAGTTGGTGATCGCGCGGACCACCTTCTTGGCGTCCTCCTTGGTCTCGGCGCCGGTGACCTGGACCTCGATGAGCTTGGTGGCCCCCTCTCCGTCCATGGCGATGGTGCGCGCGATCTTCGTCATGACCGTGCGGAGCGCAGCCTCGAACTCGGGGTCGTGGTCTGCAGGAGCGGATTTGGACATCCCATTGGCCAGGAGGATGCAGGTGTCGTTGGTGGACTGGTCGCCGTCGACGGTGACCATGTTCATCGTGTCGTCCAGTATGGACTGCCAGACATCCGCGAAATCAGGGCCGAGGGTGGCATCGGTGGTTATCAGGCTCAGCGTGGTCCCGTGGAGGACCTTCATGTGGGGCGAGATCATCCCGCTCCCCTTGGAGATGCCTGCGACGTAGATCAGGGTCCCGTCGGACAGGCGGGCCCTCGCCGCGCATTCCTTCTTGATTGTGTCAGTGGTCATGATGGCCTCGGTGATGAGGCCGTCGGCCTCGCGGCCCACATCGAGCTCGCGGGCGGCACGGGAGATCCCGTACCTGATCTTGTGCATGTCCAGGAACCTTCCGATGAGGCCTGTGGACATGACCCCTACCTCTTTCGGGTCCAGGTTCAGCTCTGCGGCGACGGACTGCTTCATGGCGTAAGCATCCTCTATGCCGCGGCGCCCGGTGAGCGCATTCGCGTTACCGCTGTTCACGACCACGGCCGACAGGACAGGGGAGTTCTCCTCCATCATCACCTGGACCGGCGCGGCCTTGACGTTGTTGCTCGTGTAGGCGCAGTAGGCCTTGGCAGGGACCTCGGAATAGAGGAGTCCCATGTCCAGCGAGCGGTACTTGACCCCGCTGTGCACGCCTGCGGCCTTGAAGCCCTGAGGGGTCGTCACCCCTCCGTCTATGATCTCTACCATCGTCATACCCCCAGGCCGGGCATGTCGAGCCCGGCGCTCTCTTTCAGATTGAGCATTAGGTTCATGCACTGCACGGCCTGCCCGGCAGCGCCTTTGACCAGGTTGTCCACCACGCCGAAGGAGACGACCTTGTCCCCTATAACGCGGGATGCGACCTGCGCATGGTTGGAGCCCACGACTGCACGGATCGACGGCTCCTTCACGAAGTGGACGAACCTCTCCCCTCCGTACTGGTCCTGATAGATGCGGTCGATGTCCTCCTGCGAAGCATCCTCCTTGAGGCGGAAGTAGCACGAGGACAGGATCCCGCGGACTATGGGAAGCAGCTGCGGGACGAACGTGACGTTCATGTGCGACCCGGCGAAGCGGTCCACGGCCATCTCCACCTCGGGAGTGTGCCTGTGGGTCCCGATGCTGTACGGGATTATCGTCTCCCCGCAAGTAGGGTGGTGGGTGCGGGCGCTCGGAACCATCCCGGCTCCGGACGTCCCCGATTTGGCGTCTGCTATGACATCCTCCTCCACCAGGCCCGACTTCAGCAGCGGGGCGCAGGCGAGGATGATCGATGTCGCATAACAGCCGGGATTGGCCACCAGGTCGGCTCCGCGGATCTCGTCGCGGAAGAACTCGGGAAGCCCGTAGACGGCCATGGACAGGTTCTCGGTGTCTGTGTGGGTGTGGCCGTACCACTTCTCGTACACGGAGACGTCGTGGAGCCTGTAGTCTCCGGACAGGTCGATCGCCTTGACCCCTCTCTCGAGGAAACGGGGCACCTCGTTCATGGCCACCCCGTGAGGCGTGGCGACGAACACGAGGTCGAGGTCCGCATCGTCGGGGATGCGCTCGGTGAACTCCAAATCGAGGTAGCCGTTCAGGAAGCTGTGGACCTCCCCGACTTTAGCCCCGGCGTTCTGGCGGGACGTCATTGCGGCTATCTCCACGTCCGGGTGGGTGCACAGGATACGGGCCAGCTCTCCGCCGGTGTACCCCGTTCCTCCGATGATGCCTATCCTGGTCATGTCTATCACGAATGATTGCATCCGTGTGACGGAAGAACTATTGAAAAAGCTATTGTTCGATTTCAGACACAAGGTATGAAGGCCGTTCCTCCAAGAACGCTTAGACGGGTTTCTGACCGCTCTGTATACATGGAATCAGCCTCGGACGAGCCCCTTCCTGGCCCGGCGGACGGCCTCAGGTGCCATGTCTGTAATCCGACATGCCATGTCCATAATCTAACCCGAACCCTTCTCAAGTGCAGTCGCAGACGTATGCACGGAAGACTGTACAACAAGGATATTATAAGGATATGAAAATCGCGAAGCGATAAACATGGCAGCATGCAAGAAGAAGGAATGCGCAGCCAAGTCCGGGAGCAGGGACAAGGTCGTCCTCGCCTACTCCGGCGGTCTGGACACGTCGGTGGCCATCCACTGGCTCCAGGAGAACTACAACGTCGACGTCATCGCCATCGCGATCAACGTCGGCCAGCCCCCCAGCAAGGACGACATCGTCGCCCGCGCCCTCAGGAACGGGGCCATCAAATCAGATTACATCGACGCCAGAGAGGAGTTCGTCAACGACTACGTCTGGCCCTCTCTGAAGGCCAACGCCCTGTATCAGAACGTCTACCCCCTGAGCACCGCCATCGCCAGGCCCCTCATCGCCAAGAAGCTGGTCGAGGTCGCCAAGGCCGAGGGGGCCAAGTACATCGCCCACGGATGCACCGCCAAAGGGAACGACCAGGTCAGGTTCGACGTCGGCATCGTCTCCCAGGACCCCAACCTCTCCATCATCGCGCCGATGCGCGAATGGGTCACCACCAGAGAGGCGGAGATCGAGTACGCCAAAGAGCACGGCATCGAGATCATCGTCAAGAAAGAGAGCCCCTACTCCAGGGACGAGAACCTCTGGGGGAGCTCCTGCGAGTGCGGGATCCTCGAGGACCCCTGGGAAGAGCCCCCGAAAGATGTCTGGGAGAACACAGTGGACCCCGAGAAGGCACCCGGTAAGCCCCAGTACATAGAGATCGAGTTCGTCAAAGGAGTGCCCGTCGCCATCGACGGCAAGAAGATGGACGGCGTGGAGCTCATCGAGAGCCTGGACAAGATCGCCGGAGCCCACGGCGTCGGAAGGATCGACCATGTCGAAGACCGCCTCATGGGCATCAAGAGCCGCGAGACCTACGAGTGCCCCGCTGCTGTCACCCTGATCAAGGCCCACCAGGCCCTGGAAGGCATGACCCTGCCCAGGGACACCATCGAGTACAAGCGCGGGCTGGAGCAGAAGTACACTCAGCTGTGCTACGACGGGCTCTGGTTCGGCGGTCTCATGGAGCCTATCCAGGCGTTCATGGACAGCACCCAGGAGTTCGTCACCGGCACTATCCGCATGAAGCTCTTCAAGGGAAGCGCGACCGTCGTCGGGAGGAAGTCCCCCTACTCCATGTACGATGCAGGGCTGAGCACCTACGCCGAGGGCGATGTGTTCGACCACAAGTCGGCGACAGGGTTCATCTATATCTGGGGACTGCCCGGAAGGACTGCCGCCAAGAGCCACGCAAAGCCCAAGAAGAAGGCCTGCGCCTGCAAGAAGAAGTGATCCTTTGAAGCAGGCCCTTTGGTCAGGAAGGTTCTCGGCGGGGATGGACAGCTCCACCCTCGCCTTCACCTCGTCCCTGGATGTGGACTCGCACCTGGCGTTCTACGACATCATGGGTTCCTTGGCCCATGTGAAGATGCTGAAGGCATGCAAGGTCATCCCCGCAGAGGACGCAGACGCCATAACGGACGGCCTCAAGGCCATCCTGGCGAAGGTGCAGGAGGGGACGTTCGAGTGGGACCACTCCCTCGAGGACGTCCACACCTGCATCGAGTTCAGCCTCACCGAGGCCATCGGGCCTGCCGGGGGCAAGCTGCACACCGGAAGGAGCAGGAACGACCAGGTCGCTACCGACTTCAGGATGTATCTTAGGGACGATGCGCTGAAAGCGGCAGAAGCCATGGACCAGCTGATGATGGCCCTGGTGAAGGTCGCCGAGTCCAACGCAGGCACGGTCATGCCGGGCTTCACCCACATGCAGCATGCCCAGCCGGTCACGCTGGCGCAGCACATGCTGGCCCACGCATTCAAGTTCTCCCGCGACGCGGACAGGTTCCTGGACGCGTTCAGGAGGATGGACAAATGCCCTCTGGGGGCTGCCGCGCTGGCAGGCACGACCTATCCGATCGACAGGTGGATGACCTCCGATGCGCTGGGGTTCAAGGAGCCCACAGAGAACTCCATGGACTCCGTCAGCGACAGGGACTTCGTCACCGAGCTGGCCTACTGCGCCGCTCAGGCTGCGGTGCACCTGTCCTCGCTCTGCGAGGAGCTGGTGCTTTGGTCCTCCCAGGAATTCGGCTTCGTGGAGATGGACGACAAGTACACCACCGGCTCGTCCATCATGCCCCAGAAGAAGAACCCCGACATAGCCGAGCTCGTCCGCGGGAAGACAGGGTCCGTCGTCGGAGCGCTGATGACGATGATCACTATGACCAAAGGGCTGCCGCTGACGTACAACAGGGACCTCCAGGAGGACAAGCGCCCCATGATGGAGTCCATGGCAACCGTCATAACGAGCGCCCAGATGATGTCGAAGGTCATCGCCACGTCGAAGTTCAACAGCGAGCGTATGCTGGAAGTCACCAGCAGGGGGCAGATCAACGCCACCGACCTGGCAGACTACCTGGTGACCAAGGGCGTCCCGTTCAGGGAGGCCCACGGCATCGTCGGGGCGGCGGTCAGGCACAGCATAGACTCCGGCAGGAACCTGGAGGACATGGCCCTGGACGAGCTTAAGGAGTTCTCCCCGAAGATAGAGCAGGATGTTTACGACATCATCCCCGTGGCCAAATGCGTCGAGAGGCGCAGCTCCTACGGCGGGACATCTCCGATGTCGACAGACGTCCAGATATCCAAGGCTATAGAGCAGATCATGCAGAGGGACGAGGTCGTCCGTCAGGAGACGCAGCTCATCCAGAACTGCTGGAAAGCCCTCGCCGAGTGAGGGCGGCCTGCCTCCGGGCGACCGGAGGCGTCATTTTTCACATCTCAGAATGAATGTCAGTCGAAGGCGACGTTGTCGTCCTTCGTGATCGTGAACTTTATGTTCGCCGCGGCCAGCATATTGCTGATGTTGTCGGCGATGTGGTTCAGGTCCTGAGACTTCGAGAAGGTCTTGAGGTAGAACTCCTTCCTGTCCATGGGGAAGATCATGCGGACCTTTCCCTTCCTGTTGTAGCCCTCGGGCTTCCTGTTCTGGGTGAGATCGACCATGTTGAGCTCTATCAGCATCTGCAGAAGCTCCTCTTCTTCGGGCATCTGGCCGATCTCCTCCAGGAACATCTTGAGGATGTCGGGAAAGACCTTTGCAAGGTCCTTGTAATCGGAATCGCCTTCGAGGATGAAATGAGTGCTGTAGACCTTCATCATCGACTGATTGGGACTTTCGATATATAAGGGTAATCTGCGACCCTCCGGACCGGGCTCGCACTCCCTGTGCATTCTGGCAACCCATCCAATCTCCATTTTTATACAACAAGCGCATAATCTCAGACATGAGAACCGCTCTCACGGTGGCAGGCTCCGACTCGATAGGAGGCGCAGGCATACAGGCCGATGTGAAGGCCATGTCCGCCGTCGGCGTCCATGCCGCTTCAGTCATCACCGCCGTCACGGCCCAGAACACCACTGGCGTCGACGGCATCTTCCCCATGCCGGAAGAGTTCATCAAAGCGCAGCTCCAGGCTGTGCTGAAGGACTGCGACATAAAGGCAGTCAAGACAGGCATGCTGTACAGCGCAGAGATCGTCGAGACGGTGGCGGACATCTTGGAAGACCATGAGATGCCGCTGATCGTCGATCCCGTCATGATATCCGGAACCGGGTCGTCCCTATGCGACGACAGCCTGGTCCAGGCCCTGAAGAGGAAACTCCTGCCCATATGCGAGCTGGTGACCCCGAACAAGCATGAGGCCGAGGTCCTGGCCAAGATGCCGATCAAGTCCAAGGACGACCTGATGCTCGCCTGCGAGCTCATCGGGAAGCAGGGATCGTCGGTGTACCTCAAGGGCGGGCACTTCAACACCCCCAAGGTGACCGATTTCCTCTACCTGTCCTCCGAGTTCACCAGGTACGAGTATCCCCGCCTGAAGAAGGCCGGGCACGGCAGCGGCTGCGTCCTGTCCTCGTTCATCACGGCCAACATGGCGAAGGGGCTTGACCTTGCCAACGCGGTCATGAAATCCAGGGAGCTCGTGCAGGAATCCATTGCCACCCAGTACGCCATCGGAAAGGGCGACGTGGTGGTGAACCCCATCGTCAAGGTCAAGGGAGACATGGAGAAGTTCCAGGTCCTGGACCAGCTGGACGCCGTGTCCGCGAAGATCGTGGACAGCGTTCCCGACGAATTCGTCCCGAAAGGCGGGATGAACGTCGCCATGGCGCTTAAGGACGCCGCTGGACCGGAGGAGATAGCCGCCATCGAGAAGAAGCTGACCGTCCATAACGGGCTCCTCAGAAAGAACGGGCCGTCCAAGTTCGGTACCGCCGAAGGCCTGTCCTACATCCTCCTGACGGTGATGAAGCACGACCCCAAGGTCAGATGCATCATGAGCATCGCATACAGCGACGACCTCATGGACGTGATCGAGGAAGTGGGGATGACCTCTACAGTGGCCGAGATGGGCAAGGACAAGTACTCCGAAGGGACCGAGAAAGCGCTGAAGAAGTGCAAGAAGATCCCAGACTTCATCGTCGACAAGGGCGCCAAGAAAGACAGGACCGTATGGCTCCTGGCCCGTGACACCGACGACCTGCTCTCCAAGCTGGAAGAGGTCCTGTGAACTCCTTTCTGCGGGGGAATCCCCGCAGATCGTCTCACTTCAAGATGAAGTGGTTCTTCTCGAACTCTATTATGCCGTCCTTCTGCATCCTCCCCAGCTCCCCGGACATGGCGCTGCGGTCCACCCCCAGGCGGTCGGCCATCTCCTGCCTGTTGTAAGGGATGAAGAAATCGTTGGAGCCCGCCCTCCTCGCCTGGTCGGACAGGAAAGCGCATATCTTGTCCCTGGTGGACCTCTTTGACATCTCGTCGAGCCTCATGTTCAAGGATATCGAATCCCTGGCGAGGGTCATCATGAGGTTCTTCACGAGCCTCTGATGGAACCCGCATGACGTCGGACAGACGTTGGCGACCTTCCCTATGTTGAAGAGCATGACCTCGCACGGCGTGACGGCCACCATGCTGACGTCCATGTTGTCTCCTGGAGAGCAGGCGTACTCGCAGCAGATCTGCTGCCCTTTCTGAAACTCCGCCATGACGGTGCGGTTGCCCCACCAATCCTCCTTGACAGACTCCACCTTCCCGTCCAGGACGATTCCTATCCAGTCTATGCGGTCGCCGCGGCGGAACAGGAACTCTCCCTCGGCATACCTCACTTTGTACGCTCCCATGCATTTTGCCATCTCAGCGATCTCGTTCTCCTCGACCCCCTGGAACAGAGTCGAGCACTTCAGCACCTGCAGATCCCGCTTCATGTTGTAAAAACAACGAGTTCGTTATATTTAACACATGACCTATAGGGAATCACCGATTGTGAGGTAACGAAATGACCGACAAGATGTTCTGTTTCCAGTGCGAGCAGACCGCGGGCGGCAAAGGCTGCACCGGATCTGCCGGAGTCTGCGGAAAGACCACAGAAGCTGCCCTGCTGCAGGATGAGCTGACAGGCGCCCTCGTGGCCCTGGCGAAGTCCCTGGACGGCAAGCAATCCGCCCCCGAGACCGACAGCATGGTCATCAGGGCCATGTTCTCCACCCTGAGCAACGTAGACTTCGACTGCGCGGACCTGAGGGCCCAGATCGCGGCCGTCAAGAAAGCGGCCGGAAACGTCCAGCCCATGGACATGTCCGAGCTCTGGGGAGCCAACGAGGACATCCGCTCCCTGAAGTCCCTGATCCTCTTCGGTCTCCGCGGTATGTGCGCCTACGCCTACCACGCGATGGTCCTAGGATACACAGATGCTTCCGTCAATGCTGAGATCTACAAGGGCCTCCGCGCCGTCGGCTCCGACGGTGGTATGGACGAGCTCCTCCCCGAGGTCATGGCCGTCGGATCCGCCAACCTGACCTGCATGGAGATGCTGGACCGCGCCAACACCGAGACCTTCGGTACCCCTGCGCCCACGACCGTCTCCCGCGGCGTCGAGCCCGGGCCCGCCATCATCATCTCCGGACACGACCTGAAAGACCTGAAGGCCCTCCTCGAGCAGACCGCCGGAAAGGGCATCAACGTCTACACCCACGGCGAGATGCTCCCTGCCCACGCCTACCCCGAGCTCAAGAAGTACCCCCACCTGAAGGGCAACTTCGGAACCGCCTGGCAGAACCAGAAGAAGGAGTTCGAAGGAGTCCCGGCGGCAGTCCTGTTCACCACGAACTGCATCATGCCTCCCACCGACGGGTACAAGGACAGAGTCTTCACCAGCGGCACCGTCGCATTCCCCGGCACCACCCATGTCGAGGGAGAGGACTTCTCGCCTGTAATCGCCAAGGCCCTGGAGCTCGGAGGGTTCAAGGAGTCCACCGTCGCGACCGCCGGCACCCTGACCACCGGATTCGGGCACGGCACCATCCTGTCTGTTGCCGACAAGGTCATCGAAGGCGTCAAGGCCGGAGCGATCAAGCACTTCTTCCTCGTCGCAGGATGCGACGGGACGCGCGGATCCCGCAGCTACTTCAGGGACTTCGTCGCAGCCACTCCTGCGGACACCATCGTGCTGACTCTCGCCTGCGGCAAGTACAGGTTCAACGACATGGACATAGGGTCCATCGCCGGACTGCCCCGCCTCATGGATATGGGACAGTGCAACGATGCCTACGGAGCCATCAAGGTCGCCGTCGCCCTCTCTGAGGCGTTCGGATGCACCGTCAACGAGCTGCCCCTGTCCATGGTGCTCTCCTGGTACGAGCAGAAGGCCGTCTGCATCCTGCTGACCCTTCTGTCCCTCGGCATCAAGGGCATCCGTCTCGGGCCCTCGCTGCCGGCCTTCGTCTCCCCCAACGTGCTGAACTTCCTGGTCGAGAACTTCGGCATCCAGCCCATCAGCACCGTCGAGAAGGACATGAAGGACCTTCTCGCCTGACGGCTCAAATGCCCCGGGATCCCCCGGGGCGCCTTTATCCCGTTATACCAAGGGGCTCCGGCCCCGAACTTCGTCATTCTCCAGCCTGGCTCATCCTGACTGGAGCCGGCACGGCACAGGGAAGGATGCATCCCGAGCCGCAGGACGGGCATCCGTCTAGTGGATGCGCTAAACGCTTTGATGCCGCCGTTGATCGGCGCAGGGAGAAGCTCCCTGAAGGCTGTGCTCTTAGTGCAGGGCCGTGCGACTGAGGATCAGACCTTGACAAGCCTTCCATAAGAGAGTCTCGGATATGCGGCGAGAACCTGCACCGCCTGACCGATCTGAGAAGCCAGGGAGCAAGCGTCGGGAACGCATAGAAGCTGGATGAGATAGGCCCCGGGAAGCCCCGGGGAATGGGTTTGGCTGATCAGCTGTCGATAGACAGGATCTCGATCTCGAAGTACAGGGTCTGCCCTTTGACCTCTTCGCAGGTCTTGTATGTGAAGGTCGAACCGTCGTAATTGGTGATGTACACTTTCTGCCCGTCCAGGACGAACTCGATCATCTGGATCTCGGAAGACGAGGTGTCGACTGTGGTGTAGTCCTTCACGGTGACGTTGCACGAGATGGTCCCGCCCTGAACGCTGCTCACAGCGAGGTCGATGGTTCCGAAGCTGTGCTTGTCCTTGTCGTCCCCGTTGCTGTACGTGTACGTCTCTCCGGACTTGGGCATGTTGACGATGACAACAGTGCTCGTGGTGGCGTCCAGGTTAGCGGTCGCAGTCCAACCGTAGACGGTCTCGATGATGGTCGCTCCGCCGGGGCTGAGGCTGTAGTCGTACAGGTTGTCGAAAGCAGTCTTGGACATTGTCTGAGTGACAGGTATGGTCAGTTCGCTGGTGGAAACGGTGACGGGGCTCGATCCTGCGGGATATGCATCGTCGATGGTCACCCTGACCTTGTCGCCGACCTTGTGGCCGACCAGACAGTTCTCGAAGGCTTCAAGGGACCCTTTGCTTCCGATAGTCACGGAGTAGGTGTCCTTGAAGGAAGTAGCGCTGAATGAGTTGGATTTGATGATCGAATCGTTGTTCCCGACGCTGCTCCTGCTGGTGTCAAACACGACGGCATCCTTCTCGCCGAAGTAGTCGTAGAAGGTTCCTACATACTGCACGGAGACCTTGTCCCCGTAGGCCACAGTGCCTTTGTCGGCTGACAGGTAATGCTCGTCGACGAACACGCCGAGCACCCCGACTGCGGCCAGAACGAATATAACGAAGCAGGTAGCGAATATCGGGTCCCTCTTCTTCTTCTCTTCGCCAGTCATTTTACCGAATCGGCGATAACCCATATAATATAAAAAAGGGTCCATTCCCGCGGTCGAACGGGCTGTCAGGCTCTCATCTCACCCTGAAGGCCGCTCCGAGCTCTCTGGCGATCCTCGCGCACTTGTCCTCGGACTCAGGGCTTATGGACCCTCCCACCACCGACACGGTGACGCTGGGTATCCTCTGCCTGCACTCGCGGATGAATGCCAGCACGGCCTCGTAGGACCCTTCTCCGAAGGCGGGACGGGAGACTTCCAGGTACTCCTCCGCGGAAGAAGCGTTGAGGCTTATGGATACGGCATCGAACACGCCCTCCATCTCCGGGACGATGTCCCTCTTGTTGATCAGGTTCCCGAGGCCGTTGGTGTCCAGCCGGACCGGCTTTCCGATCTCCGCCTTTATGCGCTTGGCACATTCAAGGACGTCGTCGAACCTCTCGGTCGGCTCGCCATAGCCGCAGAAGACTACCTCCCTGGATCCGGACAGGTCCGCGGAGCGGAGCGCGTCCATAACTTCACCGACAGTCGGCTCCCCGCTGAGCCAGAGGGAATCGGCATCGCCCAACCTGGGCGTGGAGTTCCTGACGCAGAATATGCATCTGCAGGGGCACTTATTGGTCATGTTGATGTAATATGTGCTCCCGTAGCGGTATAGGATGCTCATCGGCCTGCCAATCCGCAAGCCACCGATAAACCTTGCGAACCATCCATCCTGTTAAGTACCGAACGGCGATTCTCCGGGAGATGTTCGATCTTTACGTCGTCACGGACTCCGGGCTCTCCAGAGGGCGCTCGGACACAGAGGTCGCCAGGCTAGCATACGAAGGCGGAGCCGACGTGGTCCAGCTCAGGATGAAGAACGCCGAGGGCGGGGCCATGCTGGAGCAGGCATTGGAGATCAGAGAGGTCGCCGACGAGCTGTGCAAGCTTTTCATCGTGAATGACAGGGTCGATGTGGCCATGGCCTCCGGCGCGGACGGAGTGCACCTCGGGCAGTCCGACATACCTGTGGCCGTGGCGAGGGGGCTGATGGGCGACGATGCGATCATAGGGGCATCGGTGGAGAACGTCGAGCAGGCGGTCATAGCCGAGGAAGCCGGCGCAGACTACGTCGGGGTCGGAGCTATCTTCAAAACGTCCACGAAGCCAGATGCAGCCCAGGGCATAGGCCTCGGGCCCATATTCGAGATACGCCAGGCCGTGGACATCCCCGTAGTGGCCATCGGAGGGATCAACAGGGGCAACATCCAGGACGTCATACGCGCAGGCGCGGATTCCGCCGCAGTGGTGTCCGCCGTCGTCGCCCAGGACGACATCTCCGGTGCCGCCCACGAGCTCAGGGACCTCATACTGAAGGTCAGGCCTCATATCTCCCCGGAATTCTGCTGACGCTACCGTCGACGGCAGAGAGATGGAAGTTCCGGAATGCCTCGCTTCAGAGGGCACGCGCCCATCTTGGAAATGGAGCCCGCCAACGATAAGAATCTGCCTCCATTCAGAGCTGCTGGCACTTGCATCGGGATGGAAGAGGACCTGCGATAATGCGGGCTGTCCCTTGTCTATCAGCACCGATGCGGCGGCAAGAGGGCTCGGCACCAGGGGGCCCATCTCTCGCGTGCTGTCCGCAGAAGCCAACGGCGCACGGTCATATCATCCGCCATGCTCGGAAATGACGTCTAGAGCCACATGAAAGCCCTGTCAGCGGATGCAGCCGGAATGCATACAAGATCCGACAATCCACCCCCTCCTATTATTAATATAGGAGAGCAATCCGGATTCCATGAGCGGTCAGGATGAATATCTGCGCAACTTCACGTTGCTCCTAACCGAGAAAGGAGTGGTTCCTCTGACGGACCCGCTCCAGATTGCAGTCTACGATCAGCTGTGCACAGGCAACAAGAGGCCCAGCGACCTCACTTCCAGCCTGGACCTTCCTTCTTCTTCGCTCCACTTCGCCATCGACAAGATGCTCGACACCGGCGTCATCGTCAAGCTCAAGCCCGACCCGAGCAAGAAGACGGTCTACTATTCCAACCTGGCCATGAAGATCGCCAGCTCCGCAGTTCCCGACTCGGAGGCCGCCAAGAGATGCGCGGAGACGTTCAGGAACCCGTCTGAGCACTGCTCCGGGCTCGCCGCGGTCGCCAACATGTTCGACTGCTACGCACAGGAAATCGGGCTCAACCTTGACCAGCTCCGCTCCAGGTACGCCACGGACCTGGCCGAGTCCATGAAATTCGACATCGGCCACGGCGACTTGCAGGACTCTATCCTCAAGATCAAGGAGCGCTTCGCGGACCTGACCGGATTCAAATTCAGCGTGTTCTCCCTCAGCCCGCTCACCCTGGTCTTCGAGGGGAACGAGATACTTTCCCGCGAGATTGACATGTTCTCGGCCTTCGTGGGAAGGGCGGTAGAGAACGCCACCGGCAAATCCCTGGCCATCACCTCCCTGGAGGACTATTCCTCGGAGGACAGCATCAGGTACAAAGTCGTGTACGAGAGGGCCGAGAAGGTCCCCGAGCCGTACATCAACATGACCCTGTTCCAGAGCGAGAGCGCGGACAGGTTCCTTATGGTGGAGCTGGACGGATCCGTCGGCATCATCACAAGCCCGGTCCAGATCGACATCATCGATGCCGTGTACGAGAGGCCCCTCTGCGTCACGGACATCGTCGGACAGGTTGACGCCCCCCGCTCCACGATAACATCCAACATGCTCAGGATGGTCGAGGACGGCGTGATCTCCGTGTTCTACTCGGAGTCCGGGATCGCCTACTACGGCATGTCATGCTCCATTCTCATGAAGAAGAGCCGCAAGGTCAACCGCGACAGCTCGGCCGTGTCCGCCATCCTCAAGGACACCAGGACCAAGGCCGGCTCGTTCATGGACGGGTACATGAGATACACCCTCGAGACGCTCAAAGGCCTCGGCCTGGATACGGACTACATGATGGTGGTCCTCGGAGCCAAGTTCATGAGGCAGGCTGGCGGCGAAGGCCCGAAGAACTTCGATGCCTTCTTCGGCAAGATGTCCGCCGTGGCCCAGTCCATCGGCATCTCGCTGAACATAGTCTCGGTCTACCCCCTGACCATCGGGATTGCGAGCTCATGCCCCGATTCAGAGATCAACCCCGCCATGACCTTCGTCAAGGGAATGGCGCACCAGGGCCTCGAGATGGCCAGCAACGGTATCTTCGTCAGGGTGTCCGACGACACGCCCACAGACAGGAAGGTGTCCTTCAAGGAAATCTACCCCGCGCTCAGCATGACCCCGCTCAAGGGCATAGAGGTCAAAGGCCTGGCCGACGAGGAGCCTGCGAAGAAGAAGAGGGTGTCCTCTGTCAAGGTCGCCCTCAGGAACCGCAGCGCCAAAGAAGGCAGCAAGCCGGCAAGGACCGTCAGGTACATCACCGGCATCGCGATGGCCGTCATGCTGGCGGGGGTTCTCATCTTCGGCCTTGCCGGAAACGGCGGCGACCTGGAGGCGGGCAACTACTCCATAACCCTTGACGACGCCTGCGACGGAGTCGTGTTCTATGATGAGAACGGCGACATCATCCAGATGCCTCTCAGCGTCACCGATGGGACCCTCCGCTTCTCCGTCGAGTACACCGGCAGCACCGAGAAAGTGGGCCTGACAGAAGACGGCGTGGCCCGTCCGATTGACAGCGTGCTCAGGGCCGATGACGATGGGATCTACAGCATAGCCGTGAAAGAGAACATAGTGTTCAGGGCTCTCGAACAGATGGACGTCCCGGAAACTGACGGCCTTGTCTACTCCGTCTACGACTTCGGCTCCGAAGTGTCTGATTCCAAGTCCTACGACTTCAACGGCTTCATCCCCATCGACGAGTACATCGGGTCCGCCGGAGCCTTGTGGACGACGTCCACGACCATGTTCAATGTGGAATCCGCCGCCGGAAAATACATCACTTCCGAAGGGGACGAGGACTGCGTGTTCCTGTTCGAAAAGGTCGTCTGCGAGAAAAACGAGCTGGGTTCTCTCGAGTCCGCCAAGCTCCCTGCCAAGTACACCGAGGTCGAGCTCAATGGGAGCTACATGGCCGACGAGACCTTTGTGAAGGACGTTGTGCTCAAGGTGATCCCCGACAACATGGTAACGCTCCAGTTCCTGACGTCCATAACCAATGTGACGATCAGCCTGAACGGAACTCCGCTGACCCAGGATGTCAACCACATGGTGACGTTCACCGTGGGCGACGAAGACATCGTCATCACCTACGTGGGCAACGACTGGTACTGACCATGAAATGCCCGAACTGCGGGGAATCTGTTTCCGACGATGTGCCTTTCTGCCCCGAATGCGGACAGAACCTCGCGGCAGACAGACCGAAACGCAAGCTCAGGTTCATCCTGATGGATGTGCAGGAGGACAGACGCTTCAAGCATCTGGCCTCCGCCATCATCCTGGCAGTGGTAATCATGGCCCTGCTCTCCGTCATTCTCACCGCCCCGATGGAAGAGACCCATTCGGGAGACGACCCGAGGCCGGGGCCCTCGGGCACGGCGATTCTGATTCCCGGGACGAGCGACTACATCGAGCTCATCGAGGGCTTCGGCGATCTGGGCTTCAATGCCCGTCTGGTAGAGAGCTCCGATGGCAAATACGAGCTCCATGTGGCGTTGGACAGCAAGGTGTCCGGAAGCTACAGCATGTTCTCGTGGGTAGTCCGTAACGAGGCCACCGGCGCCAATCAGGTCTCCATCAAAGACAAAGCCGAGATCATTTGGAGCAATCCGTCCACGGGAGCGTTCAGCATCACCGTGACCTGCGCATCCGATTCCGGGGAGCAGCACGTCCATGTAGGGAGGATCCAGTACTTCGGAGACAGCGTCTGGGAGGGCATGTTCACATACAACGGACGCACGTTCTCCGTCGAAGCGAAAGCAGGATTGAACGAGTACCTCACTCTGACATCCAAGACCGCTATGCGCGGCACCGACAATGCGGGAGAGGCCGCATCCTTCGCAACGATGACTGATTCAGTAGCCCTTCTTGCAGGCAGGCTCCAGGACGCTTTCCTCAAGATCTACCCTGACACGGGGATCAAAGGCCCTGAGTTCGCATCATTCGTCCTCGCTTATGTCCAGCAATGCTACAGGGAAGCATCCGACACTGAAGCCCATTCCGCCCTGACATACTGGGCGTACCCGGGCGAGACCATCTACCTCGGCCAAGGGGATTCCGGCGACCTCTCCGTCCTCGCAGCATCGCTGCTCAAGGCATCCGGATATGAAACTGCGCTTCTGTTGCACCACAACAGGACATTCCTCGCCATCCAATCATACTACACCGCAGGAGATGTCCCCGACGGCTGCGCGTTCGTCTCCTTCACCCAAGATGACAAGAGGTACATCCTCTGCGATCCTGCAGGAGACGCCCCGCTGGGATGCGTGGACGATGCTTACGGATACAATTCCGGCAGATGCTACTATTATGGCGAGATCGTGTCCGCTCCGGGATTCGCACGCGCGTGAATATATAGAGGACAGCCATCAGCAGGAACATGGCATTCGGTTTCAAGATCGTGAGCTCTGCCGAGGAGTACAAGATCGTCGTCCTCGTCAGGATGGACCTGGACATGGGAAAGGGGAAAATCGCCGCTCAGGTCGGCCACGCATCGGTGGAGCTGGCGCTGCGCGCTCAGAAGATGGACAGGAAGTCTTTCGACACCTGGATGTCCAACGGGCAGAAGAAAGTGGTCCTCAAGGTCGCCAACAAGGACGAGATGATCAAGTACATGAACGAGGCCAGGAGCTGCGGCCTCTACACATGCGCCATAACCGATGCCGGAAGGACGCAGATAGAGCCGGGCTCGATGACCGTCGTGGGAATCGGGCCTGCGCCCGACTCGGAGATCGACAAGGTCACCGGAGCCCTCAAGATGCTCTGATCGGCAGACTCTAGTGAGCTTGCCTGTATGGGAGTCGATGATGAACCCCCATATCCTGACATCGTCCGGGATCAGAGGGTGCTTCTCCAATATATCCACCGACGACCTGACCGATTCCTCCACGGAGTCGAAGCCGCACAGCCAATCGTCGAAGTCCACATCGAAATACCTGCACAGGTCGATTGCATCGTCGGATATCCCGCGGGACCTCATGGCGTCCAGCATGTCCGGGCCGTTGATATGCTGGGCCCCGCAGTCCGTGTGGCCCACGACCATCACGTCCTCCACTCCGAGCTCGTAGATCCCGACCAGGATGCTGCGCACTTCCGTGGAGAACGGGCCGCGGATGACCCCTCCGGCGTTCTTGATTATCTTGGCATCCCCGTTCTTCAATCCCAATGCTGCAAGCAAGAGCTCTGTGAGGCGGGTGTCCATGCAGGCGACGACCGCCACCTTCTTGTCGGGATACTTCGTGGTCTCGTACTTCTCGTATCCCTTCCCGTTGACGAACCTCCGGTTGAACTCCAGCATGTCGTCTATCACAGGGCCTCCCACCTGGCTGCGGAATCAATCTCCTCTGGAGTCAGGGAATCCATGGAGTCCATCAAGGCCGTCTTGAACGTTCCCGGGCCGGAGCAGCTCTGCGAAGCCTTCTCCGAGGCGACATTGAGGGCCGTGATGGCCGCTGCGACAGATTGGACGGAAGCTCCGCATGCGCCCGCGTAGCATCCGATGACCGAGGACAGCATGCATCCCGTGCCCGAGACCTTCTCCATCATCGGAGATCCGTTGGACAGGGCGATGACGGCCTTCCCGTCGGAAACATAGTCCACAGGGCCTGATGCGGCCACGACGCACCCCTGGGAGACGGCCAGCCTGCGGACGGCCTCGGCAGTATCCGAAGAGCCGTCGGAATCCACTCCTCTGACCTCTCCGCCGAGCCCGGACAGGACGCCGATCTCGCCTGCGTTCCCCTTGATGACCTCGGGATGCTTGGACATCAGCATGCCTGCGACCTCCGTCCTGTATGGAGTCGCCCCTGCACCCACGGGGTCCAGGATCATGGGGATCCTCCCCTTGGCGGCATCCGCCGCGACAGCCATGGAATCGACCGTCCGTGGATTGAGAGTCCCGATGTTCAGCACCGTGGACGAAGCTATCGCCACCATGTCTGCGGTGTCCGGGCCGTCGGTCATGACCGGAGACCCTCCTGCGCAGATGCAGATGTTAGCGCAATCGTTTACGGTCACATAATTAGTGATGTGGTGCACGAGAGGCCTGCTCCCGCGGACCTTCAGCAGAAAATCGGAAGGTGTGAAATCCATGCCGGGCCATATGTGGCCTATATCTTATTGTTGACGCTGCGCCTCGGCATGGCCGGCCCCGAGAAGGGGGCCGGCAAAGAGGCTCATCCCGTGGCCGTCTCTATCGGGTACCAATAGACGACGGTGTCCGGTTTGTAACGGCTGCTGAAAGATTCGCCGATCTTGTACGGCGTGCCGTCCGATCTTGTGCCGGTGGTTTCGCAGAAGTAATAGCTCGTGCCGCCCGTGGACACGCACAGCCCGCTGGCGCCATCCACAGACACTGCAGACATTGCATGGTTTGAGAATACCATCATGGCCGCCTTGTAGCCGGATATCAGCATCAGCGTGTCGTAGAATATCGTGGAGTCCTCGCAGTCCCCTCCGGAGTTCCAAAGGTACTCCAGCGGATAAGCCCAGTACTCTGTCTGACCGTAGACGGTCTGGTCATTCAGGTACGGGATGTTCTGAACGAAGGCCAGCACGAAGCTGGCGTAATCGTAGTCGCTCATCCCCGCGGACATCCCCCTCAGCTCCGAGACGATCTGCCTGAGGTGCTGATCGTTGACCGTGTGATATGTGGCTAGGTAGTCCGGGTCGTTGAAAGATGTCCTCATCTGGTACGGGTGGTTGTAGACGTAGTAGTACACGTCGCTGTACTTCAGGTCGATCGATATGGAATACTCCTTCCCGGAGTACGTCCAGGTCTGCGAGAACGTCCTGGCGCCGTCCTTGACGAACATCAGGCACTCCTTGTAGCTTCCCGATTCCATCGTGGCCGTGTAATATCCGGGATCTAGCCTGCTCAGGTCGGAGGACACCTTGTTTCCGGCTGAATCGGTGACCGTTGCTTCTCCGAACCCGTATTCAGAAAGAGAGTCTCCGTCATCGAATACCATGTATGGCGTGCTGGTCTTCGCGACGACCTCTACGGTCGGATCCATGCGCTTGATGGTGACTGTGCGTTCTGCAGAATACTCCTCCCCATTCACGTACCATGCGATGAAGCCCTCACCCTCGGCGGTAAGGGTCACATCGTCCCCGATCGTGTACTCCCCGATGCCGCTGACCTTCAGCGGATACGAAGCGGTCACATTAGGCTCGAAGGCCGTCTCAGGCTCGAACTCGTATGTCTCGGAAAGAATTTGCGTAATGACCATATTTTCTGACTGGTAATGCATCTTCACCTGGAGGTCCATATGGTAAAGCCAATACGTGGAGCCGTTGTGGTCCGTCCACACGGTGCAACAGTAACCATCCACAGTCTCGTTGTACATGTAGTAGATGGGGACCAAGTTCTCGTTGGTCCAGCCGCCTGTGGTGCTGTTGTCCACGGTCTTGGTGCCGGATCCGGCGTAGGTGATGTTCCTCTCTGTGATGTAGTACGATTCATCGCCCTTCATCGTGATGTACTTCCATGTGATGGTGCCCGAGATGGAGTTCGATTGGAGGTACCCATACGTTCCGGACACGTTCCAGACGTATGCCGTTCCGGAGTGGTCGGAGTCGACCCAGCACGCGTAAAGGACGAGATCGCCCGTCGTGTTCATGCCAATCTCGACGAGAGGCTTTTGGAGGTCAGCATCGAGGTGCCATCCTCCGAAGTCGCAGCCCTCCTTTGTCGCGTCCGGCAGCTCGGTCTTATAGCCTGAGACGTAGACGTAAACTGCGCCTTCGCCGATGGTTCCGCTGTCAAGGTTGTACGTTATCTTGTGCTCTGTCCCTTTGAGCCATGAAGCATACAGGGTCAGATTCCCCCTGGTTTCAGCTGTGACAGATTCCAGCTTCGACGTGAGCTCTCTGTCGGTGTACCATCCGCTGAAAACATAGCCTTCTTTCGTAGGCTCCGGAAGATCGAGCGGGGTCCCCTCCTTGTAGCTGGCAGGGGCGCCGTCCGGGAGGGTGCCGCCGTCGAGCACATATTCGATAGACCTGCTGCCGTCATCGCTGAAAAAATGGACGCATACAACGGTAGCTCCGGCAATGACGACCAATATCGCTAACGCGATAGGCCATGCGCTCTTCATGGAACGTCTAACTCGGTCATCGTTTATAATTTCTGACGACATCCTTTCAACGAAAGCGCAACCTGGCTAACGGCTGCCTGAAACCAGGTCATCGAACCGATTCCACCCTTCTGCGCCATGAGGCCTCTGCCTTGAGGACCGGTTCAATTTAGTTCATAAAATTGATACTACTTCAAACTAGTTCGTGCCTGGACAACTATGTCCGTCATGATGACCATCGCCATGCATGGAGCTGATCGGCAGGGAGATCGAATCGAAAGCGCTGGAAGACCTGTATTCCAGAGACAGGCCGAAGACATGCGCCATCTATGGTCGGCGAGTGCAAGTTCACCAACAAGCCCGTGGGGCGGAAAGAGGTCGACCTGCTGAAGGGACGCGCGGACGTCATCAGGGAATAGCCTGCCAACCGCAGGTTCATCATCTTCTCGAGATCCGGCTTTTCCGACTATCTGAGGAGCCATCTCGAGGAGGAGCCCGACCCCGATTTGAAGCTGGTCACGATAGATGACATGGAAAGGTGGGCCAAGTCTGGACAGATGCCCTGAACCGTCGGCAAGGCGTATATATCCGTGCCCGAAATGCCGTTCATGGAAGACAGGCTGCTCACTCCGCAGATCGCCATCCTCGTGATCCTCAGCTTCGTGATGGGGACTAGCGAGTTCATCATAATGGGGATCCTGCCGGACATGGCCGACGACATGGGGTATTCGTACACCTCTGTCGGGAACCTGGTCTCCATCTTCGCAATCGGATATGCTATCCTCACCCCGGTCATAACCGCGGGCGTGAGCAGGTACAGCAGGTACAGGATCCTGATGGGCATGTGCGCGCTGTTCCTCGCCGCCAACCTCTGGACTCTTGCGGCCGCGGACTACATCCAGCTGGCCGCGTCGCGCCTCGTAACGGCCGCGGTCTCCGGATCCCTGCTGGGGGTCGGGCTGACCTTCGTCATGGACCTGGTGACCCCCAGGTTCAGGCCCGGCGCGGTGGCCCTGATCTACGCAGGGTTCAGCATATCATCGGTCATCGGCGTCCCTCTCGGGACCGCCATGTGCCATTCCATGGGCTGGAGGAGCGTCTTCATACTCATCCTGATCATGGGCGTCGCAGGCACGCTGGCGGCCGCGGTCCTGCTCCCCAGGCTCCCTGCCGCAGAGAAGCGCAGCTCCGGGAAAGGCGGGGTCTTCCAGCTCATGAAAGACAAGCGTATCCTGCTGGGAGTCATGATAACCGTGTTCGGGGCGATGGGGTACTATTCCGTCTACACCTACATCACGCCCATCCTGGAGACGGAGATAGGGTTCACGGAGTCCAACGTGAGCATCGGCCTGATGGCCATGGGGATCGCCATGCTCATCAGCAACATCGTCTCCGGCAAGGTAGCCGGGAAGGGCGGGTTCAAGACCCTCCGCGTCACGTACATCGTCGAAGCGGCGTTCCTGTTCATCCTGCCCACGGCGGTGTGCAGCCCTGTTCTCGGGATGATAGTGCTCATATGCTTCGGGCTGCTAGTCTACATAATGAACTCCCCTGTCCAGATACACCTGATGGAGATCTCGGCAAGGGATTACCCGGAATCTCTGACGTTCGCATCCAGCCTGAACCCGTCGTCGTTCAACATCGGGATAGCTGCCGGCTCCTTCCTCGGAGGGATATTCTACGAGTCCTTCGGGCTGAACACCCTGGGGTACCTGGGAGGAACGTTCCTGATCGTCGCATCCATGGTGACCTTCGCCACGTGCATGGCATGCAGAGGCGATGGCAACGGGACCTCCGTGACCTGACCGGGGATCAATCCTTGCCGTCGTCGATAGGGTGCTTGTCCACGTCGACCTTCTTCCTCTGGCGGCCGCCGGTCTTCTTCAGCTTCCCCTGGTTCAGGGCCCACTCGAAGCTCTTCTCCTCGGGAGGCGTGATGAGGACCCTGTCTCCCTTGGCGTACTTCTTGCCGCTCACCCAGTTCGTGAACGGGGCCAGGACCCTGTACTCGTCGGCATCCATGACGATCTCCCTGACGTTCGGACGGCCCTTCATCTCCGAATACGTGCCTGCGAACGTCTTCACATGGCCGTTCGCGACCTCTATCATCTTGGTGCACACGGTGTCCAGGAAGTACCTGTCGTGAGTGACTGTGATGACGGTCCCGTCGTATTCTACGAGAGCTTCCTCCACCGCGTGCTTCGCAGGGATGTCCAGGTAGTTCGTGGGCTCGTCCAGGACCAGGACGTTGGTCTCGTCCAGCAGGAGCAGGCACATGGCCACCCTTGCCCTCTGGCCTCCTGAAAGGGTACCGATGGGCCTCTCAACCTCCTCTCCGAACAGCAGGAACCTGGAGAGGATCGTCCTGACCTCGACCCTGCGGTCCTTCCCGACCAGCTGAAGGAGCTGCTCCTCCGCGGTGAGCTTCAGGTCGAGCCTGTCGTGATGCTGAGAATAATACCCTATCTTGGCGCCGGGGGCCACCCACAGGTCCCCCTCGGAAGGGATCTCGCCGAGCAGCGCCTTGACGAGCGTGGACTTGCCCTCGCCGTTGCTCCCGAATATGCCGATCTTCTCGCCCTTCTGGATGTCCAGGTCCACTCCGGACAGGATGGTCCTTCCGCCCAAGTCAATCTTCAGGCCCTTCGCGGTGATGACGTTCTTCCCGGACTTGTGGGCCGCCTGGATCCTGACGGTGATCTCCCGGTTCTGGTCGGGCCTCTCCTTCGCCTCCATCTTGGCGATGATCTTCTCCCTGGTCTTGTGGGCGGTCATGTACCACTGGTCGTGGTGGAGCTGCTTGGCGATCTCCTCCTGCTTCTTCTTCTGGTTGACGTACTTCTTGTACTCCTTCTCCATGCGGTCCATGTCCAGCATCTTCTTGTAGACGAAGTCGGAGTAGTTGCCTTTGTACTCCCTGGACTTCCCGTGGTCTATCTCCAGCATGCGGGTGGCGATCTTGTCCAGGAAGTACCTGTCATGGCTTATCACCAGCACAGAGCAGTGGGTCTCGATGAGGTAGTTCTCAAGCCATTCGACGGTGTTGATGTCGAGGTGCGAAGTGGGCTCGTCCATGACCAGGAGGTCGCAGTCGTCCGCCTGGACGACGATCCTGGACAGCATGACCTTGGTCCGCTCCCCTCCGGAAAGGGAGTCCATGGTCCTGTCCATCAGGTCTGCGGACAACCCGACCTTCTCGAGGGCAGCGATGAGGTTCCCCTCGTCCTCCATGTCCGCCTTGGCCAGCTGCGCCTCCAATGCGGCGTTCTCCTCTGCCAGGGCGTTCCAGTCGATGTCGCCACCAGCGATCATGAGCTCCTCGATCTCCTGCAGCCTGGCCTTCAGGTTCTCTATGTGGCCGTAGGGCCTTCCGAGGACATCGCGGACGGTGAACTCCGACGAGGACTCGGCGAACTGCTCCAGATAGCCTATGCGCTCGGTGTTCCTGATGAGCTCTCCGGTGTCGGCCTTGAGCTGGCCGAGCATGATCTTGAGGAATGTGCTCTTCCCTGCCCCGTTCACCCCGATCAGCCCGATGCTGTCCCCTTCGTTGATCTGGAGGCTGACGTCCTTCAGGACTTTATGGGGGCCGAACGCCTTCGTGACGGACTGGGCTTTTAGGAGCATGCGTCATCGCAATGCGTCATTCTTGATATTGATTGGGTCTGTCGGAACATGTGCGCGGGATGCCGTGCCCCCTGACATTCGACCGCCATCCTTTTTACCGGAGACTGGAATCGAAGCGCCATGGAAGCGAAGACGAATCCGATGAGGCATCTCGACAAGCTCGGGATACCGTACACCGTCCACCATTACTCGGACGAGCCCCTCAGCGGGATGGAAGTGGCCGCTGCGACGGGAGAGGCCCCGGAGGAGGTGTTCAAGACGCTGGTCACTCAGAGCAAGGAGCGCGCGTACTACGTGTTCCTGGTGCCCGTGACCGGGAACCTGGACCTGAAGAAGGCAGCCGCCAGCGTAGGGGAGAAGTCGCTGTCGATGATCCAGTCCAAGGACCTCCTGCCCCTGACCGGATACGTCCACGGGGGATGCTCGCCGCTGTGCATCAAGAGGCCCATGAAGGTGGTCATCGACGCCACCGCAGAAGAACAGGAGAGGATCTACTTCAGCGCGGGGAAGGTCGGATACCAGATAGAGATGGCCGTGGCGGACCTGCCGAAAGCCCTTGACTTCAAGTTCGCCGACATCAGGAAGCCCGTGGAGCAATGAAGCTCAGAGCAGCGCAACGTACCTTCCGGCGACCGCACCTATGATGCAGCATCCTGCGTTCAGGAATATGTTGGCAGCAGCCTGCCCGAATGTCCCCGCAACCATCAGGTTGACCGTGTCAATGGAGAACGTGGACATGGTGGTGAAGGCTCCGAAGATCCCCACGAACACAAAGGACCTGAGGACGTCGCCCATGTCGCCTCCGTACCTGAACATTAGGAACGATGCGAAGCAGCATCCGATGATGTTCACCAGGAACGTGGCCCAAGGGAACTCGGTGTCCACCGTCTTGTAGACGGAGAACCTCAGAACAGCTCCGATGGCTCCGCCGGCCGCAACGGCTATGAAAGGCAGCATGGCGCTCATGTTCACGGTCCGCAATCGGGCGGTCCGATATACGTGTTGCGGGCCGGGCGAGCGGCCATGATTGGATTGTATCACTAAGCGAGATGATCGAGATAATGATTATTTCATCAAACCACGGGCTAGGTGACAAGAAAGTTGGTGCTTCTCAGACCTGGTGTCTGCCGTCGATTTCTGATTCCGTTCGA